>JBBJMB010000009.1:0-27920 GCA_037719755.1 Pyrinomonadaceae bacterium
CTTACCATCAAGACTACCTGGCACATCATCCGAACGAACCGTACATCGTGATCAACGATCAGCCGAAGGTTGCCAACCTTCGCAAGCAATTCCCTGACCTATACAAATGAAGATTGGGTCGTGGCCCGCAGGCCGTGAGGTGAGCCGTGGATGAACCGAGGATCGACGCCGATTCAAAGAATTGTTTTGATCTGCATTAATCCGCGTCAATCTGCGGCTTGGTTTTTATCTCCCCCGACTGTGCCACTCCCGAAGACTGTTTGTACCGGTAACGTCATCGAAGACTTATGTTAGGTCTTGCCGCTCATACAGGTCCCCTTTTTCGTATGCCTGCACAAGGCGTTCGAGCAAATTGATTTTGCTGCGAATACGCGCGCCCTGCTCGCAGTCTGTGACACGTCGCAACTGGTCGTAAGAACGCAGCACCGTGATTTCCGGCATGATGTCGGCGCCCGTATGAATCGCGTCGGCGATAGACTCAAAGTGGTGATGCTCAGCGAGCGCGATCCGGTCGGCGGCGAGTATTAACGTATATCCGCGGTCGCCGTAGGCTTCCGAGAACGCCCCATCAATGGTCACGGCGTTGCCGCCGCGCTTGACGGGTTGTTCGCCACGCTCGACGCGGACGGGCACGTGACCGTTGACGATCAAGCCTTCGCTTTCCGACACGCCGAACTCGGCGAGTACGCGGCGACAGAACGCGGCGTCGTGGATGAACTCAAAGTACGCATTCTTGTGTTCCTCGTGGGTCGATTGATCGGCGATGAAGTAAGCCTCAAAGGTCGCCATACGATCTTTACCGAACAGCGGCGAGAGCGGATGAATCCACAAGAACCACAACCAATCGGCGTCGTTAACCGCATCCGGCGGCATCGCGCCGCGCGCGAACTCTGCGCACGATGCGCCCAGCTTTCAAAACAATTCGTGCCCGGAGTGTTTTTCCTCGATATTCACGGAATAAATGCTTCCCCTCGTCAGTCGGCACGCACGCATGAAAGATCAGCGTCGTCGCTCGTCGTCCACATCGCGCCCTGACGCACGACGAAAGACATCTGCTCCCACAACCGCCCGCTCCCGACGAACGATTGACGCAGCCGCGCAGGCATTCCTGTTCTTCGTTTGATAGTTGATAAGGATGTTTGGATCAAGCGTCGGCAGATATGTGTCACATAAAGGATAGCTTTGCCGTCAACCTCGACCATCCCATCCGTGGTTGATGCGATCAAGCAGCAAGCGCCCATCCATGTTCCATTCGGGATGACGCTGTATGACTTGCCCTTCGAGTTTGAACTGCATCATCGCCGCCGCCTTCTGCATTCGCGCCATGATGAGACCGTCGCGCAAGCCCGTGCCTTTCGTGTGGAAGTATTCCGCCGGGTCGTCCTTATAAACGTTACGTGCGAGGCGTTCGAGCGGTGCGAGGGTGATTCCATAACCTTCTTCGAGTTGCGACAAGCGACGATAGCGCACGGAGAGCCGGAGCACGGCGCAATCAAGGCTTCATGCCTGAGCACGCGCCCATCCACGACACGTCATGGTTGCCCCACACGAAGCGTACTTTCGATTGACGCGAAGGTAATCAATCACACGGTCTAAACGCGCGCCGCGATCACCCAAATCGCCCGCGACGATTAATTCGGCGATAGAAAGATTACGCACGACGTGAGCGGCGGCGCGCACGAGTGCAGTTCGCGCTCGCCAGGATGTCAATCATGCGATCAACATAACTCGCACCGCGATTGAGGCACGATTCGTTCGGCAGTTCGTCGAACACCCGCGTTGCGCGGAAGGAAACATGCACACATCCGCGCGCCGTACGCGCCCGCAGAGCGCGGACAATCTCGAACTGCCGTCGCAACGTGCGCTTGACCCGCGCGCCGTTGCGTCATCTCGGTTAGCTTCGACCCGATTTTTTCGAGTGCTTCCTGCGGGTGGTAGAGCACAGCGAGCAGTTCGCGCTGTTCATCATCGGCGATTCCGCCGTTGAAAAGTTTTTCGATAAGCGTGCGCAAAGGCGGAAGCGTTGTTGATGACGTGGCGGTTTTGTAATCGCCGAATGTCGCTGATGACGTGAACGGTCGGTTTCGGCAAGTCGAGTTGTGCCTTAGTAGCGATTTCAGCGAGCGCAAGGTCGGCGGCGGGAACTGCGCCGCGAAAGCTTCCAGCGCAACGGGGTTGTTTGCGCTGGTGTGTCCCGTCACTGTGCCGTCACGCGGAAACACGCATCTGTACGGGCAAGCAAAGCGGCTCATTGTTCAACGAAACAATGAACCGCTTTAGTAACCTATTTAGTCGCCGCTTGTGGTTGAGGTCTGCGCGGCACGGCCCGCACAATATGGTCGGCAACGCTTAAGCCCAGCCGCGACATCGGTCCCGAATCAACGCGATCGCTCGCCGATTGCGCGATGCGAGGAGCGAAAGTCGCCGAGTGCCTGCGCCTGTTTCAGGTGCTGAAGGTGTAGGGTTGTTCGGGGATCGGCAAGTCGCGCGTGTCAGGCGCGGTGAGTTGCAGGAAGACGCCGTTGTCCGCTCCGCCTTTGTGGAGCTGTCCGGTGGAATGCAAAAAGCGCGGCCCGTAGCCGGTCGTCGTCGCGCATTTGGTGGCATCACGCAGATGCGTGCGCATCTCTTGCAGTAGCGCTTCATGCTCAGGCGTCTCTTCGATGTAGTCGAGAAACGCGATGTAGTCGCCCGCCTTAACGCGTTTGAGGTGCGCGGTGATCGCTTCTTCGACTGAAGAGGTGTTAAGGGCTTGGCGCGTGTGGTCGTCCGCATAGACCGTGAGCGTGCCGTCGGAAGCGATTTGCGTTTGCTCTTGTAGTTTGCCGTCTTGCGCAAAGGCTTCGAGCAGTTCTTTCGTCGCGTCTTTTGATTCCTGTACGTTCGGTTGATCGAACGGATTGATGCCGAGACGATAGCCGGCAAACGCGGCGGCAAATTCCCACAAAAAGAATTCTTCGCCGAGGTCATACAGGTCGGTCAAGGTGTGGCGCACCACGGGATGACCGGCGGCTTCGAGCGCCGCAAGCTTACTCAATGTCGCTGTTTGGTTGCCCGACACTGATGGAGACGAACAAACGATCGTCCCCGTAAACGCTTGGGCTCCCGAGCGGTTCGCCCGCGATGGGCACAATGCCGATGCCTTCTTTGCCTGTGCTTTCGGCGATCAGTTGCTCGATCCACAAGCCCAACGATGAGATCTTTTCATCCGCGATAATCGTTAACTTGTCGCGCCCCGCGCGCGCGCATTCGCCCATGATCGCGCCGAGACGCGCGCCGGGATTATCGGCCGCCGGCACCACCGAAGCGCACGAATGCACCATGCGTTCGGCGTGGTCGAGCAGCCGCTTCACGTCCAACCCCATCAGCGCGGCCGGCACCATGCCGAAGTAAGACAGCGCCGAATAGCGCCCGCCGATGTCGGCCGGATTGAGGAAGATGCGCTTGAATTTGTCCTCGGTCGCCATCTGCTCCATCAGCGTGCCGGGGTCTGTGACGGCGATAAAGCACTCGCCGGGATTCTCTTTGCGCTGGCGGACTTGATCGTACCAGTACTTGTAAAAGACCAGCGGCTCGGTGGTGGTGCCGGACTTGGACGAGATGATGAACAGACAATGCGTGATGTCTATTTTGTCGGCGATGTCTGCGAACGCATCCGGGTCGGTCGAGTCTAAAACGAGCAGTTCGGATAGCCCTCCTGCTTGCCGAAGGTTTGGCGCAAGACTTCCGGGCACAAGGACGATCCGCCCATGCCGCAGACCATAATGTGCTTGAACTGGCGGACGCCGCGGATGCGGTCGGCGAATTCGATCAGGTCGTCTTCGGCGCCGATGATGGTGTCGGGCACGGTCAGCCAGCCGAGCGCGTTGTTGATGATTTTTTGGTGCGCCTCGTCGTCTTTCCACACGGCGGCGTCTTTGCGCCAGATGCGGCGCACGACGTCGCCTTTGTCCGCCTCTTTGATGGCATTGGCCACCGCGTCCGTATGTTTGCCGAGCGACGCCGTGAGACGATTGTTGATGCCGGAGAGGAGCGCATAGCGTTTCGCCTCGATGGATTCGACCAGCGTATCGAACGAAGTGACGAACGCCGCGAGTCCGTCCTGTTGCAGCTTGTTCGTCACGTCGCGCAGACTGATGCCGCTCTCGGCGAGCGTGCGCAAGAAAGCCCGGCAACCGTCCATGTCTTCTTCAAGCGTGAGCGCTGGAGGCTTGCTTTGCGTGCGAATCGCGGTGTAGGTCGCGGGCGGCACGGTGTTGACCGTGTCGGGTCCGATGAGATTATCAACATACAGCACTTCGGAATAATTCGGGTTCTTCGTGCCCGTCGAAGCCCACAGCGGTCGCTGCACTTGCGCGCCCTTGGCCTTCAACGCACTGAAGCGCGCGCCGTAGAAAATTTCTTTGAACTTCTCATAAGCCATTTTCGCGTTCGCGATGGCCGCTTTGCCGAGCAAGCCTTCGAAGTGCGCTTCCTCTGCGGGGCCGGAGGCGTGGCGCGCTTTGTATTCCAGGTCTTTGTCAATCGCCGAATCCACGCGCGAAACGAAGAAACTGGCGACCGAAGCGATATGATCGACGGGTTTTCCCTCGGCGTCGCGTCTTTCCAGACCGCGAATGAAACTTTCGGCGACTTGTTCGTAATTCTCGATTGAGAAGATCATCGTGACGTTGATGTTGATGCCGCGATAGATCGCTTCCTCGATGGCGGGCAAGCCCTCTTGCGCCGCCGGAATCTTAATCATCACGTTTTTGCGATTCACACGCCCGAAGAGCCGCGTCGCTTCGTCGATGGTGCCTTGCGTTTCATAAGCCAAGCGCGGGCTGACTTCCAAAGAGATATAGCCATCAACTCCGTCGGTTTTATCATAAACGGATTTAAGCGTGTCGGCGGCGTTGGCGATGTCTTGCAAAATCAATTCATCGTAAATTTCTTCAACCGATTTCCCGCCGGTGACGAGTTGACTCAACTGCTCGTCGTAGTCGGTCGAACCCGTAATGGCTTTTTCGAAAATCGTCGGGTTGGAGGTGACGCCGCGCAAATCGTCTTCTTCGATCTTCTTTTTCAAATCGCCGCTGGTGAGCATCGCGCGGCGGATGTTGTCGTACCAAATGGATTGACCAAGATTCATGATCTCGACTAAAGGGTTACTCATTATTCTCGCTCCTTGAACTCGTCTTTATGTGCGCCTGTGATTGTTGAGGCATTCGCCTCGCGATGTCCTCACTCCGAATGAAACAGCTTACTATGTTACTCTCAACGGCAAGTTAATTCACGAAGAGAAACGTGCGGGCCACGCGACGTGCGTGATTGAGACGGCCGATCTCTACACAAAATCCTTCGATTTAGCTAGCCTTTTAGTTTCTTTCAAAAGATCGAGGACGGGTTTGGCTTTGACGGCTGCGGGGTTACGCTTTTTCATAAACAATTACCGCTTCCGCCTTAAAATAGCACGAATCGCTGAACAAGGGGGTCGTGGTAATCCATAGATGAGCAACACAGCAATGATGACACAGCGAAAATTAAAAGGAACTGACCTGACCGTGTCGCGAGCCTGCTTCGGCACAATGACGTTCGGCAGTCAGGTGGATGAAAAAACGGCGCAATGGATGGTCGATTATTGTTTGGCGCGAGATGTCAATTTCTTCGATACCGCGAACGTTTATCAATCGGGAGTTTCCGAAGAATTGCTCGGCAAAGCTTTGCAGGGCAAGCGGAATCAAGTGATTATCGCCAGCAAAGTGCGCGGGAACATGGGCGCGGGCGGCGATCACAGCGGCCTTTCACAAGCGGCCATCTTGCGCGCCGTTGAGGAAAGTCTCGCGCGACTGCGCACAGACCGCCTGGATGTTTATTACCTGCATCAACCTGATTACGATGTTTCTCTCGACGAGACGCTGGAAACGATGGAGAGGCTCGTTAAAGCGGGCAAGGTGCGCTATCCGGCGCAATCAAACTACAGCAGTTGGCAAGCGACCGAGATGATCTGGCGCGCCAAAGAACATCATTACCGACCAACACTGATCGCGCAGCAAATGTATAACTTGCTCGCGCGCGGGCTCGAGCAGGAATTTGTCCCGATGGCCGCGGAATTGGGCGTTTCAATCATCGCTTACAATCCGCTCGCCGGCGGGCTGCTGACGGGAAAGCACACCACCGATTCGATCACCCCCGGAACGAGGTTTGATAAAAACACGATGTACCAAGATCGGTATTGGCATCAGGAGAATTTCGGCGCCGTCGCCAAACTCCGTGAGATCGCCCGCCAATCGAACCGCTCATTAATCAGTCTCGCGCTCAATTGGCTGATGCATCACACTCCGACCGACTGCGTTATCCTCGGAGCCTCACAACGGAAACAACTCGAAGAAAATCTCGCCGCCTTAGAGGAAGGCGCTTTGGCGCCCGAAATCGTTGCGGCATGTGATGCCGTGTGGAAAGAGCTGCGCGGTCCGACGCCGATCTACAATAGGTAACTGATGTGACGCAATCGCAGCATTAACAAAGCTCATCAACGAGCCTGCTTGGAGCAGGCGGCAGATTCGTAGCCACAGGCGTGCGGCCTGTGGAACACGCCGCCGATCAAGCCGTAGCCCGCGGCGGGCGGCCGAAGGCAGTCGCCCTGCCACACCTGCGCCTGTGGCACATCAAGCCGGCCGCGTCTGTCGCCGGGCTGCCCACATATCTTGAGGCTCGGACCACAGGCCGATGCCTGTGGCTACGAATCTGACCGCCTGCTTCGGAGCAAGCTCTTTGCTCGTGACGGCTCATATTGAGTTTTGCGTAACATGAGCAGGTAAACTAAAGTTTTTGCGGATGATTTAACAAACGCCGCGCCGCTCGATCAATGGCCACAGACTTATGTCACCTTTGCAGCTGATAAAAATCAATCGGACGTTTGAGCGGGGCGCCGCCGCTGATATAGAGAAAACCATCAGCGAGCAACTGAGCGCGCAGTTGCGGTGCAAGCCCGGCGCACAAATCGCCATCGCCGTTGGCAGCCGCGGCATCGCCCATCTCGCGCGCATCGTCAAAGCCACGGTCGAAGGTGTGCGCAAACAAGGCGGAGTTCCGTTTGTTGTGCCGGCGATGGGCAGTCACGGCGGCGCGACCGCGGATGGACAGCTACAGGTGCTGGCGTCTTACGGTGTTGTGCCGGAATTCATCAATTGCCCGATTCACTCCTCAATGGAAGTAGTTGAACTGCCGCAAGGGAAACTAGCACACAAACTTTTTATGGATCGCCATGCTTGCGAAGCGGACGGCGTGATTCTGATTAATCGCATTAAGCCGCACACCGATTTTCACGGAGTTTATGAAAGCGGGTTGGCGAAAATGTCTGTCATCGGCTTGGGCAAGGAAAGACAAGCCCGTGAGATACATCGCCACGGAATTTACGGATTAAAAGAATTGATTCCGCGCGCCGCTTCAGTGATGTTCGCTTCCGGTCAGATCGTCCTCGGCATCGGCATTGTCGAAAACGCTTATGATGAAATTTCGATCATCGAGGCGATCGCGCCGCCAGAGATTATGAAGAGGGAGCCCGAGCTATTAGAGCAAGCCCGCAGGAACATGCCCGCGCTTCCGACGGACCAGCTGGATGTGCTGATTATTGATCGCATGGGCAAAGACATCAGCGGAGCCGGCATTGATACCAATATCATCGGCCGACTCAGAATCCGAGGCGGGGCGGAGCCGGCAACACCGTGCATCAAAATGATCATCGTGCTTGATCTGACAATCGCTTCGCACGGCAATGCGACCGGCATCGGGTTAGCGGACGTGACGACGCGCAGGCTTTTCGAGAAGATTGACTTTCCGGTCACTTATACGAACACGGTGACCAGCACATTTCTTGAAAGAGGCAAGCTTCCCGTAGTGGCGGAGACGGATCAGATGGCGCTCGCCTATGCGATCCGGGCTTGCGGCCCGTCGCCCGCAGAGCAGCTGAAGATCATCCGCATCAAAGATACCCTGCATCTGGATGAACTCTACGTCTCGCAAGCCGTGCTTGCAGAGATCAAGGGACGCGCAGAAATTCGCATTACCCGAGAGCCAGCGAATCTCTTCGATGAAACGGGAAATTTACCGCAGTTCTAATCGACGCGCGTGCGATGGCAGGGAGGGTTTCTCTTTCGTGTCCGACAAACTTTAGATTGTCGCCGACGCTCAGGAGAAATCAAGCTGCGCAACTGGGCATGCACGCGACAATCGAGAAGATTGGCGGACATGTTCTGGCATGTGCCAGAGCGGACAAGACCTTTGAGCTTGCTTCGTGAACCCTAACTGCCCAAGAAGTAGCTGCGCAGTTGGGCGATAATGAGCCAACCCGCGAAGAAGCCATAGAAAAGCACCGCGAAGCCGAGCGCGCCTAACCTGATGCCTCTGACTTTGATCGCTTCCGGCAGCGCTTTGCGGTTGAGTTGAATCAGCAGAATTGAGTAAACGAACATCACCATCCCGTTCAGGCAGGCTGAGATGACTAACAAAATCAAAGGCTGGCTGAAGCCTGAAAGAAGAATCAACGACCCGACCACGATCATGCCCCAGACGACCAGAAAGTAAATTCGACTTTCCGTCCAGCGCTGGTTCTGCTGCAAGTAGACCGTCTTCAAAACATCGGCCACCAGCCGGGCCACGTAATCAAGGACGCCCAGAGCGACGAGCACCAGCGAAAGGCTGCCGAAGATCCAAAAAAAGGTGCCGAACCAGGGAGCGACGATTCCCTTGAGCGCTTCGCCCTCAGCTTGGATGAAGCTGAGGTTAGCCTCTTTGGTGAGGTTTTTTCCGAACACGGTGGAGTAAGCGAGCGTCGAGAAAATGCAAATCGAGAAGATGCAAATAAACCAAAAAGAAATCAATTGCTCGTAGTTGGCGCTTTTCCACCAGCCCCAGAATCTGCGTATGTTTTCCTTGTCTTGGCGGATCATCGAGCCTGTGGTCGGCGCCGCCGCTTCTTCGCCGGTGATCGGCGAAACGATCTTCGGAATGTAGATGCCCATCCCAAAGCCTTTGTCCCGAATCCAGTTGCTTTGCACTAGGTTATTGGCTCCGCCCGCTCCGGCGAAAACCAAACCGCTCAGCATCAATGAGATCGGGATGAGGTTGGAGTCGGGCAGTTGTCCGAAGTTGGTGATAATTTGCGGAAGTTCCGCCCACGCAGACGCGCTGATGGCGGTGAAAATAGCGACGATCAGGAAAATGATGGTCAGTCCGACTTTGAAAAACTGCGCCTTCTCAAGCGTCTGGTAGACCACGGGCGACACCGTCAGCGCGACGCCCAGTGCCACGAGCACGATGATCGTGATGACGGTCACATTGCCGCCACCGGTCAGAAAGGTAAAGATGGTCACTCCGCTGGTGGCCCAACCGGGCCACACATTTGGCAAAATGGTGAACAAGCAAAATAATCCGCCCCACGGCTTCCAAAAACGAACGAAGCCCGCCACCGCCGTCTCGCCCGTCGCCAGCGTGTAGCGCTCGATCTCCATATTAAGGAAGTACTGCACGGTCACGCCGAGCACTGCGGCCCAGAGAAATGCCACACCCACGGTCGAACTGATAAACGGCCAAATGATATATTCGCCCGAACCTACGCCGAGGCCCGCGAGGATCACGCTCGGTCCGAGAATCTTGCGAAGCGGCAACGGCTCCGGCATATCCTTGTAAGGCAAAGGAGGCAGATTGCGGTTCGGGGAAGCCTCAATGTATTCTTCGGCGGGTGTGCCCACGCCAGCAGATTGTTGGCTGCCTTTGATGTTCTTTTCATTCATGACACACTCGCTCCTCTGTCCCGTTCGACGCTTACAACTTGCGACTGAGCGGCCGCTGAACATCCATTTAATTTGCCGGAAGTTGATCAAACAGCACGATCAAGCGAAGAACTCCCGAACTGGTTCAAAGCCCACGTACTGCGTTCCTGATGCAGGTTCAACGTAATGAAACGATCTTCCCGAAGGAGTATTTTCAATCGTTTTGGTCCAGTCGATACCGAGCGCCGAGTAAATCGTGCAAGCGATGTCTTCCATATAGATCGGACGCTTGCCTGACCAGCCGGCGTCAACGATTTTCCCGCCGTGTTCATCGGTTTTGCCGATCACCGCGCCGCTTTTCATTCCTCCGCCGGCGAACATCCCCGAATGCACTTGAATGTAATGTTCGCGGCCCGCGCGAGTTTCGCTTGGCGCGCCCGGGGTTCTCCCGAATTCGCCCATCGCAATGACGAGCGTTTCATCGAGCATCGTTTTGCCCTGACTGTTTGTGGCGGGCGTGTTGGCCAGGTCTGTGATGAGGCTGCTGAAGGCGACATCAAGCTCACGCATCAGCACCGCATGATTGCGCGTGCTCTCTTTGTAGATGTTGCCGTGATGATCCCAGCCTCCGTGATTGGCGAGAATGAACCGTGTCCCGGCATCCGCGTGCAATAAATTGCGCGCCAGCACCAAGCTGTTGCCGATCGGAGTTCCGCCGTAACGCTTTTTGTCTTCATCCGTAATTTTCAGGATTTCCGGCACGCGCTTGTCGTTCATCATCGCGTAGGCGCCGCGGTAATAATCGTGATAGTCGGCGTAGCTGCGGTCCAGCCCCGTGCTTTTGCCGCGTAAACTTTGATCGATTTGCTGCAAGCGCTCCCAGCGACGCCGAAAGGTTTCTTCCATTCCTTTTTGCGGAGCGAGGTTTGGCGGGCCGTCATCGATGGTCAAGCTCATCGGACCGAACTCGGCCGCCAGGAAACCTTGATTAATCAGCCCGGCCTGATTGCCCGCGGAATTCATCGCGATATAAGCGGGCAACGAGTCAGTTGGTTTGCGTTGTTTCGCCAATTCGTGACAAACCACCGCCCCGATTGATGGCACCTCTTTGGAGAGCGCTAGGTTCAGCGGGTGACCGGTTTGAACGTAATACTGCGCGCGGCCGTGCACCGCGTCCCACGCCGCCAGGCTGCGCACAACGGTGATTTTGTCGAGCACGCCGGGTAAATTCCGAAACACCCCGGCAGGCATTTTCAAATCGCTAAAGCTGCGAATGTCAAAATCACCGGGCGTCCACGCTCCTTCCCGGGCATCCAAACTGTCGACTTGGCTCATGCCGCCCTCAAGGTTGACGAAAATCACTTGTCGCGCCGTGCCCATCGGTTTGGCATTCCCGCCGGCGCGAACGTTGACCGGAAGAAAAGAATTGAGAAATCCGCCAACCAAGCTCAGGCCGCCAACGCGCAGCAGCTCGCGCCTGGTTAAAGAAGGGACGTTTCGTTGCGTGAGTTCCATGTCTTTAGTAGTTGAAAACGAAATCAAGTTTGTTGAGCAAGCTCCAGTGCAAATCTTCGGCGCCTTGTTTGCGATTCGTGTCGAGCCAAGCCAACACAAGTTGTTTCTCCGGCGGCAGCGGAGGGCGAGAAAGTGTGGCGAGATAAAGCTCATCAACAATCTCCGCATTGCTTTTCATCGAGTTGACCAGCTGAGCGACTAAACTGTTGTTCTCGGCGACGACGCGTTTGGTCACAAACGAACTGTTCATCAGCATCATCGCCTGTAGAATCGAGCCGCCCGGTTGACGGTCAAATTGCTCGCGATTACTTTGCCCGAAAGTGTGAAGAAACCCTTTCGCCTCTTTGTTATTGATGTCTTCCGGCGTCGCCGCTTCGGTCCAGAAACGCAGCGGCGGAAGCTCGCGGCCGTAAACCCGATCTTTACGCTTGTAATCACCGAAGACCTGAGTGGCTTGCGAAATGGCATCGTGAGCTTGTTCGGCGGTCAGCAAGCGCACGTACCGGCGCGCGAAGTACGGCTTGTATCTATACTTCAATTCGCCATCTAAAAGCGAAGAAAGCTGGAAAACTCTTGATTTCGAAATAGTACGCATAAAATGTTTCAGACTGAAACGGTTGTTCGCGAAATCGCCGGCCAGCGCGTCAAGCAGCTCAGGATTAACGGGCTGCACCGTCCACGGAGCGGGCGGTGGACGCTGCGGGTCCTGCCGCGCCAGATCAAAGGAATCCACCGGATCGACGATACCAAGTCCGAAAAACTGCTTCCAGATCAAGTTCACCGTCGCGCGCGCGAATTGCGGATTACCCGTCAGCATACGCGCAAACTGCGGGCGCAACGGTTTACGCGGATCAGCCTTTTCACCCGTCAGAATAAAGGTCGGTTGCAGGCCTCCGCCTTCGCGCTGCAAGCGCACAGTGCTGCCGGCTTTCGAGTCGTAGCCGGTGCCGTCGTCGGTAATCGTGTAGCGATCTTGATAAGTGATAACGCGCACACGCGTTTTCCCAAAAAACGCCGCCATTTGCCAGAAATCACGGCGCTTCTTGGAGACCAGATCAAGGCTCACCTTTTCCAGAAAGCCTTTGCCGTTGTGACATGAGATGCACTGGTAGTTGGTGCCGAGGAAGATGCGTCCCGCGTTAACGATGGTTTCGTCCGCGGTGTCTTCATACATATCGTCGTACATAGAGGCGCCGGTCACGTGCCAGCGCGCCAAAAAAGCGGTGGGCGCCGCATCGGGCATCCAGTTGGTGTTCGGCGCTGAAGCCGTCAGCATCTGCGTGACCAGCTGGTCATAAGGCTTGTCCTCTGCAAGCGATTGCCGCAGCCATTGATCGAAATGCTTGATCGCGGGATCACCGATGCGATTGGCGGCCGCACGCACCAGGTCGCCGTACCAGTAGCTCCAGTGGTCAACCCAGGCTTGGCTATCAATTAACTCGTCAATCAGCGCGTCGCGTTTATTTGCTGACGCATCGTTCACAAAAGCCTGAGTTGCTCGGGCGTAGGGATGCGCCCGGTCAGATCCAGGTAGACGCGCCGGCAAAATTCATACTCATTTGAAAGCGGCGCGTGCGGAACTTTGTCTTTCGCCATCCGGCGAAACAGATGTTGATCGATCAAAGTGCGGGGCACGATTGCTCGTTGACTGCTGCTGCCTGTGTGCGACAATTTCGGGGCGACGCTGTTGGTCAGATCGCTCACTTGTTTGTCAGGCCGCGCGGAATTGATTTTGGCGTGTTCGTCTTTGTAGGTGTTTGCGGAAAGCGGTTTCGCCCGGCGGTTGCATTTATTTTCTGCGCTTGCGGTGAATCACACTCACCCACACGGCGCCTGCGATCAGCATGAGAACGAATTTTTTGATTCTCATCAGCGTACAGGTCGCATGATTTTCTTCTCAATTTACCGGCAGTCGTCGAATCGTAAATCATCCCCGTTGGCTTGCCGGCACCCATCATGGTGCTGATCACACTCGCTTGTCAACTTTTCTGACGCGGTGATTGGCGCGGTCAGCGATAAAGATTTGGCCGTCGCGATCGACGGCGATTTTCTGCGGCGTATTTAGTTCAGCCGCCAGCGCTTGACCCGCGTCGCCGCCAGCCCGGTTGACCCGAACCGACAACGGTTGTATGACGGCGCGCACGACGCGAATGCGATTGTTGCCGCTGTCTGAAATGTAGAGATCACCTGCGGCGTCAAACTCCAAGTCGGTCGCGGAATATATTTTCGCTTTCTCCGCCGGGCCGCCGTCGCCGGTAAAGCCCGCGCCGTAAACTCCTTCGCCGGCTCCGTGGCCGATGAGCGTTTGAATCTTTCCATCAGCGCCGACGCGCCGCACGCGACTGTTGCCCGCGTCGCTAATGTAAACGCTGTTGTCGGGCGCAACCGCGATGGCCATAGGCAAGCTCAATTGCGCTTTGTTCGCCAACCCGCCATCGCCGGCAAAACCGGGCACCGAGCCGGCAAAAGTCGTCATCGTTCCTTGACGATCCACCCGCCGCACCGCGTAGTTGTAAGTATCGGCGATCAGCATATTACCGTCGCGATCCAGCGCGATGCTCTGCGGAAGATTGAGCGAAGCGGCGAGCGCCGATCCATTATCGCCCGCGTATTTTGCTTGGCCATTGCCGGCCACGGTCGTGATCACTCCCTGAGAATCAATACGGCGAACGCGGTGATTGTAAGTGTCAGCGATCAAGACATGGCCTTCCGCATCAAGGGCCAGGTCATGAGGCGCGAACAATTGTGCTTTGACTGCCGGTCCCTGATCGCCGCTGAATCCGGCTTCGCCTGTGCCGGCGATCACCGTTACTTGGTGACGGCGATCAAGCTTTAAAATGCGGTGCGTTCCGATGTCTGAGATATACAAATCGCCCGCTTGATTAAGCGTCAGTCCGTTGGGGTAAACCAATTGCGTTTGAGAATCAGTGTGCTGCGCTTGTTTGTGCGGTGTTGGCACAACACGCTGTGTGCGCTGGCGTCGCGATGATTTCCTTTGCTGCGCGTGTTGGTGCGTCGCGGCCACCATCAGGGTTCCCGCGAGCCAAAAGCAAAAGATGGCTACCTTCACTGCGCGATACATGTTGACCCGACAATGTTGCAGTAAACCAACAAAGGGCGAGATTGCTTTAATTGCTGCTTTGGACGAAGGCCCAACTTCAACCCGAGCCAAGGAGTGGAAAGCTTTTCCCGGGTATAGTATAACTTTTCCATCCTTTTGACGAAGGCAACAGGCTTGATTGACGATCACCGCAGGCGAAAGAGAGCTTTTTTGTGATCGCATAATTGCCGCCAATTTTGGCGACCTAGGCGCTGACTTACGCGCAAGTGGTGATATAGTGGAAATGTAATTTGCGTGGTTAAGTGTATTATCGCCAAGATCATCTGGTTCCAGGTGAGCCGTCACGGACATCCCAAGCACTCTCGCTAGCGAGGCTATCAAAAATGAGGATCAATCAGGTCAGGAGATTGTTGCATTACCGAGAACCGATGGGAAAGGTTCGCTTAGCGAAAATTGCGCTCGTTTTGCTGGCTTGCCTCGTGGCAGTGAGCACAATCGGGAACAATAAGGTCAGCAGCAACGGCGCAAACACGGGTGAACCCGGTCAATCCATCTCAAACGTGAAGGCGACATTTGAGAAATATTGTATTCAGTGTCACGGCCTCACAGCTCCGAAGGCGGGAGTAAATCTCGAACAATTAATTGCGCGGAATTCGATTGGCGGTAACTTCCAACATTGGGAAAGGGTGGCCGTCGCGCTTGAGCAAAGGGCCATGCCGCCCGAATTTATGCCGCAACCGAGCGACGCGGAGCGCGGCCATGCCGTCTCCTGGATCAGGTCGGAGTTGAGCGCTTATGCCGAGAAGCATGACGGCGATCCCGGGCCGGTCACGATGAGACGGCTGACCAGCGGCGAGTACGCCTATACGATCAAAGACTTGATCGGACATGATTTGAACGTCGGAATCGATTCGGCAAGCGACTCGGTTGGCGGTGAGGGATTCACCAATTTCGGCGACGTACAGTTTATGCAGGATGCAAACCTGGAGCGTTACCTGGGCGCCGCCAAAACAATCGCCGATCATGCCGTGATCGGATCCGGCCCTCTCGAATTTTCTCCGTACCCTGGCAAAACCGGTTTTGAACTCTCTGCGATCACACGCATCAAGGACATCTACGCCGCTCACGGTATCCGCACCGTTTCGGGCGAAGGCGGTCGGCCGTTCGGACTTGAAAAGTATGGCAAAGCTTTGTACGCCGCCTGGCGCTATAAACATCGCGCGTCGCTGGGCGAGGCCAATGCGACCCTCAAAGACGTTGCGACTCGCGAAGGAATCAATCTTCGCTTCGCCCAACACATTTGGCAGGTAGTAAACAATCCGTCTTTAAAATATCCCTCCTCCGAAGTGACCGCGAGATGGCACAAATTGCCGGCTCCTGCGTCCGGCGGAAGCACAAACGCTGAAACCGCGCGCGCCGGATGCGAAGAGATTCAGAAGTTTCTGGTGACCTGGCCGAGCTGGCTGTTTGCGCGCGGCGATTTGGCGGCGGGCGGTGCGGGCGATGAGAGTCCACTGGAATTTAGCGACCGCACGCTAAATGTTAAACCATCACATCGTTTCACGTTTGTACGCGGTGTCAGGCGTGGCCAAACGCCTCAGCCCGGGCCCGTTAAAATTTATTTGAATGTCGCTTCGGTGAACCCCTCGACCGGCGAAAAGCCCGTTGTTATTTGGCGTAATTTGACAATCGGATTTCGCTCCGTGGCGCCTCGCCCGCCGGTCGCAGCGGGTGATTCAGTTGTGGTGCTGGCGGAGGAAGCGAAATTAGCGGCGGATCTCCGGCGAGGAATTCTGCCGCCCGGTCCGCGACAATCCTTAAGAACAACGGTCACAGAGGAGGTCGCCCAGAAGCTGAACTTCGGGAAAAGCCCGGACGGAACTGTGATCGGGCCAAATGATTTTGCGTCGGAAGGCTCGGTGATGTTTGAGGTGCCGATGCCCGAGGGGCCTATGTCTCTGAACCTGCAAGTTGATGCCGAGCTTGGCGGCAATCGTGATCAGGTCATACGCATCTTGATTGCCGACCGTGCGGACGGCGTCACCAGAGGACAGCCAACCCGGGCGTTGATGGGCGACATGAAAAGCGCCGGTTACAAAGAGTTTAGGGCGGGAGTGATGGAATTCGCTTCGCTGATGCCTCCGAATTCGCACGCCGAGCCGACGCCGGCGGATAAAGACCCTGTTCCTGAGCCGTTCGACAACACTTACAACGTGCCCGAGCACGACGAATTCGTTCAGCAAGTGAAGTACATCCGAAATGACCGATTTGTGGTCGAGCGCTTAATTGATACGGCAACCCGCAGACACCTTGACCACGCCTGGAATGACCTTTACGCATCGTTCGAGTATCACGACAGTTACCTGCGACTGCTTGCCAAGCATTTCAAGTTCGACCTGAAGGGGAAAGGCATCGCTCACATGGACAAGGCTCAGATGGAGACCTTGCCCGCCGAGATGCGGAAACATGTGGTCGCCCTGCGCGCCGAGTACAACGCCGTCCGCGCTGCGGAAGCAATCGCCCGTCCCAGGCATGTCGCAGATTGTCTGAGCTTTGCCAGCCGAGCCTGGCGTCGCCCGCTCAGTGAAAGGGAAAAACAAAGCCTCCGCTCCTTCTACGCGGTCACGATTAACGCCGCTCCCGATCATCGTAAAGCCATCCAGGCGCTCTTAACGCGCATCCTGGTTGCGCCCCAATTCCTTTATCGAGTCGAACAGGTGGCCGACGCATCAGTTGCCGGACAAACATCCGGCCGCCTTTCCGTGAAGCAATTGACGAACTGGGAAATGGCGAGCCGTCTCAGTTACTTTCTGTGGTCTTCGCTTCCGGATGACGAATTGCGGCGCGCGGCCGCGGCCGGCGAGCTGAGCGATTCACAAGGAGTTGGGCGTCAAGTAAGGCGCATGATTGCTGATCCCAAAGCCCGACGCTTGTCAACAGAGTTCTTCGGCCAGTGGCTTGGCTTTTATCATTTCGACCAACACAATGGCGTGGACACGAGCCGCTTTACGGAGTTCACGGACGACGTGAAAAAAGCCATGTACGATGAGGCGGTCTCGTTCTTCGAGCACGTGATCCGCAAGGATCGTCCCATGCGCGAGATGTTATTTGCTGACTACACTTTTTTAAATAAAGACCTCGCGAAATTTTACGGAGTGAAAAAGGAAATTAAATCCACGGATCAGCCGGAATTGGTGGAGGGTGCGAACGCGTTTCATCGCGGCGGATTGCTTCGTTTGGGAGCGGTTTTAACGGCCACGTCCGCGCCTTTGCGCACCAGCCCGGTGAAGCGCGGCGATTGGATTCTGCGCCGCATCCTGGGCACGCCTGTTCCGCCTCCGCCCGCCGATGCCGGCTCGCTTCCGGCCGACGACAAGCAGTTCGGCGGCTTATCGGTGAAGGCCCGCTTGGAGCAGCACAAGCGCAATGCCTCTTGCGCCAGTTGCCACACGCGCATTGATCCGTTGGGGTTTTCGCTGGAGCGCTATGATTCGACCGGTCGCTGGCGTGACCAGTATGCGGACGGAAAAGAGATAGAAGACTCGGCGGCGCTCGCCGATCAGACTCCGATTGCGGGTGTCGATGGATTGCTCGGTTACCTGAAAGGCAAAGACAATCAGGTTCGCCGTACTTTCTCACGCAAGCTCGTCGGCTACGCCCTCGGACGCACGATTATGGCGTCCGATCAATCGTTGATTGACCGAATGGTCGCCACAGGCGACGACGCCACTTTCGCGCAACTGGCCACGGAGATCGTCACCAGCAAGCAGTTTCGCCATCGCCTCGGACAAGAAGAAAATTCAATCACCTCAAAGGTCGCCGTAAATTCGGCAGTGAGAAATTCTCATCAAGGAGCAAGGTAATGAAACACCCGCAACCTACATCGCGGCGGCACTTTTTGCGAAATGCGGGCGTGGCCCTCGCGCTACCCTGGTTGGAATCATTGCCGCTTCTGGCGCAAGAAGGCAAAGCAACCGTTGCTGCCGCCGCGACGAACAAGCCGCCGATTCGGTTTGCGCACGTTTACTTTTCCAACGGCGTCGAACCCGCTCACTGGTGGGCGAAAGGCTCCGGCGCCAGTATGGAATTCGGCGCGGGCGCTCAGCCACTCGCCCAGGTGCGCGAGGACTTGATTTTCCTTCGCGGGCTCTATCACCAACAAGCGTTGTCTTCCACCAGCCCACACCTCGGCCGCATGAATTTACTGTCCGGGTCAACTGTGAGTTTGGATCCCAAAGACATCCGCGTCGGAACTTCCTTTGACCAGATGCTGGCCCAGCGCATAGGCCATCACACCGCTGTGCCAAGTTTGGTGCTCGGGATCGAGCCGAACGAGTTAAGGCTCGAAGACGGCCTTTCGATGATTTATGGTTCATCCATTTCGTGGGCTTCCCCCACCAAGTCCGCCGCCAAAGAGATTTATCCGTCGCGTACATTCGACCAATTGGTCGGCGACGGCAAAGGTCGCAAGCTCGACCGCAGCATTCTCGACGCCGTGCTCAAAGAAGCGCACTCGCTGCAGCCAAAGGTGAGCACCGGAGATCGCAAAAAACTAGACGAATACTTGAGTCCATCCGCGACATCGAAAAGCGCATCGATCACGCTTCCAAAGAAGAGCGCCTGGAAGGTTGGAGGCCGACGCTCAAGCAGCCGAACATGGCGCGCCCGGCGGATGGCATTCCGCAAAACGTGCCCGAGCACATGAAGTTGATGCTGGACTTAATTGTCCTCGCGTTCCAGATGGATAAGACCCGCGTGGTCACACTGATGCTCAACAACGATCTTTCGCAAATGAACTTCAAGTTTATCGATGGCGTGCGGGGCGCCTTGCACCTGGATCTGACGCACAACGGCAAGACGCCGGAAATGGAGGCGATGTACCTCAAGACCAACCAGTTCCATGTGCAGCAGTTCACTTACCTGGTGAAACGGTTGAAAGAAATTGACGAAGGCGGCACATCACTGCTCGACAACTCGATGCTGATGTTTGCATCCAGCTTGTTCGACGGTGATGCCCACGGCGCGGATCAGTTGCCGATTGTTCTCGCGGGCAAGGCCGGCGGCGCGATACAAACAGGCCGCGTCCTAGACTACCTCGACAAGGGCGATGAGAATCGCCGCGCCTGCGCTCTTTACCTGTCGCTGATGGACATGATGGACTTCAAAATGGACGTTTTGGCGATGCCGACAAGCGGCTCATCGGGCTGTAAGCGGTAGGGTAACGGCTTGAGTGGTGGGGGACAAAAATAGGGCGGCAGATTGACGCGGATCAGAAGAACAATTGATTAACTCATGCTCCGCAAAACTCAACGTGAGCCTGCTCGAAGCAGGCGACAGATGCGGCTGGCTTGATGCGAGAGGCGCGGGTGTGGCAGGCGACCGCCTTCGGCCGCCCGATGCGGGCTACCGACTTGTGGGCGGCGTGTCCCACAGGCGCCGCGCGCCTGTGGCTACCACTCTGGCCGCCTGCTTCGGAGCAGGCTGGTTGTTGAGTTTCGTGAATGTTGCGTTTGCGTCACATCAGTGATTAAATCTGCGTTTATCCGCGGCTCCTCTTTTGGCCTTTGAGCCGCTGCTGGCCGTAGTATTCGCGAAAAGCGTTGTGAGGCGAGCGGGGCTTTATTTCGCGCTCTCGTCGCTCATCGGGTCGTCGAGGACAATCTGTTTGACTTGGTAAAGACCGCTTGCTGGTCTGTTCGTGATGCTACTCTGTTGTGCGCTTGCTGGTGATTCCGTACAGGCTTCACGACGCAAAACTCCTTTCCTCGCAGTGCCCTATTCCAAAACCAAATCCTGAAACTCATTGTTTATCAAAATGTGTGTTGAGAGCCCGTCAGCCTGATGCTCTTGTGAGATTGCTCCCCGCTCGGTGATAATGACCTCATCTATTCAATTAGCATGACCTCTTCCGAGAAAATCTCAATGAGTTCAATTGTGCGTTTGACGCTTCTCATAATTCTTACTGCGGCCAGCGGCACGACGCCCGCCCACGCTGATTGGTTAACACAATCCTCAAGCAAACCGCCGCCCTCGATGAAGCCGCCAATTGCCAGCGATCTGCCGCCCTCTGCGGTGCGCAAAACATTCGACCGTGCTCGCAATACCGCGTCCGTCACAATTGATATTCCGCTTTCGATACAAAGTCGAGAAGCTGCGATTCCCGGACGGCCTCGAATCTCGGCCGGGCAAATTGACCTTAGCTTCCGGCTTGACTACAAAGGCCCATCGGTGAGCGACCTGTCGGCCGCTTACCTCACCATCACCTTCGTGAGCTTGTCCGGCCAACTTCAAAAGTTCACCGCCGGCAACGTGATCGAAGTGCAAGCCGATGCTTACGAGTACAGCTACCCGGACGCGGCGCACGAGAAAGAGCAGCTGACACCTCCCAGTGACACGCCGGAAGGTGCGGCACTGACGGCGGAGCGCATCACCCTCAAGCTGCCCGCTTGAGGATTTACAACAGATGGCGCTGGCCGGCCGCCTGGATATCAAAGTAGGCAAAGAGTCACTGAGGGTGCGATCAATTCAGCTCGCCGACCTACGTCAGACGCTGCTGTCGTACAACGCGCAATGACCGGTGAAAAACTTCATCCGGCAGCGCGCTTGAAGATTTTTGGATTAACTTTGTGGAGTTGTGATGAACATACCAAGACAACTAAAGCGCTTTGCCGCGCCGCATGGGGCGCTCACCATCATCGCCCTGCTGTCACTGCTCTCAATTGCAGCAGCTGCTGGTTATCAATTGCCCTTCGGCGCGTGGGTGCGCCTCAACCAGGGCAACCCGATTTTGGCTCCGCAAGGGAACGGCTTCGAGTCGGGAGGCGCCTTTAACCCGGCGGTGGTGAAAAAGGACGGCAAATTCGTGATGCTCTACCGCGCTCAAGACAAAAGCGGCACTTCGCGGCTGGGCTATGCCTCAAGCGATGACGGCGTTCACTTTGTTCGCCGCACCGAGCCGGTGCTTGTGCCCACCGCGGATTACGAAAAGGACGGCGGCGTGGAAGACCCGCGGCTGGTGCAGATTGGCGGAACGTATTACCTGACCTACACCGGATACAACAAAAAGGAGGCCCAGCTTTGTTTGGCCACATCCAAAGACCTGATCCATTGGGAGCGTCAGGGCGTCATTATGCCGGCTAACCGGGGGCGCTGGAACGTCGGTTGGACCAAGTCGGGCGCGATTCTCACAGAGAAGGTACAAGGCAAGTATTGGATGTATTACATGGCTGATCCGGCCAAAGATGTCAATGAGATGGGGGTGGCGTATTCATCCGATTTGATTCATTGGACGGAGGCGCTCGACCAGCCGGTGCTGAAGCGACGCAGCGGGTATTTCGATGCCAAAGTCGTTGAGCCGGGACCGCCGCCGATGATGACTAAAGACGGCATCCTTTTGATTTATAACGGCGCGGACGAAAAGACCGTTTACGCGACGGGGTGGGTGCTGTTCGACAAAAAGGACCCGACCAAGGTACTGGCGCGCTCCGATAAACCGATCTTTACGGTGGAGCGTGAATGGGAGAGAGTGGGGCAGGTTCCCAACGTGGTTTTTGTTGAAGCGATGGTGCGCGACGGCAAGCGCTGGCTCTTTTACTATGGTAGCGCCGATCAATACATCGGAGTTGCGGAGGCGCAGGCATTTTAGCGAAAGCGTAGAGCACCAAGGCCGAGAAGAAGCCATGAAGAAAATAATGGTCTACTCTCATGACACATACGGCCTCGGCAATCTGCGGAGGATGCTTTCGATTTGCCAATACTTGACGGTCTCCATCCCGGACCTCACGATTCTGCTCGTCTCCGGTTCACCGATGGTGCACGGCTTTCGCCTGCCTGATCGTGTGGATTACATCAAATTGCCATGCCTGACGCGCCGCAATCGCGAAGAATATGCGGTGAAATTTCTTGGCTTCGGGCTAAATGAAGCGATCGGTCTCCGGTCGGATTTGATTTTGGCGGCGGCGACGCATTTCAAACCGGATCTCTTTCTCGTCGATAAAAAACCCTTCGGCGTCAAGAACGAATTGGAAGCAGCTTTGAGATACATCAAGGAGCGATTGCCCGAAACAAAAAAAGTTCTGGTTCTGCGCGACATTTTGGATGAACCCGAGGCGACGATTCAAGTTTGGGAAAAGCATCATTACCACGATGTGATTCAAGCCCACTATGACCGCGTGCTGATCCTCGGCGTGCCGGAGATATTCGATTCGAGCACTGAATATCGATTCCCCGATGCGGTCGCCGCCAAAGTGAAATTCTGCGGCTACATCCGGCGGGAACACGGAAGGAGAAGCGGCGACGAGATTCGACAAGAGCTGGGCATCGCCCATCACGGGCGCTTGGTTTTGGTGATGTCGGGCGGCGGAGAAGACGGATACGCGCTGCTGGCCGCTTACCTGCAAGGATTGGCCTCGTTACCATCCGTGTATCAGTTTCACAGTCTGATCGTTTGCGGGCCGGAGATGATCGCATCGCAGAGAAACGAATTGTCGCAAGCCGCAGCCGGCAATTCCCGAGTCAGTATCCTTGAATTTACGGAAGACCCGATGAGCTACATGAGCGCGGCGGATGTGGTAATTTCGATGGGTGGTTACAACACGATCTGCGAGATTCTTTCTCTGCACAAGAGAGCCGTGATTGTGCCTCGGGCCAGACCGGTGCACGAGCAGTGGATTCGCGCGCAACGCCTCGGCGAGCGTGGGCTCTTTAAGGTCATTCATCCTGATGATCTGTCTCCGGATGAATTGATGCGCTGCCTTGCGGCCCAACTCGACGCGCCTCAGAACAGTGTTCATGCTGAGGCGAACGTTGACCTTGAGGCGCTTCCCAGAATGGTCAAGGTGATTTCAGATTTGCTGTTTACCTCAGAAAAGATGGGAACAGCGCAAAATTTATGAACGGCGAACATACGTCCGCCAACTTCCTTTCCTCACAAGTATGAGCGATTCTCCAAGTGCCCGCCGGAAAGCCTCACCCGGCAACTTCGCGCAAGGGTCACAGATCGCTTATCTTTTGAAAGGCTATCCGCGAACCTCCGAAACTTTTATCACCAATGAAATACATTTGCTCGAAAGACTGGGTTTGGATTTGTCGATCTTTTCGCTGATGAAACTAACGGGGCAAAAGCGCCATGCCGTAGTGGACATAATCCGGGCTCCCATACATTATCTTCCTCAAGTTCCTCCGCTCAGTGAAATTAATTTCATCAAGTGGCTCATCATCAGTATTCCTAAATTCATCCGGAGCCACCGGAGATTGTACAAATCGCGGCCAGAGAATTACCGGAAGACGCTCATTGAAGCTCTCCGCCTCAGCTTTTCTTACCGGAAGAATTTCTGGTCGCCTCCAAACAACAATTTCATTAAGGAATTCCTGCAGGCGGGCTATCTCGCCGAGCGAATTTTAAAGTCGGGGCAGGTCGGCCATCTGCATGCTCATTTCTGTCACACGACGACTGCGGTCGCGATGTTTGCCGGCGCGCTGTGCGGCATTCCTTTCAGCTTTACCGCTCACGCCAAAGATATCTACCTGCGGCAATTGAATCCCGGAGATTTGCTGCGCGTTAAAATGCTCCGCGCGAAATTCGTGGTCACCTGCACGCGGGCCAATCAAAAGCATCTGGAAAAGATTTGCCAAAAGGGCGTGCACGTTCACACCATTTATCACGGCTTGGACACGACGCTGTTTGCTCCTCAATCCCCCGACCAAGAACCCGGCGATGATCGGCGTGTGCCTGTGATTCTCTCGGTCGGACGCTTCGTCGAGAAAAAGGGTTATACGTATCTGGTGCAGGCTTGCCAGCTGTTAAAAGAGAAAGGTCATCAATTTCATTGTCAATTGATCGGCGGAGAAGGCGCATACGCAGAGCAAGTCAAAACTTTAATCAAGGAATTAAATCTCGTGGAGACAATTTCGCTTCGCCCCGCGGTTACGCAAGAGGAGTTGCTTCGCATCTATCGGCAAGGCACAATTTTCGTCCTTCCCTGTCAAATCATCAGTGACGGAGATCGAGACGGCATCCCCAACGTGCTGGTCGAAGCGATGGCGATGGAACTGCCGGTGGTGTCGACTAACATATCCGGGATACCGGAATTAATTGATCACGAAGTGAACGGCTTGTTAGTCCCTCAAAAAAACGCCGCGGAGCTGGCCGAGGCGATGGAAAAGCTACTGCAAGATCCACTCTTGCGTCACAAATTGGGGAAAGCCGCACGGCGGAAGGTGTGTCTTATGTTTGACGCCAAGAAAAATGTCGTCGAGTTGCATGACCTTTTCCGGTCGCGCCTGAATGCTTACGAGACAGCACGGCAGGAGAATTCAAGATAAGCCCCGCATCACGAATCTGACTTGGGTGCAATTAACCGTTGGCCGGTGGATCACAGGCGGACGCGCTCTTCACAAAACAAGATGAAGAAAAGAGTGCTTTTTTACTGCCAGCCGGTGTTAGGGATCGGCCACTATATTCGGAGCCGGGAGATTATTCTGCGCCTCAATGATTTTGCGGTGTGTTTCATCAACGGCGGTGAGATCGTGCCCGGATTTGAGCTGCCCGCGTCGATTGAAGTGGTAAATCTGCCCGCCCTGAAAACTAATGCCGAGTTTCAGAGCCTGTTCGTCGCCCGCGGCGAACGAAGCTTAGATGAGGTGAAAGAGGTGAGAAAGCAACTTCTGCTCTCCGCCTACTCACGTTTTCGTCCGGACCTTTTGATACTTGAGCTTTTTCCCTTCGGCCGAAGACAATTTGATTTTGAACTGCTGCCGCTACTCGAACGCGCGCGTGCAAGTCGCAGTCCGACGAAAATTGTGTGCAGCCTGCGAGACATTCTGGTCGGTAAAAGCAATCAAGCTCTGTACGAACAGCGCGTCTGTGAATTGCTGAACGAGTACTTTGATTTGTTGTTGATCCACGCGGACCCGAACTTTCAATCGCTTGACGAGACATTTCCCAGGGTGCAAGACATCAAGTGCGAAATTCAATATACGGGCTATGTCGTGCAGAGTCCGGGACTGTTAGCAAACGAACAACCACAGCGTTTCTCATCGGATCGTGGGGAAAAAGCGCCTTTCATCCTGGTCAGTATTGGCGGCGGCAGAGTGGGGCATGAATTGTTGGAATGCGCGATGAAAGCGTCAGCTCTCGTTGCCAGCAGTACGCCGCATCGCATGCACGTTATCACGGGACCTTACATGCCCGATCAGCAATTCGTGCGTTTTCAAAAACAGGCGGCGGGCACGGACGGCGTCACCATTGAGCGGTTTACCACAGAGTTTACCTCTTATCTCAAGATGGCCGACCTTTCAATTAGTATGGCGGGCTACAACACTTGTATGGACATTCTGGGGGCAGGAGTTCGGTCGCTGGTTTACCCTTTCACAGGAAATAATAATCAAGAGCAAGCCATTCGCGCCCGCAAGCTGGAGCGGATGGGAGCGGTCAAGATGATTCGCGCAGAGGAGCTGACACCCGAGCGTTTGGCCGCAGAGATAATGCTCTGTCTCACATCACCGGCGCCCACGGCGCAACCTGTGCCCCTTGACATGGGAGGAGCCGAGAAAACGGCCCAACTGCTCACCGAATTAGCCGGTCGAGACTTCACCGGAAAGGAAGTCGGATGATTAGCCGTCATCTTTTGGCTGAATTAAACCTCAGGCTCGCACAAAGTCAGGATGAAGATAAGTCACTCCACGTCTTTTTTCGTGATGATGATGTGGACGAAGACGAATCATCTTTACAACGATTATTAAATCTGTTTCTGAGCCGCGAGGTGCCAATTAATTTGGGAGTGATACCGGGACGGCTCACCCCTCAAACAATTGAAACGCTCGCTGGGCGGCGCAGCTGCTTTCCGGCTTTGATCGCATTGAATCAACACGGGTGGAGGCACATCAATCACGAAAGTAGCGGAAAGAAATGCGAATTCGGCGCGAGTCGCACTTTCTCTGAGCAGATGGAAGACATCGCGCGCGGGCGAGCGAGAATGAGTGAAGCTTTCGGTGATGATTTTTATCCCGCCTTTATCCCGCCCTGGAATCGCTGCACAAAAGAAACTTATCGCGTGCTCGATGAGTTGGGCTTTCCGGTGCTTTCTAAAAATCAAAGCGGCACGCCATCCGCGAATTTCAAATTTCGCGAGCGTTCGATCACTCTTGACCTTTACCGCTGGCGCGGAGGAGCGCAACTCAAAGCCCCGGAGGAGATTGTGGGAGACCTGGTTTTGCAGATCGAGCGAATGAACCCGATTGGCATCATGCTGCACCATAAGGTGATGAATGATGAAGCCTTTTTATTTCTGGATGTGCTCATCGAGACGCTCAGGAGATACTCAATCGTTCGCTTTCACACATTTCAAACTATGGCGAATGTTGATTGAAAGAAACGCGAGCTTGCAGCTTGTGTGCGACGCGCGCGCACACTCAAGCCGGAAGCTTGTGCTACGCTGATGCTGAGAATAATCAAAAGTTCCGACGCGGGCTCGTATTAAAAACCGTGCGATGAAACAGAAGAGAGCTAACTTCAAAGAGATTGTGAAGACGTACTTCTGGCAGGAGAGGCGGCGGCTTTTTCTCTCCGTTCTGTGCATGATCGGGTTCACGCTCGCCGAGTTGTTGTCTCCCTGGCCGTTGAAGATCATCTTTGATTACATTTTATTAAATCAGCCGTTGCCGTCCTCGCTCGCGTGGCTGGCCGGCATCCTTCTCGGCGGCCAGATCTTTTCCGTCGTCATCATCTCACTGTCGATCCTCGTCATCGCCGGGCTCGGCGGGTTGTTTTCTTACTTTCAGCAGCATCTGACTTCGCGCATCGGCTATCATCTTGTTTACACTTTGCGCAGAGAACTGTTCGCCCACCTGCAACGGCTTTCGCTTTCCTATCACAGCCGGGCCCGATCAGGCGAGCTGTTAACAAAGATCACCAGCGAGACGGAAGCCTTTAAGGATGTCTTTGTCGAGTCGGTGCTTACGTCGATTTCCCACCTGTTGACGGTGACGGGGATGTTCATCATCATGTTCATCCTCAATTGGAAGTTGAGCCTTGTGGTGCTGGCCACTTTCCCGATTCTCTTTCTTTCTCTTTCGCACATTTATCAACAAATCAAAGTTTCAACCAGGAAGCAGCGCGAACGAGAAGGACGCATCGCCGCCAACATCAGCGAGGTGCTGAGCTCCGTGTGGTTGGTGAAAGCATTCGGTCGTGAAAGCTACGAGCAGGAGCGATTCGATACGGAGAGCACTCTGTCGCTGCAGGAAGGAATCAAAACCGAGCGGATGGCGGCGGCGGCGACGAGGACCGTGGAGTTTATCAAGGCCGGGGGCCTGTGGGCCACCGTCCTTTTCGGCGCACTGCTCGCGCTGCAAGGTCAGATGACTCCCGGAGACGTTTTGATCTTCACCGCTTACGTCAACGACATCTACAAACCGCTGCGTAATCTGGCCAAAATCTCGACCAGATTCTCCAGGGCCGCGGTCAGCCGGCGCCGCATTGATCGCATCTTAAACACGGAGCCGGAAATTTGGGACAGCGCGTCAGCCATTACCGCGTCCGGCCTCAAAGGACACATCGTTTTCGATCACGTCTCTTTTGATTACGGCGATGG
>JBBJMB010000131.1:0-9771 GCA_037719755.1 Pyrinomonadaceae bacterium
CTAGCGGCAGAAAAGTGCGGTTTCTGAGCGTCATGATATGCCTGGCAATGGGCATTCCGATTCTGATTTTACCTTCCTCATCATCGAGAATGGTGAAAGTGCTGTAGTATTCGGCGAGGCCTTCGTTGAGCCACACCGGCGGGTTGGTTAAAGTGTTATTGATGACGTAGTGGACGTATTCGTGAAAGATAATCTCAAACGGACTGAGGTCTCTTTTTTCCGCTGTGAGGGTGATGTAGTTTTCATCCCAACCTTTTAAGAAGTAGCCGCCAACGTTATCCTTGGTCTTGCCTTTGTACTTTGGTTTAAAGGAGCGAAACGAATCGTGGCTTTTAAACAGGAGCACTGTGTTAGGCGCGGATGATTTGATGTTGGCCCGCGGAAGCAGCTGAGCGAGCACGGAACGGAACACCTCAAGCTGAGTGGCGACGCGTTTCATGTCGCTTTGGTCGGCGTTGCTGATTAAGGTAAAGTTCTCGGTCTTGAGGCGAAACCACTTTTCTTCCGCGGAAACAACTGATGCAGTCGCGGCGCCAACAATAAAGATTATCGCCAGCAGGATCGAAGAAAGGATGCGGCTCTGGTTCATACTCTTTTACAGGAAACGAATTTTCGTTGAGATGGCAGCAACAAAAAAGCTAACGGTGAACGCGCGCTTCCGGTCAAGCTCGCCAATCTTAATACAAAGCGCGGGGCCCTGTATAGAGTTGCACTTGAGAAGCGGAAGGTCCGAGGAAGATCGAACCAATCACCACCGCGCGGCGTGTTTATGCTTTGAGCATCGACAAGCGTTAAATAGCTTCACAAATTCCGCAACCTTGCATTTCGCGTGCGTTCCAAATATCTTTCGATTAAGTAAATTTTAAGTCTTTCGGCTTTGTCTTCTCTGCATCAGTTTGAGACCTGCGTTTTAAGTGAACCGCTATGAGCTTGAGTCTTTTTTTCCTTCGTCACGGGCAAACGCCGCTCAGCCGCGAAGACACCTTCTGCGGCTCCGGGCTGAATCCGGAGTTAACGCCGGACGGCCTGGAGATGGCCCACTCCTTTACCGCCGCTTACCGCGCCACGCCTTGGACCGCAATTTACTCAAGCCCGTTGCGGCGAACCGCGGCGACGGCCCAGCCTTTGTGCGACGCTTTGGGGATGGAGCTGCAGGTGAGCGCCGACCTGAAAGAGATTGCCTATGGCCAATGGGAGGGGCAAACAAGAGAGGCAGTCGACGCCCAGTTCCATGATGATTACGTGAGATGGCTGGCTGACCCGGCCTGGCACGCGCCGACCGGCGGAGAGTTGGCGGTGACGATTGCCCAAAGAGGCTTAAGGGTGATCGAGGAAATTACGCAGCGCTACGCGCACGGAAACGTCCTCATCACTTCTCATAAGGCGACCATTAGAATTATTTTGTGCAGCTTGCTGGGCATCGACGTGGGCCGCTTTCGCTACCGCTTGGTGTGCCCGTGGGTTCAGTGAGCGTTGTAGAATTTACGCCGCATGGGCCGTTGCTGCGCACGCTGGCAGAGCGGTCTCACCTGAATGAGCAACTCCAAGCGGCGCCGGGCACTTAGAGCGTGTTGAGGAAAGGCTCTGCCCTGAAAGGGCAACAGTTAATAGCCGGTGGCCACGCCACCGGTCACCATGAAAACAAGGCGCCGACCCTGAAAGGGTCGCATTCAGAATGTGACCCTTTCAGGGTCGCACTGATCACCGCATGTAGCCGTGGGCAACGCCCACGGCTATTAACTTGATCCCCTTCAGGGATCATTCCTCAACACGCTCTTAGAGATGAGTGATTTTCTTTATCTGCACTCGCTCATAAGTGTGGCGAGAAGCTTCCAGCTTGTGCCACGTTTCAATCGAGGCACCACAAACACCATGAAAAATAACGTGAAAAGATTTTTGATTCTCTCCCTGTTGACGATAAACGTTTTCGCCTTGGTGGCGGACGGCCAAACGAGGAGAAGGAAGCCGATTGGCTCGCGCAGAGCGAGTAAAGCCAAAGCGCCCGTGCCCAAAGCGCCCGTGCCCTGTCCGCCCACCTCGGCCGTGACCACAGCGTCGGGCCTCACGTATGTGGTCACGCGGCGCGGCACAGGCAAGGCGTTAAAAGCCGGCGAAACCGTCTCCGTTCATTATACGGGCCTGCTCGGCAACGGCACTAAATTCGACAGCTCGCTTGATCGAGGCCAGCCGCTAGAGTTTGAGCTGGGCGCCGGCCGCGTGATCAAAGGATGGGACGAAGGACTCGCGCAACTCAAGGTCGGCGACCAAGCTACGTTCATCATTCCGCCGCAGCTCGGATACGGTGACACGGGGGCCGGCGGCGTGATCCCTCCCAATGCAACGCTTGTTTTTATCGTTGAAGTGATCGGCGGCGGAGCAGAGGCGTCGCCTTCCGCAAACTAATAAGCAAAAAAAGCCCGCTCCGCTTGGCAACGGAACGGGCTATTTCAGAGGAAAACTCGATCACCACGACTGTCAATATAACGGACGTAATGTATACTATCTTCCACCGAGGCGTCAAGCTCTTTTTCGCGCGATGTTAATTGCAGATGTGACGGAGCAAGCGAAGAATTTTTGTGGAGGGCATGCTTGTGAAGGTGGAATTAGTGAGGATAGACGGGGGGCGATGGCGAGTGTTGATTGAGGGAGAAGACACGGGAATCTCTTATCAGTTTCCCTGGGACGCGCTTCAGTGTGCGCTCAACGGCTCTTTGACCGGCGAGTCTTTTCAGAACGTCCAAAAGATTGCGGCTGAAGTTTCAGACGTCGTTGACCGGAAAAGTATCGCCCGCATTCGTGCGGCTGAGACCGAGCGGCGGGCGCTGGTGGCCGCGCTACGCGGAATCGATGGCGAAGGCATTTGAGCAGACCTTGAGCGGAGGCTGCGCGGAAAGGTGTACACTACTGCTCGCAGAGTGGCCGGGCCAGATTTTTGGCTGCGACAAGATCTCGGGTGAAAGCGGAGAGTTGCCATGGGAACACAGAGATTGGCGGGAGTGGTGATCGGCGTGTGCGGCTTGTTGCTCGTTTTTGCGTCGCTCGGGCGCGTGATGATGTTCGAAGCATAGACTCATACGTCGGCCGGCGGCCATGGCGCTGGTCGGCGTCACTCACGTGGATCGGCTTGATGTGCATCGCCAGCGCCGCTTATAGCGTTAGCATGGAGAGCAATTTATATTTTCTTTACAACTCCGCTAAACTGGCTTGATTCGCGCACCGGCTGCAATTTTTGCGTCCTCCGCGACCGAAGCCCTCATTCCGATTAATGTAATTTCTTCAGATGAAATCTGTGGCCGTCTCCGGATTCATCGCGTATCCGGCCGACGCTCGCCCCGCGCCAACCACAACTTTTTCATCAAGCACCGCGCAATCAACGCTCGCTCCTTTCTCACCACCACGTTGTGCAGCAAACGGAATCGCGCACCGTGGCCCCTTCCTCCACGTTGACGCCCGGCGAAAGCACGGAACGAATCACGGTGCCACGGATGTGACACCCCGGCGAAAGCAGGCTCTGCGAAATGCTCGCCGAATCCTCAATCCTCGCCGGCATGCGCTGACTGCCGTAAGTCAAAATCGGCCATTCCGGATCGTCCAGATCAAGGTCCGGGCGATTAACGAGCAAGTCCATGTGGCCCTGCCAGTAACTCTCAACCGTACCCAAATCGCGCCAGTAGCCCTCCAGGCGATACTCGTACGCGCGCCCCTCGGCAACCAATTGCGGCAGCAATTCGTGTCCGTAGTCTTTGAGCATCACTTCTTTTTCATCGCCGGCGTGCGCGCGTTCGCGCTTCTCTGCGACCAAGCGGTCAAGCGTGGCGAGCAGCTTTCGCGCGTCATAGGCGAAGACTTCGGCCGTCACAATGTCGCTTTCAGGCTTTTCGGGCTTGTAGGCGAAGTCCGTCACGCGCCCTTCGGCGTCAACCTTAACTGCGCCGAAGCGGTTGGCCTCGGCGAGCGGAACGCGCGTCGTGACCATCGTGACGTCCGCCCCGCGCTCGGCATGGGCGGCGAGCACCTGCCTGTAGTCGAGCTTATAAACGTGATCGGCGCTCATCACAAGCAATACGTCTGGGGCAAATTCCCGGATAAACTTTCTATTGCGGTAGAGCGCATCGGCGTTGCCTTGCGCAAAGCCGCCTCCCTTTTCTTCATCCGCTCCGTCTTTCGTCACAAACGGCGGCAAGACCTGTAGACCGCCGTAGGTGCGATCAAGGTCCCAGGGCCGGCCGTTCGCCAAATGGTCGTTGAGCGAGTGCGGCTGGTACTGCTCAACCACCCAGACATCCGCGATGCGGCTGTGCATGCAGTTGCTCAGGGAAAAGTCGATCAGCCGATAAGTGCCCGCGAAGGGAGTGGCCGGCTTGGCCCTTTCTTCGGTCAACACATCAAGACGCCCGCCCGCCCCGCCGGCCAAAATGAGCGCCAAAACTTTTCCTGCTCGCATGCTCAAACTCCTTGATTTGTCTGCCGAGACTATAGTCGATATTCTCAACGAGAGAAATTAACATTTCATTAAGTTAACGAGTCGTTTATGTCGGTCATCATCGTCGGAGCCGGTTTGGGAGGCCTCTCGGCCGCCATTCACCTCGCGAGTCGCGGCGTCAAGGTTTGCGTGCTCGAAAAAAACGAGCGTGTCGGCGGAAAAGTCAACATCGTGTGTGCCGCCGGTTATTCATTCGATACGGGCGCCTCGCTGCTCACGATGCGCCACGTACTGGAAGATCTTTTTCGCGCGGCGGATCGCCGCCTTGAGGATTATCTGCAACTAACGGCGCTTGACATCATCTGCCGCTACCGCTGGAGCGACGGCGCGACGCTTGATGCTTCGACCGATTGGGCCGAGACCGAGCGCGGCATCGCGCGGATCGCGCCCGCAGACGCGCGTAATTTCCGCCGCTTTCTGGACGACTCGCGCCGCAAGTACGAAGTTGCCGCAAGAACGTTTCTCGCGCACAGCTTGAATGATTTGCCGCAGCTGCTCAGGCCGCGCTACGCGCGCGATTTGGCCGCCATCTCGTCCTGGCGCACGCTGGACCAACACGTGGGTCGCTATTTTAGCTCACCGCGCGTGCGCCAACTTTTTAATCGTTTTGCGACTTACAACGGCTCGTCGCCGTACAGAGTTCCGGCGACCTTCGCGCTCATCCCGTACGTGGAATTCGGACTCGGCGCATGGTACGCGCAAGGCGGCATCTATGAAATTCCGCGGGCGCTTCGGCGGCTCGCGATTGAGTTGGGCGTGGTGATTGTGACCTGCGCCGAGGTAGAGGAAATACTCATCGAAGGCGGGCGTGCGCGCGGCGTGCGCCTCAAAGGCGGCGAAACGCGGCGCGCCGAAGCAGTCATCTCAAACGCAGACGCGATTGAGACTTACCGGCGATTGATTCCGCCGGCGTCGCGCCGCGTTTACCATGACGGGCGCATCGCGCGCGTTGAGCCGTCGTGCAGCGGCTTTGTTTTGCTGCTCGGAACGCGGCGCCGCTACGAGCAACTGGCGCATCACAATATTTTCTTCTCCAAAGACTACGCGGCCGAGTTCCGCGCCATTTTCGACGATTTGCGCCCGGCCCGCGATCCGACGATTTACGTGTGCGCCGCGTCGCGCACGGACGCGACACAGGCGCCGCCCGGCCATGAAAATCTTTTTGTGCTGGTGAACGCCCCGGCCACAAGCAGTCGGACATGCTGGGCAACTGAAACAAAGGCGTATCGTGACTTGATCATCGGCAAGCTCGAAAGCTTCGGGCTTGATGGTCTTTCCGCGTCAATTGACTTTGAGATGGCGCTCGCTCCCGATCACTTTCAGGAAACATACGGAGCATTTCGCGGCAGCATTTACGGAACCTCATCGAACAATTGGATGAGCGCTTTTTTGCGTCCGCCGAATAAGGCGCGCGACATCGACGGGCTTTACTTTGCGGGCGGGGCCACGCATCCCGGCGGCGGCATGCCCCTGGTACTGCTCTCCGGACGGATGGCCGCCGACTTGGCGCTCAAATGGGATTTAACGGAGCGGTAAACGGCGAGGTAAACGGCGCGCGCCAAACGAAGGCATTATCCGATTCGTTCTTCGATGCCGCACCGGGGGCAGCGCAACGCTTGTCGTTTTTCATCCGTCCATTTCGCCAGCGCGGGCGCAGATAAACGCGGCTCTTTCTCTTCCGCTTCGCCTTCGCGAAAAAATCTGGCGAGCGCGTTGTCTTCCTTCGCGCCCGCCTCGAACTCGCTCGCGCATAGTTTGCACGACCAACCGTAACCAAAGTTTGAAAAGCGCTCCATCAGAGTGCTCTTAAACTCTGCGTCTTAACAGGCCGCGCTGTTGTTGGCCGAGCAGGCGCACGGGGACGGTCACTTTGCGATTGTCGCGAATGATGTCCACTTGCACGGTGTCGCCGACTTGGCGTTTATCAAGAGCGCGCGTGAGATCATCGTTGTTGTCGATCTTTTCGCCGTTAATGGCGATGATAATATCGCCGATGAAAACATTGCCTTCATCGTCTTGCGTGAAGCCCCGCAACCCGGCCGCCGCGGCCGCTCCGTTGCGGTCAGCCTGATAAATCAACACGCCCTCGGAAACAGGAAGTCTCAAGCGAGTGCGTACCTTTTCCACATCGTAAGGAAAGATTCCCAGCTTCGGCCGATTCACAAAACCGTTGCTGATTAACTGCGGAATCACGCGCCGCGCGATGTTGACGGGCACCGCGAAGCCGACTCCGACCGAGCCGCCGGCCGGCGAAAGAATCTGTGAGTTGATGCCGATCATGCGTCCCTGCGAATCGAGCAACGGGCCGCCCGAGTTGCCTGGGTTAATTGATGCGTCCGTTTGGATGGCGCCTTCAATCAAACGCTCCGTGCGGGCGCGAATCGGACGCTGCAGGCCGCTGATGACGCCCGTCGTGAGCGTGCGGTCGAGGCCGAAGGGATTGCCGATGGCGAGCACTTTTTGTCCGACGGTGAGGTTGTCTGAATTGCCGAGCGGAACAGGGTTCAATTGATCGCGCGTGGCGTCAACCTTAATCACCGCCAAATCGGTATCCGGGTCTTGGCCGATGACTTCCGCCGGGTACTTGCGTTCGCCGCCGAAGTCGACCGTCAGGCGTTGGGCGCCCGCGATCACGTGATGATTGGTGAGAATATGACCTTCGGCGTCGATGATTGAGCCTGAGCCCGTGCCGCTGCGCTCGCCGGGATCGAAAAAGTCGTTGCTGACGGAAGTGGAGGTAATAAATACCACGCCGGGAGAAATCGCTTTGTAAACCTCAATGTTGTTGCGCTCGTCGGTGGCAAGCGACGGGTCAGTGATGCCGGCGGGAAGCACCTCGCTAGGTGCCAGAGCTTCCTCGGGCGGCGCCGCGTCACCTCTCAGCTGTAAGCGCCTGCCGTAGCGGTCGAAAGCCACTACGCCGAGGGCTGCGAAAAGACCTGATAAAAGGGCGATGACACGAATTTGGCGCGCAGTCAGTCTGTACATAAATTTATCTCACTCAATCAGGATGCGAACTGAAAATGATCGATTATTTCTTCGATGCGTGCAAACGCCGCGAAGTTACTCGCATTTATCACGCGCTCGGATTATAGCGCCCCCGGCCCTGAAGGTGTAACCCGCCGTTATGTGAATGAGTGAAGAAAATCGGAAAGGGATGCGAAGGTCGAATCTTAAAACAGAGTGCTGAGCGGTGTTAAAACGTGAACAAGCATGAGCGCGAAGTAAATGCCGAGAGTAAGCCGAAGTCCCTTTTGGGCCACCGGCAGATGCGACCAATGGTAAAGAATCAACGCGGCCGCGGCCCCGATGCAGATTTTAACGAGCAGAAAGGAATTGTCACCGGAAGTAAGCAGCAACGCCATCAATTCGTTGCCCTCCGTCGCCATCCCAAACTTGATCCACACGAGCGTCAACTGCGCGTCAAGCCAATTGAGCAGAAACAAAAGCAAACTGCGGTACATGGTGATCATCAATCAACCCCTTGCTCTCCCAAGCTCGGTCTGACGTTTCGCGTGTGAGAGCCAACTTCTTTCGTCAGCCTGTTACGATGCAATAAAAGGTTGAATGCTGTGACGGCTCCAAAAATAGTCTTTTCTCTGCGTTTCTCTGTGTTTTTCTCTCTGTGATTCTCTCTCGTTTAAGTACGACTGACCTAAACGCAGAGAATCACAGAGAGAAGACGCAAAGAAACGCGGAGAAGAAGCGGATGACTTAAATGTGAGAGGCGTTCGGTTCAGGAGACGGCGAGCTTCTCCGGCGTGATGATGCGCAGATTGGGCGCTTCGGGAAGCACGCGCGTGCCGGGGGGACGCTGTGCGTGAGCCATACGTTTCCGCCGATGACGCTGCCGCGACCGATCACGGTTTCGCCGCCGAGGATGGTCGCTCCCGCGTAGATCACCACGTCGTCTTCAATTGTCGGATGACGCTTGGTGTTGCGAATCAGCTTGCCGGCCGCGTCTTTATCGAATGAAAAAGCGCCGAGCGTGACGCCCTGATAAAGCTTGACGTTGTGGCCGATGACGGCCGTTCCGCCGACCACCACACCCGTGCCGTGGTCTACGAAGAACCGCGAGCCGATGCGCGTCCCCGGATGAATGTCTATGCCCGTGCGGTGATGCGCATATTCGGTCATGATGCGCGGGATCAGGGGCACGCGCAAATTGAACAGCACGTGCGCGAGACGGTACACCATCACGGCGTAGATGCTCGGGTAGCTGAAGATAATCTCATCCAGGCAAGAGGCCGCCGGGTCGCCGTCGTATGCGGCCTGCACGTCGGTCGCGAGAATGGCGCGCACGTGCGGCAGATGGGCCAGAAACTCTGAGGCGCATTCGGCCGCCTCTCGCCCGGTAATTGAACAGGTGTCTGAGCTTCGTTCCGTGACTCACGGCCCGGTTGATTTGCTCAGTCAAAACTTCGTAGAGCCAAGTCATGCGCGACTCAACGCGCAGTCGCAAGCTGCTCGCGGTGAGCGTCTCCTGAGTGCCGACGTAGCCCGGAAAAATCAATTCCTGTATGGCATCGAGCGCGCGGATGATCTCCAACTGAGACGGCAAAGGGTAGCGGTCAAGGTGATGAATCTTGATGCCCTGCGGTGCGGAGTACGATTCGATCAGCTCAAAGACCGCGCGATCAACCTTTTCATTCATAATTATTTGTCGCGATTAATAAAAGCATGCGATTGGCAAAAAGAATTTCGAGCTTGGTGTTTTGCCGGCCGCCGTTTGCAGGATTTCGCACTCACCCGATCTCAAGGCGACGCTGAGTGGCGATGCCGCGCGCCTTCATGATGATGTCATCATCCGGGGCCTCGGCGCCGCTCATCCAGCGCTCGATCTCTTCAACGGGCCGGCCGAGGGCGACGGATAGTTTTCCGCTGTCGCCGTCAAAACCTTGCTCGCGTAAACGTTTGAGAATCTCAAGACCTTCCGCCGGGCTGGTTCCGCGATCATCCACCGCCCCATTGTTGTCGGCGCCCGATATCTCTTCTGTTTCTTCTGTCTCTTCGCTGTGTTCCATGTTTCGTTTCCTTTAAATTCAGTTCGGCCTTTATCGCCGATCACCTTGAGGTAGAATATCCATCTGTGCGTTGTGGTCGCCGTCGCCACAACACGCTCATTTCTATGTCCAACGCTCGGATTTGTTCGCGCGCCATTATATAGCACGAACCCGGGAAATGCAGGTCTTCGCCAACCGTGACGATGCCGGAAAAAATCAGACTTGAACTGACCATCAATCGCGCCCCGACGGAGGCCGCCCGACGTCTGCGCGGCGCCGGTCTTG
>JBBJMB010000132.1:0-9766 GCA_037719755.1 Pyrinomonadaceae bacterium
TGTCACTTGTCACTCTCCGCAGTCACTTGTCACTCTCCGCAGTCACTTGTCACTTTTAAGCGATGAAACGCCCGGTTGGAAAGATCAAAGATTTCGTAGAGCTTCAGGCCTTCGATGATGTGCGAGATTTCTTTGCCGAGCCGGCGCGGGCGCTCGCCGCATATCGCTTTACGGAGGCGACTGCGGATTTGCTCGCCCGGTGGCTCGACGCGCTCGCGGATCTGCCGCACGGCCAGGGCGCGGCGCTCGCCCTGGCGGGTTCGCGCGGCTTCGGCAAAAGCCACATGTTGGCCGTTTTTAGCGCCTTGCTTTCGATTCCCCATCTGCGCGCGGGCGTGGCGGACGCTCACGTGGCGGCCAGCGCGCGCCGTCTTTCCGACAAACGCTTTGTCGTCGTCCACGTCAAGCGCGGCATTCTCCCAACGCTCACAGATGAATTGATCGCCGGCTTGAGCTATAGCTTCGCCGGCGACCACGTGGCGCAGTGGGGCACCGATCCAACGACGATTCTCGAAGTCGCCAGCCAACACGCGGGCGCCGCCACTTTGGTGATTATCGTCGACACAGCCTTCGGACGAACGGCCCGAGTGAGCCGAGACGACGGCCCATTGTTGAGTCAACTGGCGAGCGCCGCGAGAGGTAGTATCGAAAGTTGTGGAAATAAGATGAGCAAGTAAAAAAGCAAATAGCGTATCCTTGTTTGACCATTAACAAACCAAGTGTCGGTTAGCAGCCGACAGAAAGGATACGCTATGCAAGAATTCTACAACGAACAGATCTTTACTGTCTCGGCCAAAGAGGATGATCCGATTGAAGCTTTAGTGCGCCGCGGAGCCAAAGTCATGCTCGAGGCCGCGCTCGAACAAGAAGTGCAGGAGTATTTGGAGCGCACCCGGCATCAAAGAAGCAACAACGAAGCCGAGTTTCGCGGCTATCGCAACGGCACTGCTAAAGAGCGCAAGCTCACCATTGGCAGTGGCACCATCAAGATCAAGGCTCCGCGAGTCTCTGATCTGCCACCGGGTCAGGAAGAATTTGCCTCCCAGATCGTGAGGCCCTATCAGCGTCGTTCCAAGACATTGGAGCAGGTCTTTCCGAAGCTTTTTATCGAAGGTCTGGCGACGCGTGATTTCGAGCCGGCCTTGCGGTGTTTGATGGGCACGGAGGCAGCGCTGTCGCCATCGACGATTTCTCGCTTGAATGCCGGCTTCAAAGCGGAGTATGAGGACTGGACTAAAAGCAGCCTGGCGAGCTTGCCGATGGTATATGTGTGGGTCGATGGCATTTACATCAAAGCGGGCATCGCCGATGAGCGGGCTTGTTTATTGGTCGTGATGGGAGCCGATGTCACAGGTAAGAAGCACTTGTTAGCGATGGCAGAAGGCTTCCGGGAATCGAAAGAGAGCTGGAGTGGGTTGTTGCGCAACTTAAAAGCGCGAGGCTTGAACGAGCCAGCGCTGGCGATTGGCGACGGGGCCTTGGGATTTTGGGCCGCCGCCGCTGAAGTTTGGAGCCTGACCAAACAGCAACGCTGCTGGCTGCACAAGATGAGAAATGTGTTGGACAAATTGCCGAAGCGGGAAAGGACGGAAGCGGCCAAAAGCCTGCGCGCGGTGTACTTATCCCGAACCAGAGAAGAAGCCAAGTCGAAGGTCATGACTTTAGCCAAAAGTTGGAGAGGGTTGTATGACAAAGCAGCAGAGTGTTTGGTGGATGATCTGGACAGAATGTTTGCGTACTATGATTACCCGGCTGAGCATCACAAACATTTGAGGACGACCAACCCAATCGAATCAATCTTTGCGACGGTGAGATTGCGCACTCGTGCGATGAAGCGGTTAAGGTCGGCACGTTCGGCCGTGTATTTGATCTATCAGATTGTGAAGCGAGCGGAGCAGAGGTTGCAAAGGCTCAGTCATGCGGAGAAGTTAAGGTACGTCAGCTTGCCCAGCCATTTGATGAATCGAACAGCACAGGCCGCCTGAGATAGAGAAGCAATTAGCAAGGATGCGCTAAATCTACTTCCACAACATTTGACACGAACTCCGCCGCGATGCAGGCGAACGCAATGGTCACCCTGGCCCTTGACGACGACATTTCCGGAGCCGACGGCGTGAACGTCGCGCTCGCCAGCGCTTTTCAAATTCATTATCTGGATCCCGAGCACCTTTACCGCGTGGCCGACCTTTACCTGTTGCGCAAGACCGCACAGGCCCGCGACTTTCTGCACGATGTTTACGCGCGTTTGCGCTCCTTTGTGCCCGGTTTCAACTGGAGTCAGCAGCGCTTCACGGCGACGTATCCGGTGCACCCGATTGTCGCCGATCTGGCGGCGGCCGTGCGGCTTTACGTTCCGACCTTCGCTTTTCTGCCGTTCGCCGCGTCGGCGGCCGGGCAAGCGCTGGCGCGTCCCGCGCTTTCGCTGGTGGTGCTTGACGAAGTGTTCGATCACATTGAGGAAGAACTGCGAGCGACGGAAGAAATCAAAGAAGCGCTGGCCGCCTACGATTATCTGGGCCGCGAGACGATCGCGCAGTTGCCGGTGATGCGCCGCTTGCAAGCTAAATTGACGCTCAAGGGGCTTTTCGTTCTTTCGCTTGACGGGCGCGGCGCGACGGCCCGCGAACTGTGCGCCGCAATGCTCTTTTATGATGAAAGCGACGCCGAGGTGTCGATCAACCGCGTGGAAGAGATTTTGCAGCGCTTCGCAGAGACCGCTCCGCCCAGGGCGCTGGAGAAAAGCCTTTACGGCGATTGCCTGCGCTACTGCTTTAACGTGACCGGGTCGGCCGGGTTTGATGCGGCGCTGGCGAAGCGCGTCGCGGCGCTCGAAAGCTGCGAAGCGGAGATTGACGCGGAGATTGACGCGGAGATTGACCGCCTGCTGCAAGCTTACGCACAGGCGCGCTTTCCCGATTGGCCGCTCGCCGACGAGAACGGAAAGACCTGCGCGGAATCGGATTTCTCACTGGTGTGGCGCGGCGCCGACCGCCCCGGTCGGCTTTTATGGCAAGATCGGACCAACGAGTCTTACTCGACCAAAGGCAACGTCAGCCTCAAGGACAAGCATTTCTACGATTGGAAAATTGCCGTTTTGCCGCCCGGTCTGCCCGTCGCTGAGGAAATCGTGCGCGCCGGCTTTGACGTCTGGGCTCCGGCGCCGCCCACGGCCGAGGAGACGGACATTTTGCGCCGCTTGGTGGCGCTACGCACCGACGACGAGCTATTCACCCAATATGAGGAAACGGCGCGCGCCGCTGAGGTTATGCTCAAGGCCCGCGCGGAATTGATCTGGACGCGCCTTTTTGTGGACGAAGGCGTGCTCGTCATTGACGGCGTGCGGCGCCAATTCGATGGTGCCGCGCGGGGGGCTCCAACGCTTGGCGAAGCGCTCGCGGGGATGTTCGCCGCACAGCTCGACGCTTACTACCCCGCTCATCCGATGTTCGCGGCCCGCCTTGACGAGGACGAGGTGACGAATCTGGTCGGCGGACTTTTCGTCGGCGCCTACGTCACGGACCCGACCACGCAGCGGCTCGCCGGTCTCTTCGCCGCGCCGCTCGGATTGACCACCGAGCTCGACGGCGTTTTAATGCCGGACATCGGCGGCCCTATGCTCGCGCAAGCATGGGTGCGTGAGATCCTTGAGCTGATCAACGCCGCAGGCGGCGAGGTGGTCACGCTTGGCGAAATCAACCGGAAACTGCGCGGCCGACCTTACGGACTTTTGCGCGAGCCGCAGCAATTACTTTTGGCGGCGCTGGTCGCGCAGCGCCGCCTCGAGTTTGTGCTCTCGAGCGGCGCGCGCCTCGGCCGGCGCGCCCTTGAGGGGCCGCTGCGCTGGGACGAGGTGACGGGCGTCGCCGCTTCGGCGTCGCTGCTGCAAGGCGCCGAGGAATTAACCGTGTGGGCGGCGCGCTTAACGAACCAAGCGGATTTGCCGCTTTTAAGCGACGACGAATCGCGGGCGACCATCAGCGCCGCTCTCACCGAATGGCTCGAGCGGTGGCGCGCCGGCGCGTTGCTGCAGCGCTTCGAGGAAACGCCCGATGAAGCGTTGACGATTCGCTCGTCACACTTGGCGGAAACTGTGAAAAGGTCTTTCGGGGTCACCGCGCAGGCCCTGGAGGCTGCGCTCGCCGGCCATCTTCCTTTAGAAGAAGGCTTGCAGCGCGTCTCCGATTCATTCGGCGGGTCGGAAGAGGATTTCGCCCAAGCGCTGGAGCAAACGAGCATCCTCGCCGAGTACCTCGCGGAGCTTGAGCAACGCATCCATACGCGCGATTACGTGTTGCTCGCGGAATCCACGGAAGATGAAGAGATCGAGGATTTGCGGCGACAACTGCTCGCGCTGACGGATGACATGCATTCGCTTTTCGATGCCGAACTTCGCCGCCGGTACCGCCTGCTCTGGCAGGATTTTCATGCGCGCTATACGGAACACTTCGCGCGCGCGCACGATGAAACTATGTGCGGCGACGAAATTCACCGCCAGGTGGACGAATTGGTCAACAGCGCCGAGTGGCGGGATTTCGAGATGCTTTCGCTCGGCATCTCTCTCGTCAACAAGCAGTATTGGCGCGACGCGGAAGCGCTGCAAAGATGCGCGAAAGAGGCGCGCTGCGATCTGCCTGTGCGCAGCCTGCTCGTCAAGCGGCCTTTCTGCCAATGCCAATTTCGCTTGGCGCGCGTCGGCGAATTGACGAGCATTCCGGAGGATTTGCGCTACACGGTTGAGCGCGGCAGGGCGGCGCATCGCCGCACATTGGAAATGTGGAGCCGGCATTTATCTCGCGCCCTCGGCGAACTGGCCGCCGGCGGCCACGATGCCGCAGATGCGGTGACGGCCGGCAACTTGATCGCTCTGTTCGGCACCGCCATGCTTCCGCCCTCCTTTTCACATCAAGAGATGCGCTTAATCGAGCAGGCTTTGCAAAACACGGTGCTGCCGCCGGTGCGCGTTGCGTGGCCGGCGGGCGCCTACGGCTTGTTGACGCGCCAGGAGCTGCACGAACGGCTCGCGCAATGGGTGGAAGAGATGCCCGAGCATCCCGCCTTAATTGAGGTCATTGCCGAAAGTAATGACAGCGAAAAAGCTTGAGGCCGCGCGGCCGCAACGACCAAACGCCGCACGTCAATCGTCGCGGCTGACGGTCGCCATTTTCGAGCCGGGCGGGCCGGAACCGCGCTGGCACACGCGCTCACCGCATGTTCAGAGTTTCAGGTATCAATCGTGGTCACACACCGCCCGCGCCGCCCCTCAAGTTTCGTTCCGCGTCTGTCTCGCGACACAGTGATCTTGCCGCTCGCGCGTCTCGCTGAAGCCGCCGAAATGGTTGCGCCCGACATCCTTTTTATCACCACGCCGGACGACCGCATCGAAGAAAGCGCACAACTGCTCGCGAGCGTTTGGACGAAAAGCGCAACGAAGCGCGCGACGAAAAGCGCGACGAAGCGTGCAACTCGCGTTGCGCTACACTTAAGCGGCGCGCTCTCATCCGCATCTCTCGTGCCGTTGCGCGCTCGGGGCTACAGCGTCGGATCAATGCATCCTTTGGTCTCACTCGCCGGCGCAGGCGCAGAAGGATTGCGGCGGGCCCATTATTGTTTGGAAGGCGAAACCAAAGCGGTGCGCATCGCGAAACGAATCGTGAAAGCATTAGACGGCGAATCCTTTACCATCCAATCGCGGCACAAAGCGCTGTACCACGCGGCCGCGGTGATGTCGGCCGGGCATCTCGTGGCGCTGATGGATGCCGCCGCGGAAATGCTCGCCGCGTGCGGATTCAAGAAAGCGCGTGCGCAAAGTTTGCTGAACTCTCTGGCAGCGAGCGCGCTCCGAAACCTTGCGTCGCAAAGTCCCGAGCAAGCCTTGACCGGCCCTTTCACTCGCGGCGATCAACGCATCATTGATTTGCACCTGCAAGCGATTGCAGATTTGGGCGACGGCAGCAGCAGCAATACGCAGGATATTTACCTCGCCCTCGCGCGCCGGCAATTGCGGCTCGCCGCCAAACGCGGCCTCGACCGTGCAGTCGTCCGTTTAATGGCGGATGCTTTAAACAAGTGGGAAAGATAATTACCGATGAACACCGCACGGCTGTCACGTATCTGGCTTGAGCGCCGATTTGATGCCGCGGCGATGCTTGGCATCTCGCTTTTTGGAGCGCTCTTTTTTTGGCCTTACCTGTCGGGCGCGAAAATACTTAATCTCGCCGATTCTTATTACTACGCCTATCCTCTGCGCACAATTGCCTGGGACATGGTGCGCCAGGGCACTCTCCCGTTGTGGACGCCCTTCGTACTAAGCGGATATCCATTGTTATCCATGGCGGTCGTGGGAATCGGATACCCTTTGACATGGGGGTATTTATTTCTTCCAGGATATTGGGCTGAGCAAGTTTATGTTCTGGCTCCTTATTTGTTGGCTCCGGCTTTTACTTATGCGTACGGGCGCGAAATCGGGCGCAGCCGCTTGGCATCGCTTTGCGCCGGGCTGGTTTTCGGATACGGCGGCATGATGGCCAGCGGCATCGCTCACAACGGAATGCTCCCGAATGCGCAAATGTGGCTGCCGCTCATGCTGATCGCCATTGAGCGGGCGCGCACGCGAAGATTTGCTCTGTGCTTGATTGGCGCGACCTCGGCTTACACCATGTCCGTGCTGACCGGTGTCGGCCAGGGCTTTTTTCGTGGGCGCAGTTGCGCTCGGCTACGGAGCGTTTATCTCGACGGTGCTGATCCTGAAAAATTGGAGCGGGGCAACGCGGACGGCTTGGGGAACACGGCCATTCATCTTCTGGCGACCGTTGGCTGTGGCCGCCGGAGCGGTCTTATTTTCGACCGGCATTGCGGCATTTCAAATCTTCGAAACAATGCGCGCCGTACGGCGCAGCGTACGCAGCGCTTTGACTTACGAAACCTTCGCCGAAGGATCATATACGCACCTGCTGCAAATAAAATCCTTCCTCGCGCCTTTCTACTATTACATCGACACGGAAGCGTATGTTCTTCCGCTCGCCGTCGTGCTGGCGATCAGCGCCGTGGTCATCGCACTGCGCGACTCCGCTGCGCGAGATGTGCGGGTACTTTTTTGGCTCGCTTTGGCCGTCACCGCCTGGATTTTGATGATGGGCGCGAACACGCCCGTTTACCGGGTGATGTATCTCATTCCGCTTGTTAATCGTTTCCGCGTGCCCTCACGTCACACGTTCGAGTGGACGTTCGCCATCGGCATTCTCTCCGCTTACGGCTGGGACGTGGTCCGCTCAAGAATCGCGCAACGAAGCGAAAGGCGCGTCCCCGCTCGTCATGGGTTCGCCATTGGTTCAGCCTTCGCCGTGTCCCTGCTGATGTTCATCGTCGGTGCGATCTGGTGGTTCGAGACGGGTAATCCCAAAACATATGAATCGAAATTGCAATACTTTTTGTTGAAGCTACTCTTTACCGTATTGACCTTGATCGCCTTCTGGCTGAGCTGTAGAGTCGGCTTGGCGTTTTGGCGCGGCGCGTTGCTCTGCCTCACAATCTGTCTCTCCTGCTTCGTCGAGCCTTATATCTTAATCTCTCGCTGGTGGTTTCCGCTCTCGAAAACAAAAGAGAGCCTTTTCGCCGTTTCACCGCCGACGCGTTTCCTTCAGCAATACGCACCGCAAGAGAATCGCATTTACACGCGGTGCCCGGTGTTTGCCGAACACGGCCCTCGTCTCGCGCCCGTGGACACGCACAACACCACCGCGCTCTTCGGACTGCAAAACGTCGGCGGATATGAGCCTTTGATTTTTCATCGCTACAGCCGCGCGCTCGGCAACATTTCGCTGGATTCGGTTCACCCGAGAAGCGGCTTTCCGCCTGACCGTAGCCTCTTAACCGAACGCTCACACGTCTTGGATTTGCTTAACAACACATTTTTTGTGAGCTGCCCGGATCCGGAGAATAACAGCGCCGCGAAAATCGAAAAAGAAGGCATCGTCTTCAACGCACCAACCGGCGGAGTGGAGCTGAAGCCGGGCGCCACCGACAAGTTTAAAGGAGCGGCGGGCGGCGTTGATACCATCGCCGTCGTCGCTTCTCTGGCCAACTCCGTGCATATGGTTGACGGGGAACCGGTGGCCACACTGCGCATCACATCCTCTGACGACCGCGTCATTGAGCGCAAGTTATTAGCCGGCAGGGATACGGCGGAGTGGGCGCACGAGCGCAGCGATGTGAAGCGGGCGGTGCGGCACAAGCTCGCGCCCGTCTTTGAAAGTTCACCGGGCGATGGCGACAACAGTTTTACGGCGCACCGTTACTGGACGCGCGTTGCGCTTGATGAAACAGTAAACGTAGCTCAGATAGAAATAACGAACGTTTCTCAACGGGCCACGCTCTCGCTGTGGAAAATGACTCTCTACGATTCCCAAAACAATCGTTCAGTGCCTCTGGCGCTCTCCGCAGAAAGCATCAGCGCGGAGAAGTGGGAGCAGGTTTATGACCGAGACGGCGTGGTCATCATGCGTAATCGGCGGGCCTTGCCGCGGGCGTGGCTGGTGGCGGAAGCCGAGGCGGTGGACGGAGAAGAGGCGTTGCGTTTAATCAGAGGCGAGAGTGAACGCGCCTTTGATCCGCGTCGCACGGCGCTGTTGGAAGTCAAGCCCGGAGAACTGCCAACGCTTCCCGGAGGCCGAATTTCGCTTGAAGCAACGGCGCGCGTGATCGCGTATGAACCCACGCGAGTTGAGATTGAAACCTCAACCGCCACTCCCGCCGTGCTGATGCTCAGCGAAATGTATTACCCCGGGTGGGAGGCGACGATCGACGGCGGTGGCGCTACTATTCTTAACGCCAATTACCTGCTGCGCGCCGTCGCCGTACCGGCCGGAACGCATCGCATAGAAATGCGTTACGTCGCGCCGGCCATGTGGACGGGCCTTTGTGTCTCCGTTTTTTCTTTGCTGCTGCTCGCCGGTCTTTTCTTTTGGCCATCCGTCGCGCGGAAAAAATTAAGCTAAATCAATGCGGCCCCAATGTCCGACAATCTTCTCGATTGTCGAGAGACGTGCCAAGCTGCGCAGCTTGATTTCTCACGGGGCGAAGCGACAATCGAGAAGATTGTCGGACATGTGCTTGCAAGTCATCCGCTGACATCGCATTCACGTGAAGTTGATCGCTCATCCCAGCCGTACATTGGCGCTTAAGCACTTAACGGTTGCTTGCGCCGCGTCGCCATTTGGCGTTAGATTCTCAAGCATTCTCTGCTTTTTTCCGCAGTCTGAAAGATCTCTTCAAAGAGAGGGTTTTATTTTGTCCTCCATTAAGAATACTCCGACCCCCAGCTACAGCCTCACGCTGCGGCTCAAATTGCTTAACCGCGCCGGCATGCTCGGTCAGATCACGACCGCCATCGGCCGCGCCGGCGGCGACATCGGCGCCATCGACATCGTCGGCGTCGTCGGCGCACACATGATTCGCGACATCACCGTCAACGCTTCTTCGACCGAGCACGAAGACCAGATCGTTGAAGTGGTGCGCGACATAGACGGCGTGGAAGTCGTCAACGTTTCGGATCGCACCTTTCTGATGCACCTCGGCGGGAAAATCGAAGTCGTGTCAAAGGCGCCGCTTAAAACCCGCGCCGATCTTTCGATGGCCTACACGCCGGGCGTGGCGCGCGTGTGCGAAGCGATTCAGCGCGACCCCGAAAAAGTTTTTACGCTGACTATCAAGAAAAACACCGTGGCTGTAGTGACCGACGGCACAGCGGTGCTCGGCCTTGGCGACATCG
>JBBJMB010000133.1:0-9646 GCA_037719755.1 Pyrinomonadaceae bacterium
AACACGGAGGCGAGCCCGAACCTGTCGATCGCCAAGTGAATGAGCGTCGCCGCCGCCGCGCCGGCGGCCAAGCAGAAATACACTGAGAGCCACATGCCGTGCGTGCGCCGCTGGTCCCAGAGCGAGCGGCTTCGGTTGAGCGCGTATTTTGCCGAAGATACAAAACCGGGCATTCGATCTCCCCTCGGTGAGTGAGGTGGCAGTCGCAGTGGGGGTTGCTTGCTGCTGCGCGAGCAGCGACGATCAGATCATCAGAATAGACTTAGAACCGGATAGAGAAAAACATGATTTGCGGCGACGCCAATCTGACGGATGCGCTTTCAGCGCGGCGGTGCTGCAATGGCCTTCCGGAGCCGGACGGAGTTTCATGCGAAGGGGTAGGATGAGACTCTCACGGCTTCGGTGTCGCTAGGCGACGGATAAATTTGCTCTTAGTTGTGTGCTCTCATTCCGCTTGGCCATCGCCAATTAACGGAGACACTGTTCACTTGCTAGGGGCAAGGGGCAAGGACTGCGCCCTCGTTGATTACTGAGACCGCAATTATTTTCGATTTTGCGGACGCCAGCCGGATTACCTCCATTATTTCTGTGCTGACAAATTATCACAACGCGTTTGAATTGCAAATGGGGAAGTTTTTTCACTCCGTTTTAGCAATAACCACTGTCGGAATAAAGTTGTGAAAAACTTTAAGAAATGAGATGGTGAGCGGCTCTTTTCAGCGCGCCTCGTTGAATTTTCGCGCTTGATGGAGAGACTATTTTGCCGTCGTCAAGGTCGTTGACTCGCTTGGCAATTTGGCGTATGGTCTCGCAGCTCAATTAACCTGACGCTCTCGACGCGGCAAAAGCGTTTCCACGATTCGAGGCGACCGCGCGTGGCTTCAGCGTCGCCCTCTTGTTTCGTTTGACGTTTAACTCGCCAAGCTGCGGTTTGCCCCGTCATGAACGCCGGTTCTACCTCAAGGAGTAAGTTGATGGCATTCTTTGAACGAACTCTTCACGCCGGGAAAGCAGGCACCGCCGCGCTTTTCCGTACGCTCTTAGCGCTCATTGTTGCTCTGACGCTCGCGCCTGATGCAACCGCAGAGGAAAAGTTTTCTTTCGCCTCAACTTTTGGCCAACTTCCCAAAAACGTCGTTCCGCAACACTATGATTTAACCATCACGCCGGACATGAAAACCCTCACTTTCAAAGGGTCGGAAAGCATTACCATCGATGTCAAAGTAACCGGCAACACCATCGTGGTCAATGCGCTGGACTTGAACATCACGCGTGCGCTGTTGGACGGGGAACCGAAACAAAAAGCCGCCGTCAAGCTTGATCAGAAAGAACAAACCGCCACCTTGACGTTTCCCGAAAATCTGCGAGCGGGCCAACACAAATTACAACTTGAATTTGAAGGTAAACTCGGCGAGCAGTCACAAGGGCTCTACTACGCCAAGTATCAAACGGACCAAGGCGAAAAGGTGATGCTGGCGACGCAAATGGAGCCGACCGACGCGCGGCGCATGTTTCCATGCTGGGATGAGCCGGTTTTTCGCACCACGTACCAATTGACGACAATTCTTCCGCAGAAATTTACCGCCGTCTCGAACATGCCGATTGAAAGCGAAAAGGCCGGGGAAAACGACTCGAAAATTGTGACCTTTGGCCGCACTCCGCAGATGTCGAGTTACCTGATGGTTTTAGTCGCCGGCGAACTGGAGTCGCTCGCAGGAGAAGCCGAGGGCGTTCAGCTGCGCGTCGTCACAACCGAAGGAAAGAAAGCGCAGGGCCAGTATGCGCTTGAGGCGGCCAAAAAGCTGCTGCCCTTTTTCAACGAGTATTTTGGCTTCAAGTATTCGTTGCCGAAGCTCGACTTGATCGCCGTGCCCGGCGGCTTCGGAGGAGCGATGGAAAACTGGGGCGGGATCACCTTCAACGAGTCGATTCTGTTGTTTGATCCCAAAACTTCTTCGCAAGCAACTCAGCAAGCCATCTTTGACGTGCTCAGTCACGAAATGGCGCATCAATGGTTCGGTAATTTAGTGACCATGGCGTGGTGGGACAACTTGTGGCTGAACGAAGGATTCGCTTCATGGATGGCCACCAAAGCCACCGCTCACTTCAACCCGGAATGGGATTACTGGACCAGAGCAAACTCGACTAAAAGTTACGTGATGGGAAACGACGCGCAGAAAACGACGCATCCCATCCAGCAACGTGTGACCAACCCGAGTGAGGCCGCCCGCGTTTTTGATGAAATCACTTACTTAAAGGGGCAAGCATTTATCCGCATGCTGGAAGCTTATTTGGGCGAGAGCGCGTTTCGGCAGGGCATTCGCTCCTACATCACCGCTCACCAGTTCTCAAATACGACGACGGTCGATTTGTGGGACGCTTTGGGCAAAGCATCAGGCAAACCCGTGAGGGAAGTAGCCGCCGGGTGGACCGAGCAACCGGGATTTCCGCTGATTTCTGTAAGTTCTACTTGTCAGGACAAAGTGCGTCAGCTCACTTTGGAGCAAAAGCGATTTACAGTTAATGATCCCAATCCGTCCCCGTTAGAGTGGCAAGTTCCCGTGGCCATCGGCCGTGTCGGATCAAACGATGCGGCTGAGTATGTTCTGTTGAACAAGAAGGCGACTTTGCCCGTGGGCGATTGTCAGTCGCCAGTCAAACTGAACATTTCCGATGTGGGCTACTACCGCGTGAGCTATGACCCGGCGACGTTCGCCGAGTTGGTGAATGCGGCAAAGAGCAAACTCAGTGATGCCGATCGCTTAAACTTAATGAGCGATGCGTGGGCGCTGGCCGAAGCCGGGCTCGGCTCATCCACGGCGTACCTGGATGTGGTGGAGGCAGTGCGCGGAGAAAACAGCGTGGGAGTCTGGGAGCAAATTATCGGCCGACTGTTAACAATTGATAATTTGCAAATCAAGCGGCCCGGGCGAGAGGCTTTTCGGGCTTACGGGCGATCCGTTCTAAGTCCGGTGCTTGCGCGCATCAGCTGGGATGCCAAGCCCGGCGAGCAAGCGACAATCAGCGTGTTGCGAAGCCGTTTGATCGGAGCTTTAGGAGTATTCAAAGACGAAGCGGTGATTGCCGAAGCGCGCAATCGGTTTCGCGCGTTTTTGCAGAATCCCCAATCGCTGCCGGCTGATCTGCGAGGTCCCGTGTTTTCTGTGGTCGGGCGCTACGGCGATAAAGTCGTTTATGACCAGCTTCACGCGCTGGGCCGACAAAGTCGGAGCACAGAGGAGAAGCGGCAATTCTATGGAGCCATGCAAGGAGCTTTAGATGCGCGATTGGCCGAAGAGAATCTGCGGCTCGCTTTGACGGACGAACTCGCGCCCACCGACGCGGCTTACAGCCTTTTCCGCGTGGCCGTGGCCGGAGAACACGCCGAACTGGCGTTGGAATTCGCCAAAAAGCACATGAAAGAATTGCAGGGTAAGCTGTCCGCTTTCGGAAGCAACGCTTATGCTCCTTCTCTGTTCGAAGTTTTCTCGGAGTCCGCGCGCGCCGACGAGCTGGAAGCGTACGCCAAGCTGAACCTGCCAATTGAAGCGCAGCCCGATGTCGCCAAGTCGGCGGAGAGTATTCGTTCGGCAGCAGCCTTCAAAGCGCGCGAACTGATTAAAATTGATCAATGGATCACGCTGCACGCTAAGTAAATTCCAGTCATAAGTTGACTCATCTTCGCGCCCCTTGCGTCTTTCTCTTTGCGATCTTTGCGTTGAGGTCACGCTGACCTCAACGCAAAGACGCAAAGAGAAAGACGCAAAGGCGCGAAGAAACCGACAACCAACTCAAGACTCCGGATCAAGTGATTTTCGATAACGCAGGGTGATTCAGTGGGCAACGTAAGCGGCAGCAGAAAGATTCTGGACGTCGGTTGTGGGACAAATAAGTATCCGGGCGCCATCGGGCTGGATTACAATCCGCGCACAGATGCCGATGTGATCCACGATTTGGGCGTGGTGCCTTATCCTTTCCCCGATAACGAATTCGATGAAGTGATCAGTCAACACGTCGTCGAGCATGTGCCGGATGTGATGGCCTTTATGACCGAACTGCACCGCATCACCAAGCCGGGCGGCGTCATCAAAATCGCCACTCCGCACTATTCAAATCCCGATTGGCCGACGGATTTAACGCATCGCAATCACATCAACAGTTATTCATTTCATTGCTTTGATCCGGAGCGCAGGCTGTTCGCTTTTTACACAGATGTGGAGTTGCTCCCGGTGCGCACCTACGTCTCGCTCGCCAATTTGTGGCGCGCCCTCGGCCTTGAGTTTATTGTGAATCTTGACCAACGCTGGCCCGCGTTTCGTTTCACCAGAAAATTTTGGGAATTTTACCTGAGCTTTATTTTGCGCGGAAAAGACATCTCCTTTGAGTTTGAAGTCAGAAAGAGCGCCGAACGCTCCGGTTAATCAACTCGCGCGAAAGGTACGTAATCGGATGAACTTTGTCGGCATAGACGTCGGAACCGGCGGAACGCGCTCGATCATTATTGACGAGCGCGGGTGTATCATTGCCTCGGCGACCGCGGAGCACGAGCCGTTCGCATCGCCGCAAACGGGTTGGGCCGAGCAGCATCCGGCGGACTGGTGGCGCGCCGCCGGCGAGGCCGTACGGCAGGCACTGGCGCAAAGCGGCGTGGGCGGCGAGAGCATCGGCGCGGTTGGCTTTTCCGGGCAGATGCACGGCTCTGTGCTGCTCGATGAACGCGACGAGGTGCTGCGCCCGGCGCTCTTGTGGTGCGATCAGCGCACGCATCAAGAGTGCCGTGCGATCACAGAGCAAGTGGGGGCCGCGCGGCTCATTGAGCTGACGTCAAATCCGGCGCTGACCGGCTTCACGCTGCCGAAATTAATTTGGGTGCGCAACCACGAGCCGGAAATTTGGCGACGCGTGCGCACCGTGCTGCTGCCGAAAGATTACGTGCGGTTTCGTTTAACCGGCGAGCGCGCCACAGATGTGGCCGACGCCTCGGGCACGCTGATGTTTGACGTAGCGCACCGCCGCTGGTCGCGCGAAGTCTTGGACGCGATGGCTATCGATGAGCGGTGGCTTGCGCGCGCCTTTGAATCACCGGAGGTGACGGGCCGCGTTTCGGCCGCCGGCTCTGCGGCCACGGGATTAAAGAAGGAACGCCGGTCGTCGCCGGCGCCGGCGATCAAGCCGCCGGGGCGATCGGCATGGGCATCACGCGGCCCGGCGCGGTGAGCGCGACCATTGGCACCTCGGGCGTGGTGTTTGCGGCGACGGATCATCCGGCGCTTGACCTGGCGGGCCGTGTGCACACGTTTTGTCACGCGGTGCCCGACCGGTGGCACGTGATGGGCGTGACGCAGGCGGCGGGGCTTTCGCTGCGCTGGTACAGAGATCAGTTCGGCGCACATGTTGCGGACGGAGGCGACGCGTATGAGCGATTAACAGAGGAAGCGGCCCACGCCGGCGGGCAGCGACGGAGTGCTGTGGGCGCCTTACCTGATGGGCGAGAGAACTCCGCACTTGGATCCGTACGCGCGGGCGGCGCTCGTCGGCCTGGCGGCCAATCACGCGCGCTCATGTGGTGCGCGCGATACTTGAAGGCGTGGCTTTTAGTTTGCGCGACACGTTCACTATTTTCGCGGAGATGAATGTTCCGGCCCAGTATGTGCGCTTGGGCGGCGGCGGCGCGCGCTCTAGTCTGTGGCGGCAAATTCAAGCTGACGTTTACGGATTGCCAATCGAGATTATTGAGGCCGAGGAGGGAGCGGCCTACGGCGCCGCGCTTTTAGCCGGCGTCGGCGGCGGCCACTGGCCTGGGGTGGACGCCGCCTGTGACGAAGTCGTCCGCGTGAAATCGCGCATCAATCCACAGGCGGATGTCGCTCAATTGATGAACCGCCGGTACGAGAAGTTTCGCGCCCTTTACCCGGCGCTCGTCAACATCTTCGAGCGACCGTAAAGCTTGCCCCCTCTGTGCTTCTCTGTGTCTTGTCTCCGTGTCTCTCTGTGTTGAGGTCAGTCGCACTTAAACACAGAGAAACACGGAGACAAGACACAGAGAGACGGCAAGTCTTATGGCTCTCGTGTTATACTCGCCGCCGGTTTCTCCCGCAGTACTCACTTAACACACAACCTGGAGATAATGATGAAGAGCAAAACGCGTCTCTACCGTTTCGTTTGTCTGCTCTGTTTGTTGGCGGGCGCGGCATGCGCGGTTTCCGCTCAGCAACAACTTCGCCCCAAGAAATTGCTTGTCGTAACGGTCACCAAAGGTTTTCGCCATGCTTCCATCCCGACCGCCGAGAAAATGCTCGAACAATTGGGCGCGCAGTCCAAATCCTTCACCGTGGATTACGCCCGAAGCGACGAAGAGCTGGCTGCGAAGATGACCATGAAGGCGCTCGCAGCTTACGACGGCGTGATCTTTGCGAGCACCACCGGCGATTTGCCGCTGCCGGATCGAGATGGCTTTTTAAATTGGATCAAGGCCGGCCACGCTTTTATCGGCATTCACGCCGCGGCCGATACGTTTCACAACTACGCGCCGTTTGTCGAAATGATTAACGGCGAATTCAAAGCGCACGGCCCGCAAATTAAAGTGCTGACGCTGAATCGCGATGCGAAGCACCCGGCGATGAAGGATTGGGGCGCGTCTCGCGAAGTTTACGACGAGATTTACGTTTACAAAAACCACGACCCCGCCAAAGTCGATCTCTTGATGTGTCTGGATAAAAATCCGAACGAGAAAGACCCGCAATTCAATCAGGCGGGCTCATTTCCGCTGGCGTGGTCGCGAACTTACGGCAAAGGACGCGTTTTCTACACCGCCCTCGGCCATCGCGAAGATGTGCTGGAAGCTGACTACTTCAAAACGCACCTGCTGGGCGGCATCCGGTGGGCGCTCGGGGTAAAATAGTGCTGAAGTGAGGAAGTGAGAAGTGCTGAGATGAAAAGTGCTGAGTGCTGAGTGCTGAGTACTGAGTGCTGAGTGTAAAGGGGGGCTTGTTACCTCAGCACTCAGCACTCGCCGCTCACACGTCGCACAAAGCGACGGACTCTCGGAGCGACGTGATTGGGTCGCGGGTGGGGATGAACTCTTGCGCCATGTAGCCTTGAAATCCGGTCTCGACGATGGCGCGGCAAATGGTCGGCCACTGTAGTTCCTGCGCGGCGTCAAGCTCGTGCCTGCCCGGCACTCCGCCGGTGTGGTAGTGGCCGAACCATTCTTTGTTGTCGCGAATCGTGCGGATCACGTCGCCCTCCATGATCTGCATGTGGTAAATGTCGTACAGCAGTTTCACGCGGGGCGAATTTACTGCCTTCATGATGTTCACTCCGAACGCCGTATGATCGCCGTGATAATCCTTGTGATCGACTTTGCTGTTTAAGAGTTCCACGCAGATCGTGATGTTGTTGTCTTCGGCGATCTTTTTCACGCGGTTTAGTCCGACCACACAATTGTCCGTCGCTTCGGCGTCGCTCATGCCGCGGCGGTTGCCGAAAAAGGTAATCATGTTCGGCACCTTAAATTTCACCGCCAGCGGAATCGTGCGCTCAAAGTTTTGGACGATCGCGTCGTGATTGGCTTTGACGTTCAGGCCGTCGGGGATGGTGCCGGCGCCGGTGCTGCCCATAGAGCAAATCAAGTTGTACTTCGCCGCCACCGGCCACTCTTTTTCGTTCAGCAAATCCACAGCCGTTAAGCCCATGTCCGCCACGGCTTTAAAAAAAACTTCGTCGGGAACTTTGCTGTAGCACCAGCGGCAGACGGACTGCTTGAGGCGAGCGTTTTTGATGAGATTTCCGGTTTTCATGGCCTTATCTTGACCGGCGGCGGAGGCATCGCCGGACTGGGAAAAAAGAAGTGAGCCGAGCGCGGCCGCGCCGCTTACGCGAAGTGTTTCACGCCGGTTAATTCGAGGCATAATATTATTTGCGTCTCCTTCAAGCGCGCGAGGCCCATGGACGGGGCCAAATCTAGTAGAGTGGGAAATCAATTTCAGCGATTGTTCAAGTCAACAAGAGAGGCCCTGATAATGATACGCGGCGGAGCCTTGTGTCAATCACAACTGAATCGATCGCCGGTAACCCGAGCAATTTCTTGACAATTTCTTGACTCGCGCGAACGTTGTCAGTATAAGTTCGCTCCGGCAACATTAATCACGGCAACATCAATGACGGCGAGTGCCCGAACAGCTTCCGAAAACAAACACACCGCAAATTAGGGGAACCAAGCAACTATGTCTATCACAGAATTCAAACCGCAATTTATGCAAGTCGGCGTGCTGACGGCGGCTCTTCAGGAGTTAACTCCGCGCGAAGTGCGCGACCCCGATCCTGATCGCGCCATTGAAGAATGGCTGGAATTCGCGCGCGATCTCGGAGCGAGCAACATTCAACTCGCCGCGGCCCTGCACCCGAGCGAATCCGACATCCCGGCCGAGGCGATGCTCGACCCCGTGGCCAACACGCTGGATCTGCGCGAGGCCTTTCAACGACCGGCGGGCCAAGCGCGTGCTCGCGGCGATGAGCGCCTTCAAAGTGGGCATCTCGGAGGTCGGCTATTTCGACAATCTGCTGCACCACGATGCGGGGTTGCGCCGGAAAAGCACGACTTTATGCTCCGCATGTTCGACACCGCGGCGATGCTCGGCGTGGACGCTGTGTGCGGCTTCGTCGGCCGCAACCAGCAGCGCAGCATGGATCAAAACTTAATCGACTTTGAGGAGCATTTCGTGCCGCTGCTCAAAGAAGCGAAAGCGCGCGGCCTCACTTACCGCATAGAGCAATGCCCTATGCCCGGTTGGACCACCGGCGACAATTTCCACAATAACATCGCTTACGCGCCCGGCGTGTGGATCGCGCTGCACCGCATTTGCGAGCGCCACGGCGTCGGCGATCAATTCCGGATTCACTACGACCCGTCGCACGCCATCTTGATGGGACAAGACACGCGCTCCGTCTTTCAGTACTTGAAAGACTCCGGATACAACTTTCTGATTGGCGGCTTTCACGTCAAAGGACAAGTCGTGGACGCGAAGGGCGTCGCGGCCTGGGGCTACGGCGGGCAAACCGTGGAGCGCGGCGATTGGAAAAACGGCCAGCCCTCAGACAATCCCGCCGACCAAGCCAACGCCTGGAAAAAGCAAACCGTGCTCGCCGAGCACGAATTGCCGGGAACGGCCCGGCACGATCCGCTCGCCTATTTACAAAACAGAACCGTCGATTGGCTCGACCACCAATTAGCCGCCCGCGAACTGCTCGCGCTCGACGTGCCCAACACGCACCTCGTCGTCGAACACGAATACCCGCTCGCACGCATCCAGGACAAAGAAAAACTCAAACCCATTTTGCAAGGCTCCATCGCCTTCACACGCAAAATCGACGAAGCGGCCGCCTGCATGCACGCCCTTCAGCACGAAGTCCTCGCCGCCCAAAACATCCCCGTTCAGGGCAAAGGACGGGAAAGCTACCGCTCTTAGGAAGTCAGAACGCGGAACGATGAACGATGAAGTTCAAACCAAAAGAATTTGATGGGTTCTCCTTGTCTTAAACTTACGTTTCGCCCATTTTTATTTGAGTTTCTGAGAAATGCGGAATCAGACAGTGATCAATCTCAGCATTAAATCCGATCAATTCAAGAATGCGACGTTGCAGATCG
>JBBJMB010000134.1:0-9590 GCA_037719755.1 Pyrinomonadaceae bacterium
CGCCTGCTTCAGCTGGGCGGGTCTGTTGGCTACCAAATACCCGCCCAGCTGAAGCGGGCGGTACTCGACTTTGTTGCGCCTCTCCTGTCAACTGCGTAACTTCTAAGTATCCTAAGTAAGTTGTTTGCGTTCAACGATTGCCGCACAATCGTTAATAAAAGTTGTCAAGTTTGTCGTCACGCCGACGTCTCAAGCGTTACGTCAACAAATGTCCAATTACGGCAGTCCAACAGGATTATCAGGCGAATTTAAAAAGCCGCCGTTATCGCCCGGGCGTTTTCGGTGTTGCTGCTGACCAATTGGGAGCTCTTTGGGCCTTTTGTGACCGGCTTCAACTTCAAACGGTATGTCCGGCGAAGACGCGTCACCGATCAAGAGCTTGACCACACGCGCCCCGCTGTATTGGCGAGAAGAAATCTCCATGTGATATTTGCCCGCTTCGGACGGTCGCAATTTAATTGGCTTGACGGGAAGCAATCGCCGCTCCGTGGTCTGCGCTTGCTGTTGTTGCTGTGGGCGTCGAGAAATAAGCTCGAATTCTATTAACAAATCGCTGATCTCGACATTTGAGATGTTTTGGACCGTGCCGTTTAAGATCGCTAAAGAGCCTTTTAACGCGGGCTCGTTTTCGATCACTCTAACTTGTGCCGGTGCGACTGTGGGCTGAGGTGGGCTTTGCAGCGATTGTCGCAAAGATCGGATTTGCTGAGCGTGGCGCCCGCGCAAATGAAAATACCCCACGATGACCGCGGACATCAGCAACAAGCCACACGTAAGGCCCACAGCTCTGGTTAAGAGGGAAGTTGAGGACGAATACGCCATTTTCTTCAAGTGAACTATTATGTTATGTGATCTATCTGTTGCTACGTTGACATTAAGCGCAACGTCTTGAATTATTATTTTGTCGGCAGCGAACCGGTTACTTTCTCGACCAGGGCAGCCAGCAGATCTTGTTCGGCGACACCGTTGCTTTCTAATTTAACCCATTCGCCACCCGAAAGCCCATCGGTGCGGCCCTCAATAACGACGTTGATGGAAACGTTGGTGATCAAAGAATCAACTGGCTCAAGCTCAACGATGTAGTTCATGCGCCCGCGCGTCCAGCCGCGAGTCGTGACCGGGGGCAGATTCGCGTAGCGTCCCAATTCAGATTGGCTGACGACCGCGCCTTTGACGAAAGTCAGTGGTTCGCTAATTACTAAGCCTTGTTCAGGCTTTGAGGCGGCAGCATCGACGATCATGTTGCGCTCGCGCAACAATTCCTCCAGAGTGAGCAGCAGATTGTCGCGTCGGGCGCTCAGACGGTAGGGATTCGGAAGCACGGGTCTGCTTTCCGCTCGGCCGCCGCCGAAATTGATACCGCGGCCGGAGCCCACCGTTTGATTGACTCCGTTTCGTCCGGGCGTGCGGTCATTGCTTTGGTCGCGAATTCTTTCGTTTTGCGGATCGACTCCTTTCTCCTGCGCCCAAACGCTTGATAAAGAAAAAATAAAAAAGGCGGCGGCGAAAAACAAGCATTTCTTCACAATGTTCTCCAGTTTGTAAACAACAAATTAGCGGCGTTCGCGCTGCAACTAGCGCTGAGGTCAACGAACGTCGGCGCTCATTCGCCTCGGACGGCGAAACTCTCTCGAACGCGTTTCTATTGGCGCTGTTCCCATTCTCTTAAAGCCTGCACGCCTTTTCCGAACGACTGCTCATCGGCGTAAAAATTATGGGCTCCGTCTTGACGCAAAGGCTCGCGCACATAATACAGGTAATCGGTTTGTGCCGGTTGCAGCGCGGCTTCCAATGAAGCCGCGCCCGGCGAACCGATTGGCCCGGGCGGCAAGCCCGCATACTTTCTGGTGTTGTAGGGTGAGGGCAAATCCAAATAGCTTTGATAAACCTTGCCATCGTTGCGCCACTTGCCGGCGAGTTTGGCCGCGTAAATCACCGATGAATCGATGCCGAGATTCATCTTTTTGTTGAGTCGATTGTAAATCACACTGGAGACGAGCGCGCGCTCTTCGCTGAGCTTCGCCTCGGTCTCGACCAGCGATGCGAGGGTCACCAAATCACGAACGGCTAAATCGGAATTCGCCGAAAGGCGTGCGGCGCGCTCACTCCAGATGCGCTTAAACCTTTCGACCATCGCGGAAACAACTTGCTTGGCGGTGAGCTGGTGAAGGGCAAAGCTGTACGTATCGGGGTACAGATACCCTTCAAGATTTTGGGCCGCCGGATCAAGCGCGCGGATTTCGCTCGGGTCATTCATTAAAGACAGCGCACCTTCAGCGGTCGTGTTCAATTCGGGAAGCCGGGACATCGCGGCGGCGATGTCCCACCTGGTCCAGCCTTCGATCACGGTGAAGCGCAAAAAACGCTCTTGCCCTTGCTCTAGTTTCTTGAGCACCGCTAAAGAAGTGATCGGCGAGGAAAATTTATATTGGCCGGCTTTTAACTTTTCGCCGCCGCCGGTGATGCGCAGGTACGCGAGCACCAGCCATTTTTGTTTGATGATGCCGTGCGCGGCCAATTTATCGACGATTTGATTGACGGAAGATCCGCGCGAAATTTCCAGGTAAGTTGAATTGTGGTCGTGTGCGACGGGCAATTGCAATTGTTTGTTGCCCCAAAAAACGGCGGCGGCGCCGATCAGCGAAAACGCGATGAGAAAGAAAAGAATTTTTCGCATGGTCGGATGATTTCTGCGCTACGCGTCAGCAGCGCCGCAAAAATTGATCGCGTCGAATGATCGCTTAAGACGATGTTTGAATAAAATCCCTGAGCACCAGCGCCGCCGCTTCGCTGTCAATCAAGTGTCGGCGCTGCTGATGAGTCCGGTGGCCGCGACTGCGCAACGTCTCTTCGGCTTCCACAGACGTCAACCGTTCATCTTGCAGCAACACCGGAAGATTAAGCGTCAGTTCGAGCTGGCGAGCCAACCCACGAACGCGACGCGCGGCATCGCCGTCCGACCCATCCAGACGCAGGGGCAGTCCGATGATTAAAGCTTGGGGGCGGTAGATTTCCATTAACGCGATCACCCAGGTGACAAAGTCTCTGTGCTCGCTGCCTCCGAGCGCCGCGAGCGGCCTGACGCTTAGTTGTAATTCATCGCACACGGCCACGCCCGTGCGTTTCGCGCCAAGATCCAGGGCGACGAGACGCCCCCTCCCCGTCAAATGCTTGTCACCGTCGCTTTGTCTTTGCTCTTTCAGCATCACGGAATAAATAAGCGAAAAGTATAACTTAAAAAGGTTGTGCGCCACCAGAAGATCGTTTGCCTGAGCATGTTTGGCTGCTGTATGATCGCGAACAATCGCGCGGCGCGATTCGGAGGCGGCCGAGCAATGGCGCGAGCGATGTTTTAAGTATGATGTCGGAGCAGCGAAAGAGGTGGGGCTTGATGTCTTTGCGAAGTAAATTTATTTTGGTGTTTCTTTCGGCCAGCCTGGCGCTTTACGCTGTGGTGGGCAGTTGGTTCTCAACCAGCGCGCAACAGCAAAATGATCCGGGCGCGCAACTGCGAATCTTCGAAAGCGTGCTGCAACACATTCAACACGATTATGTTGACGAGCCTGATCTGGAGAAAGTCAGGGCCGGCGCTTTGCGCGGATTGGCTTATGGTCTGGATCCTTATTCGACTTACCTGACCGCCGAGCAAGTAAAAAGCTACCAGAGCGACAGCCAGATTGATGAATCCGGAATCGGCGCGGAACTATCGCAGGTAGCTTCTTACCTGTACGTTATTTCGCCGGTGAAGAATTCGCCCGCCGAAAAAGCCGGCGTGCAGGCCGGCGACATCATTGAATACATAGACGCCAAAGCGACGCGCGACATTTCCCTGTACGACGCGCGCCAATTATTAAACGGAGCGCCGGGAACCGAAGTCAAATTGCGCATTCTGCGCGGCAGTCCGCGGCCGATCATTGTGAGCGTGAAACGCGGAGCCTTGAGCGTTCCGATGGCCGAAGCGCGCATGGAGCAACCGGGCCGCATCGGCGTCATTAAGATTAACAGCTTGGCGCAGGGTGAGGCCAAAGATGTGCGCGGGCGGTTGCAGGAACTACTCAAGCAAGGAGCGCAAAAGATAGTTCTTGATTTGCGCGGCACGGCCGGCGGCGCTCTCTCCGAGGCCGTCAAAGTGTCGAATTTGTTTTTCAAAGACGGGCAACTTGCGCAAACAGTCGGCAAAGAGAACAAAACTTTAAAGAGTTTCACCGCCAACCCGGCCGATGCCTTATTTGATGGGCCCGTGGTGGCTTTGATTGACCGCGGCACGGCGGGCGCCGCTGAAGTCGTGGCGGCGGCGCTGTTGGATCGCAAACGCGGAGAAGTGGTGGGCGAGAAAAGCTTCGGGGCGGGCGCCGAGCAGCAATTGTTTGTTTTGCGCGATGGCGACGGATTGCTTTGACGACCATTAAATGGGCGGCCGTGAGCGGCAAACCTTTTCTCGGAACCGGGATCGCGCCTTCGGTGGAGGTCAAGCGTCCGGAATTGGCTGAACTAATCGATCCTGAAGATCTCACCGGCAATGACGACGATGCGGTAGCCCAACCCGCGCGGCCCGAAGACAACAGAGCGGGGGCGGCGGCAGCGGACGGCGCGTCGCCTAAGCAGCCAGCGGATGACATTCAGTTGAAAAAAGCCTTGGAACTTTTGCGAGAGAAAAGCACGAACGCGCTCGAAGGCAAAGCGGCTTAAGTTGGTTTATCGTTTAAGTTGATTTCCCAAGAAGCAAGCACGAAAGCGGGCTCGTTCGGTGAAGACCACGAACGAGCCCGCTTGATCTGTGAGACACGTTTCGAGAGGACGCGAGTGCGGCGGCCATCGCCGACAAATTGAGCCCGAAGCTGTGCATAAGAGCGCCTTTGCGTTGGGTAACTTCACCTGTGATTCAACACGAGCGGCCAATCAAAGACCACTGAGTTTACCCATCGCTGTCACTGGCGTATGCGCGACCGTAGGCGAAGAGTCCCCGCCGCGTGGTGATCAGCAAAAGATCGTCAATCACGACGGGGCTGGCTCCGGTCGCCTCGTCTTCTTCCAGGGGAACGGCGTTTAGTTGCGCCCCGTTCGGTAAATTAAGAATGACGGCGGCGTTTCCCGAAAGAGCGGTGAGCACCGCGCCGGAACGATAAATCAAAGGCTGCGAGGTGATTCTTCCGGCCAGTTGGCGTTTCCAAATTTGCGTGCCGGTGCGCAAATTCAAAAGATAAGCGAAATTATCAAGCGAAGCGACGAGGACTTTGCCCTCCGCGCCGCCGGCCAAAGATTGAACTCCCGCCCCGGTTCTTTTGTTCCACAATTCTTTGCCTGATTTGAGCTCCACGGCGTAGACTTTGCCATCGGCCGAGCCGAAACAAATCGCTTTATCGCGCGCCACAATTGAACCGCGAATCGCACCCAGCGTCCGATAAAGCCATTTAACTTCGCCGGTGAGCGCGTCAATCGCGAAAAGCGTGCCGTTTTCGTTGCCGATGAAAAGAGTATTTTCAAGGATGACCGGCTGAGAAGCAAAACCGGTCGGCAGATAAGCGCGGCTCCAAAGCATTTCACCGGTTTGCTTTTTGAAAGCGTATACGCGACCGTCTGCGGACCCGGCGAACAGCGCCTCAGCGGTTTCGGCGAAAGCACCCTGCAAGGGTCTGTCTATCGCGCGCACCCACAGCGTCACGCCGCTTTCACGGCTGAGAGCTCGCAACGTGCCGCCGGCCGGAACTGAGTTGTTGGACTCTTGACCCACAGCGGTCGCCACATATACGCCGCGCGCGTCGGCCGCGGGAGCGGAGGAAACTTCGCCGCCCATTTCGGCTCTCCACAGCAAGTCACCGGTCCGAGTGTTGAGGGCAAGCAAAGCTCCGCCGGCGAGCGGCAGATAAACAGCCTGACCTTTACTCGCGGGTGAAAGCGTGAGAGTCAGGGAAGTGCGGTAATGCCAGCGTATTTTCAATGGATCAGACAAAGATAAGTGGCGCGGCGTTTCCGCCTTAACAATTTCCGCTCGCACGCGAACGACGGAAATTTGCGGCACGGCGAGCGCAAAGGCGAGCGATAAGATTAACAGCGACCTGCGGTGAAAAAACATCTTCGCCGCCGTCAAGCGAAAAGCGCGCGAGAAAGCGAAACACCGCCGCCGCCGTCGCACATGCCGGGTATTGATTTCCTTCACAAGACGATTCCTTAGTGAGTGCGAACAAAAGACCTACCGGTTTGTTCGCCGGCCCGCGCCGTAGTTATAATTTGTCCAACGCTTTCGCGAAACGCTCGTTATTCAGTGGAGGTTCACTTTTTTGATTAATAGCGCCAACCATCAAATCGTCATCATACTTGACTTCGGATCGCAGTACACGCAGCTGATCGCGCGCAGGGTCAGGGAAGCGGGCGTCTATTGTGAGATCCTGCCCTTTTTCACTTCCGCCGATGAATTATGGAAAAGAAAACCCGTGGCTCTCATTTTATCGGGCGGCCCGTCGTCCGTGTACGAAGACGGCGCGCCGCAACTGGAAGCCGAATTGCTGAAACGCGCGAGCTGCCCGGTGTTGGGGATTTGCTACGGATTGCAGGTAATCGCGACCGAGTTGGGCGGCGCGGTGGAATCATCTACGCGGCGCGAATACGGCTACGCCCGTTTGAGCTTGACGGGCGAGCCAAGCGTGTTATTCGCGAATCTTCCGGCCCGGATGGATGTGGGATGAGTCACGGCGATCAAGTGACGACGGCGCCTCCTGGTTTTCGCGAAACGGCGCGCACGGAAGGAGTGCGTATGCGATCGAGGATTTAAGCAACCGCTTATTCGGCGTTCAATTTCATCCTGAGGTGGCGCACACGCCGCAGGGCGCGCAAATTCTCGGGAATTTTCTGGATTTCTGCGGATGTCGCCGTGATTGGTCGCCGCAGGCCGTGGTCGCCGAGCAAATCGAAAAAATTACAGCGTCGGTGGGCCCCGAAGCGCGAGCGATTTGCGGCTTATCGGGCGGCGTGGATTCGACGGTGGCCGCGGCGCTGGTGCACGAAGCGATCGGCGCCCGACAAGTTTGTCTGTTCGTGGACACGGGGCTTTTGCGCGCCGGCGAGTTTGAACAAACGCTCTTGCACTTCAAACAAAGCATGAGCCTGAACGTGGTGGGCGTGCGTGCGGCCGATAAATTTTTAGCGGCGCTCGCCGGCGCGAGCGATCCGGAACAAAAACGGCGCATCATCGGGCGCGTGTTCATCGAAGTTTTTGAAGCAGAGGCCGCCCAGCACGGCGACGCCGCTTTTCTGGTACAGGGTACGCTTTACCCGGACGTGATTGAGTCGGTTTCAGTGCGCGGGCCTTCGGCGGTGATCAAAAGCCATCACAATGTCGGAGGTTTGCCGGAAAAAATGCGGCTCAAATTGGTGGAGCCGCTGCGCGAGCTCTTTAAGGACGAAGTGAGGTTAATCGGGCGCGAGCTCGGCGTGCCGCCTGAGATTTTGCGCCGGCACCCGTTTCCGGGGCCCGGGATGGCCGTGCGCATTTTGGGCGAAGTGACCTCTGCGAGCGTCGAAATTGTGCAAGCGGCGGACGCCATTGTGCAGCAAGAGCTGTTGCTGGCGAATTTGTACGACTCGGTGGCAAGCGTTCGCGGTTTTATTGCGTCTCCACGGTCGGCGTGATGGGCGACCACAGGACTTACGAACAGTGGTGGCGGTGAGAGCCGTAACCAGCGTCGACGGCATGACGGCCGATTGGGCGCGCCTGCCGCACGTGTTGGCGCGCATGGGCGCGCATTGTGGCGGAAGTGCGCGGGGTCAATCGCGTGGTTTATGACATCAGCACCAAGCCGCCGAGCACCATCGAGTGGGAATACATGAGGCGCCTCAATTCTGCAGGCGTTTTCGCGTTTCTTAAAGCTTTTTATTGAGCGGCAACGGAAAGTCGTTGGGGGCAATGAGATTTCCGATGCTCGCCGGGCTCTGCCGCAACATCTTGTGAGCGCACACCGCACCCAGTGCGTGATATAGTGGCGGCCGGCGTTCGAAGGCAAACAAACGCCAATTTTTTTTCCATTCACCTCACACGAGACATCTCCAACGATCACGATGCGCGAAAAAGACTTCGTTCACCTGCATCTGCATACGGACTACAGTTTGTTGGATGCGGCCACGCAAATCAAGCCGCTCGCGAAACGCGTAGCGGCGCTCGGCATGTCGGCCTGCGCGATCACGGATCACGGCAACATGTACGGAGCCATTTCCTTTGACCATGAGAGGCGCGACCAAGGCGTCAAACCGATTATCGGCTGCGAAGTCTACTTGGCGCGCGGAAGCCGGCATGATCGCGAGCGGCCGGGCGCGCAAGCCGCTCCGGGTGAGAAAACCAATTACCACATGATTTTGCTTGCGCGCGATATGCGCGGCTATCAAAATCTGGTGCGGCTCACGTCGCGCGCGTACACCGAAGGGTTTTATTACAAGCCCCGCATTGATCGCGAATTGTTGGCGCAACACAGCGCAGGTCTGGTGGGCCTTTCGGCTTGCTTATCGGGCGTGCCGTCGTCGCTTTTGCTGCGCGAACGGGAAGCGGAGGCAGCGGCGGCGGCCCTCGAGTTTGAGGAGATACTGGGCAAAGGCAATTATTTTCTTGAGATTCAAGATCACGGCCTGGAAGCCCAGAATCGCATTCGCCGGCCGCTGATAGATCTCGCCAAGCGCACCCGCATCCCGCTCGTCGCGACCAACGACGCGCATTACTTGATGCCGGATGACGCCCGCGCGCACGACGTTCTGCTGTGTATCGGATCGGGCAAGACGATTAACGATCCGGGGCGAGTTGCGTTACGGCTCGCCGTACTTTTACGTGCGCACGCCGGCGGAAATGTGGCAGCTGTTCGGCGACATGCCGGAAGTGCTGACGCGCACTCTGGATATCGCCGAGATATTGGGTTGGGTTGCCCAAAGGCGCCAATCATTTGCCGGTGTACCCGATCCCGGCGCGCGACCGGGACCTGACGCTCGATCAATATTTTGAAAAAGTAGTGCGCGAAGGCTACGAGCGGCGGCGGGAAACCATGTGGGAGCCGATGCGCGCGCGCGGCGACTTACGCCACACGTTCTCCGATTACCAGGAGCGCATTTCCAGCGAGATCGCGATGATTCGTCGCATGGGTTTTCCGAGTTATTTTTTGATTGTCTGGGATTTCATACGCTACGCCAGAGAGCACCAGATACCGGTCGGACCGGGCCGCGGATCGGCCGCCGGGTCGCTCGTGGCTTATTGTACAAATCACGGACATTGATCCGCTGCAATATGATTTGCTGTTTGAGCGCTTTCTCAATCCGGATCGCGTGTCGATGCCGGACATAGACATCGATTTTTGCGTGCGCGGGCGCGGCGAAGTGATCAACCACGTGGCGGATCTCTACGGCCGCGACTCGGTCTGCCAGATTATCACTTTCGGCACTTTGGCTTCGCGGGCCGCGATCAAAGATGTGGGTCGGGCATTGGATATGCCTTACACGGATGTCGAGCGCATCGCCAAAATGATTCCGCCGCCGGTGCGCGGCCGCAACGTCTCGATCGCGCAGGCCCTGGAGCAGGTGCCGGAATTGCGCGCGGCCGCGGAAGAAAACGCGCAAAT
>JBBJMB010000135.1:0-9590 GCA_037719755.1 Pyrinomonadaceae bacterium
GCTTCAGAAACAAGGTGGAAGCTTCGGCTACTTTATGGGCGCATCTGCGGGTGAAGGCGCTTTACATCAGCAGGTCGCTTCCAAGCAGTATGTCGCACACGCGCCGCTGATTTCCTACTTTGTTGCTTTCGCGACCGGGGTAGAGTAGCTCGAGTTACCCGCCGCGTTGAAAGCGTACGCGCGGTAGCGATACGTCGTTTTTGAAGACAGGCCGGTGTTCGAGTATGTCGTCACGTTCGGGCCGAGCTGTGCGATCCGCACATAGTTGGTGCAGGTCGATCCCGTGCAACGCTCGATCCGGAACCCGCTCTCGTTGGTTGATTTGTCCGCCCACGAGAGGTTGATCTGGCTCGCGGAGATGGCGGTCGCCGCCAGCGTAGTGGGCGCCGCCGGCGGTGCCGGTGAAGTTTGCGTGGTTGCTAAAGCGGTGTTGGAATACGCGGAGTCGCCGCCGGCATTGAACGCACGCACACGGTAGGCATACGCGGTAGCGGCGGTGAGCCCCGTATTGCTGAAGCTGGCGGCGTTCGCGCTCACTTGAGCGATCTCGACGAAGTTTGTTCAGCCTGTGCCCTGACACCGCTCGACACGGAAGCCGCTTTCATCGCTCACATTGTCCGTCCATGCCAAATTGAGCTGGCTTGGGGAAGAGGCTGTGCCCGTCAGATTAGTCGGCGCAATCGGCGGATCGATTGTCACGATGGAAGCAGGGTGCATGTATGAGCCGGAGCTATCACCCTCAACCAGTACGGATTGAATCGACGTTATTGAGGCCGCGTGTGTCCCCAGCGCATGATCCGACATCAACACGCCGTCGGACATCGTCACGCCGTCGGACATGAGCACGCCGCGCGCCAGCGTGAGACCCTCTCCGTTGGTCACAAGTGTGCCGTTCGCTAACATCGTTCCGTCGGACATGAGCACGCCGTCGGACATCGTCACGCCGTCAGACATCGTCACGCCGTCGGACATGAGCACGCCGTCGGACATCGTCACGCCGTCGGACATTGTTACCCCTGAAGGATTTGTTGTCGTGGTGTAGGTTGAGGTGCGATAGACGCCCTGAAACTTAAGCATCAAGTTGGCTCCGGTCAGAAAGTTCCATCTCTGGATGATGCCGCCGCCCCAGGAGAAACTTTGATTCGCGATGGTGCTCGACTGTGTTGGAGCCGTGCCGATGAGCAGCGGTGAACCCACGGCGGTGCTGTTCGAGAGATCGGTGCGGATGGCGGCCGCCAAGCGGACCGCGCCTTGCGCGTTCAGTAGTCCTGCGCCTTGTTCGAGGTTATTGAAATTCGCCAAAGGCTGTGCCGTATATTCAAGTATCGCCTTGACCAGATTGGGAGTTAAATTTGGATTCCTCTGGATGATCAGCGCCGCCGCCCCGGCCACCGCCGGCGACGCCACAGACGTGCCGCTCAGGTACATCGCTCCGTGTGTATCGTACTCTTCGTTGTTGGCGGTGGCGCTCAGCGAAGGATTATTCGTCAGTAAATAGCTGGTGGATGAATTTTCGCTGGCGGATGATTCCGCCTGGATGATTTTGTTGCCCGGAGCGACGAGGTCAGGTTTGATCAAATTATCATAATGCTTCACGCCAAAAGCATCCGTGGTGTGGCCCCTGGTCGGCCCGCGCGAACTGAAGGTCGCCACTTGATCGTCCGCGCGAGCATCCGTCCCGAAGGTATTGACGGCGCCGACCGTGATCGCCGACGGCTCGATGCCGGGCGAGTGAATGCCGCCGTAAACCTTACGCCCGGAATTGTCTTTGCCGGAATTTCCGGCGGCGACCACGACCACGATGCCGGCGTTCACCGCACGACGCACCGCCAAACAAAGCGGGTCGTCTTTGTACGAGTCAACGGCCGGCGCACCGAGGCTGAGATTCATCACGCGGATGTTGTAGGCCGCCTTGTTGGAGATCGCCCAATCGATGCCGGAAATGGCATGGGTCACCCTGCCCTGGCCTTGTGAGTTGAGGACTCTGATATTGATGATCTTCGCAGCCGGCGCGACGCCTGTGTAAGCCCCGTTCGCCAAATGATTATTGCCTGCCGCCATGGCGGCCACGTGAGTGCCGTGACCGTACGGATCATCGGTTCTGTTCTGACCCGTGAAATCGACTTTGGCGACTACTCTCAACGTATTAAAACTGTGATGCCTCGGAGAGATGCCCGAATCGAGAATGGCGATGCCGATGTTTTTCCCGTCAATCGTTCCGGTCGACGAATTGCCGAGGCTCCGAGCGAGGCTCGCGCCGGTGGTCGCCTCCAGATGACCTTGCACTTCGGTGGTTCGATCCAAAGAGATGTAAGCGATATCGGAGCGCGCCGCGAGCAGGTCAATCACGGCGGGCGGCAGTTGCACGGACAGCAGGTCGAAGTTGGTGTACTTCTTTTTTACTTTTCCGACCGCGGCGTTGATCGCTGAGAGCAAAGCGCTGGCCGGCGCTCCTTGTGTTTGGATAATCACCGGAACCAGACCGGCATCGTCTTTGTGTTTGTCCGGAGCTTCCAGATCTTTGGACTTCTTCTTGAGCTGCGCATTAACAGTCTGCGCTTCGATTCTGGCGCCTAACGGGCACGCGAGCGGGAAGCCTGCGAGACACATGGACAGCACTAAAACTTTTAACAGAAGTTTTGTGATTGTCGCTTTTCTCATTTGGCATGCTCTCCTTTGAGCATCTTCATCAAGTCACAATTTCACGATTCAGGGTATTCATTGCTTTCATTCAACGGGAGACCTGATGACCGCCGCTTTCCTCTGTCGCTGACGGTGAAATCGTCAAACTTGGTGGAAAGAAATGGCCAACCTTCTCACCGGACAAACGAGAAGATTGGCCATGGAACGTGCCTCTTTAGTACCGCGTCTCTTCGGGAACTCACCTCGCCTTATCCTTTACGGGGACGTAGGCTAATCAGCACATGCCGCCTCCGGCTTTCGCACGGAGTGAGCCATTTATCGGTGATGTTGAATATGAATTAAAAGAACAAGCTCGCCGCGAGTGGCGTGCGCCGCCCCTGCAGCAGTCTGCATGCCACGCCCCGCGTGTGCAGCTAAGTCGTAGAAAGATTTGAACTTAAATGGTCAGTGGAGTCGGAGATGAAGGAATCTTTTACGGCAAGCTGAAGAGTATGATCGGGAATACCGTCAAAATGACTGAAGTATGATGAAGCGGTGGCGGCGGCTCAAGTAGGAATGGTATTTCGACTGCAATCGGACCGATGAAGAAAGAGGCGCACCCAAGATTTGTGCATCTCGTTGGCCTCGGACGCGTGCAAAAGGTGGAAGACTATTCGAATCCAACGACCATCTACCGTACGACGAAGAACGAGTACAATGCGCGTGATCAGGTCACGAAGGAAAAAGTGTATAGGGGCGCAGCGACGACCGACGGCAGTTGCCCGTTAGGAACCTGCCAGCTGATCTACGTAGGTGACGACGCCAACCCTCCGCTCTCTTATCCAGTACCTAAACCGTTGATTCGAGCTCGACGAGCTCGACCTCGAAGATCAGCTTTTGTCCGGCGAGCGGGTGGTTGGCGTCGAGCGTCACTTGCTGGTCGATCACTTGCGTGACGGCGACCGGAATTTGATTGCCATCGGGCAGGTGCATTACCAGATTCATGCCGACTTCTGGCTCCGAGCCGAGGTTGATGCTGTCGCGGTCAACGGATTGCACCAGCTCATCTACGCGCGGGCCGTAGGCGTCGTCCGATTCGATCTCGATGCGCTTTTTCTCGCCAATCGCCATGCCGCGCACGCCGTCGTCAAAACCCGGAATCACTTCGCTGGCGCCGACCTGAAACTTTAAAGGTTCGCTGCCGTCGGAGGTGTCGAAGACTTGGCCGTCTTCAAGCGTTCCGGTGTAATGCACAAAGGCGGTATCGCCGTTTTTCGCGCGGTCTGGCATAATCGTTCCTCTTGGCTCGTCGAATTTTGCCGAAGCTTCTCATATCATTTCTTGAAAAGCTAGCGGCCTCTCTGCGGTGTTTCTCTGTGTTGAGGTGGGTGTTACCTAAACGAGAGAGAAACACAGAGAAAAGACGCAAAGAAGCGCAGAGAAAGACCGGTAGGTTTGAAAGCACTTCTATGATGAAAAAGAAAATTATCAGTGTCGCCTGCATGGGTTGTTTGCTGTGGCTGACGCCTGTTTTCGCGCAACAAACTGACCTTCCGCGAAGCCGGATGATGGGGATGATGTTGCGGATTACGACCAACTTGGTGCAGGTCGACGCCGTTGTGACGGACAGACGGCGGCACGTGCCGGGCTTCCGAACAAGATTTTGAGATTTATGAGAACGGGCGGCGACAGCAGATCACCAATTTCACTTACGTCTCATCCGGCGAGTATTCTCAGTCGCCCGCCGCCACCGTCAACAAAACACGCCGCCCCGCCCGCCCGTATCTCTCAAGCCCGAGCGCCGCACCATCGCCCTGGTGGTCGACGACCCGCTTTCCTCGAGAGTACATCGCGTATGTGCGCGACGCGCTCAAAAAGTTTATCGAGCGCGAATTGCGTTCGGCGATTTGCGGCGGTGATTCGACGAGCGCCGGCGCGTGAGATTGCAGCACCACCGACAGACGGCGACTCGCCGCCGCGGCCGGAGTATTCGCTGGTGAGGAAGGGCGGCAGTGGTTGCTGCCGGCGACTTGCTCGCGGATGAGCCGAACGCGCGCACCAGTGGCGAGAGAGGTGAAGGAAGAGAGGCGGTGGGCGAATCTCGATTTGAGTTTCGCGAAAACGCTTTCACGGCTGGCACGCTCGAGCGCTCAACTCCGTGGTGGCGCATTCGCTGGCCGCAAATCAATTCTACTGATGTCTGACGGAATCACGATTTTCCGGCCCGAAGCGCCCAACCAGCGCGTGATTGAAGCGCTTCAGCGCTTGACGGACTTGGCCAACCGCGCCTCCGTAGTGCTTTATACTTTGGACGCGCGCGGCCTCCCCGTGCTCGGACTCACCGCGGCCGACAGTACCTCGCGCATGAGGCCGCAGCAAGTCTCGCAACTGTCCGGTCAGAGACGCCGAGAATACCGTTTGTCGCAAGAGGGCCTCGACGATCTGGCGGAGCAGACCGGCGGCTTTTTCGTCCGCAACAATAACGACCTGACGAGCGGCATCCGGCGCGTGATCAATGATAAACAGGGCTACTACCTGATCGGCTACCGCCCGGACCAAGCGACATTTGACGCGGCCACCGGACGACGCAAGTTTCATCGCGTCGAAGTTAAGGTCAAACGCCCCGGCGTCAGCGTGCGTTCGCGCACAGGCTTCTTCGGCGTCGCTGACGAGGATGTGCAGCCAATCGTCAAAGGCACTCGCGAGCAGCAGATACTGCGCGCCTTGATGTCTCCGTTCGGGGCGGGCGAAATCAGCGTGCGCTTGACTCCGCTTTTCGGAAACGACGCCAAGGCCGGATCATTTATGCGCGCGTTGCTCTTTATCGACGCCAAGAATCTGACCTTCACGGAAGAAACCGACGGTTGGCGACAAGCTGTGATCGATGTCGCCGCCGTCACCCTTGGCGAGAGGCCGCGTGGTCGATGAGGCCGACCGCATTCACACCATTAAGCTGCGCGGCGATTCTTACGAAAAGGTTCGAGAACACGGCTTGCTCTACACGTTTTTTGTGCCGCTCAAAAAAGCCGGAGCTTATCAACTGCATATGGCGGTGCGCGATTCGGCTTCGGAGCGCATCGGCTCAGCCAGCCAGTTCATAGAGGTGCCGGACATCGGCAAGAATCGCCTCGCGCTTTCCGGCCTGGTGTTGCAAGGCGCAACGACGGCGACGACGCCAAACGCGGTCGCCGCGCAAACGCCAAAGTCAACTGGCTGTGCCGCGAAGCCGACCAAGCGGCGGCCGAGGCCAGTCCGGCGGTGCGGCGCCTGCGCTCCGGATGAGCCTCGACTACAGTTTGCTGATCTACAACGCGCAAAGCGAGCGCGCCACAAAGAAATCGCAATTGCAGTCGCAGGTGCGCCTTTTTCGCGACGGCCAAGTTGTTTACGCCGGCAAGGAAGAATTGCTTAAAGTTACGGCCGGCGTGGAAGACAACAGGCAGATTCCCATCGGCGGCAGACTGCAACTCGGCAGCAACCTCACGCCCGGCCCCTACGTGCTCCAAGTCGTGGTCACCGATCTGCTCGCGAAAGGCAAAAGCCGCACGCAAGCACAATGGATGGATTTTGAAGTCACTAAATAAAGTGACAAGTGACTGCGAGGAGTGACAAGTGACTTTGAGGAGTGACAGTGACAAGTGACAAGTGACAGAGAGAAGTGGAAGCAGTAGCAAACTACTAATTTACTCTCGCACAGAAGATCAACTTGCAACACACTTCGTCTCTTTTCTTACTTGTCACTTGTCACTTGTCACTTGTCACTCCTCGAAGTCACTTGTCACTCGTCACTCCTAAAGTAACCCATGCGCTCAATTATTGTCGGGACCGCCGGGCACATCGATCACGGAAAGACCGCGCTGGTGAGGGCCTTGACGGGAGTTGATGCGGATCGGCTGCCCGAAGAGAAGCGGCGCGGAATCACCATTGACCTCGGGTTTGCGCAAATGGACCTGGGTGATGTGCAGATCGGCTTTGTGGATGTGCCGGGCCACGAGCGCTTTGTGAAAAACATGCTCGCCGGCGCGCACGGCATTGATGCTGTGGTGCTGGTGATTGCCGCCGACGAAGGCGTGATGCCGCAAACGCGCGAGCACTTTGATGTGTGCCGCTTGCTCGGCGTCGGCGCGGGGATTGTGGCCCTCACGAAAACGGACGTCGTCGATCCGGAACTGCTGCCGCTGGTTTACGCAGAGGCTGAGGAATTGGTGAGCGGGTCGTTTCTTGAGCGCGCGCCCCTTGTGGCCGTCAGCGCCCGAAGCGGCGCTGGCTTAGATGAACTGCGCGAGCAGTTGCGCGCGGTGGCGCTCGCTGTGCCGCCGCGCACGCTTGACTCGCTGGCGCGCCTGCCAGTTGACCGCGCGTTCTCGATGCGCGGTTTCGGCACCGTGGTCACCGGAACTTTGATCGCCGGAAGCATCGCCGGGGCGACGAGCTGACAAATTGCCAACGGGCGGGCGCGTGCGCGTGCGCGGAGCACAAGTGTATGGCCAAGTTGTCAAGGCCGCTTTTGCCGGCCAGCGAGCGGCGCTTAATCTGGGCGGCATTGAGGTGAGCGATTTAGAGCGCGGCATGGTGCTCGCGCCGCCGGGGCAACTGCGTCCGACGCAGATGATTGATGTCCGCCTTGAAGTTTGCCTGATGCGCCGCGCGCGCTTCGTTGCGCGCGCGTGCGTGCACGCCGGCACGGCTGAAGTGCTCGCGCGCGTCCATGTGCTTGAGCAGTCAAACGAAGTTGCGCCGGGCGCCGGCGGGTTAATGCAGTTGCGCCTCGAAACGCCCATCGTTGCCGTCACCGGCGACCGCTTTATTATTCGCTCTTACTCGCCCTCGCACACCATCGCGGGCGGACAAGTGCTCGACGGCCTGGCGGGGCGTTATCGCGGCCGCGAAAAATACGCCGCCCGCGAGCGGCTCGCCAAATTGGCGCACGCCGAGACCGATGGTGCGCTGTGCGCGCTCTTTGTCGAAAAGGCCGGCGAGCGTGCGCTCAGCCGCAACTGTTTGGCGGCGCACACGGCCTGGCACGATGAAGCGCTTCGGCGCGCCGCCGCCGAAGCGAAAAAAGCGCACGACGTCATCGAAGTTGAGAACTATTACATCAGCCGCGCAAGCCTCGACAGCTTGGTGGCCAAAGCGTGCGCGCCGTCCGGCGCCACCACCAGCAAGAGCCGCTGGCGCGCGGCCTGGGCCGCGAGACTTTGCGCGAGCGCGTTTTCGCGGCCACGCCGCTTGAGATCTTCCGCGCCGCGCTGATTGAAGCCGAGCGCGCCGGCGCGCTCGTCTCAGAGCGTGACGTGGTCGGGCCCGCGAGCACACGTTGACGCTTTCCGACGCCGACGCAGAGCTTCAACACATGTTGGAAGAAACGTACCGCGCAGCGCGGCTCGAAGCTCCGACAACGGAAGAAGCGCTGGCGCGAGCAACCAAGTCTGCGAATCGCCCGACTGCGGCCGTTGACCAAGCGCGCAAAATTATGCAGTTGCTCATCAATGCCGGAACGCTTGTGCACGTTGGCGATTTCTACTTTCACCGCGGCGCGCTTGAGGATTTAACCGCGCGCCTGCGCGAGTACGCCGCGCGGCGCCATGCTGATCGCACAATTGATGTGGCGGCGTTCAAAGAGTTGAGCGGCGTTTCCCGTAAATATGCTATTCCGCTGCTTGAGCATCTGGACCGCACGCGCGTCACGCGCCGCGCCGGCGACCGCCGCATCATTCTTTAAAAGCGCTTTGCGCCCCTTTGCGTCTTATCTTTGCGCTTCTTTGCGTTGAGGTAACCCTTACTTAAACGCAAAGAAGCGCAAAGAGAAGACGCAAAGGGGCGCAGAGAATTATCGCGCACCGTTTAATAAGTGTCTAAAATATTCTTGCTTTCCCGGACAAGACGGCGTTAACATTGGTTTGCATCAGCAACAATGTCTTTCTTTCGGAAGCTTTGAAAAACTTTCATCTTGAGAACCGTTGATTGTTTTCGTTGTTGATAAGCAAGCGTCTCTGACTGTAGTTCGCCCTCATTTTTACTCAAGCTGACTCAAACCGAACTTCGGAGGTGCGGTATGAAAAACATGATCGGCACTTTGTCCGTGCTCATCGGCATCGTGGCACTCCTTGCAGCTCTGTATTTCTTCTATCAGTTTGTTACTTTCAGAAACCCACAGGGCGCTTACGACGCGCAAGGAGGAACTCAGTTTTTGTGGTCGGCGATCGGCGCGACCGTGATCGCTTTTATTTGCGGTCTCGTGTTCTTTGTGCGCCGCGTCAACAAGGAAGAAGAGATTCACATCACACAGTAACCTGCATTCGCCACTCTCTCGCGGAAACTTTATTAGCTGCCCGAGAGCGCCGCCACTTTTTCTTTTGTGCCTAAAGGGCGCGAGGGAATGCTGCGGCCCTTTGCTGCCGCTTGCGCCTTCGACGGTTTGTCTGACCGCGAATCGTGCGCAAACGGCGCTTTGGGTGTAGACTCCTGTGTTTGCGACCATCCTATCTGAGGACGAGGTAAATTAATGCTGATCGCTTCGCTTCTTTTGCTGGCGCAGACGGAAACGTATCGTACGCCGAGCTACTTTCTGCCGGTCGCCCTCGGATTGCTGCTCGCCGGCGCCATCGGTTGGTTGGTCGCGGCGGTGCTTGGTTTTGCGCGCGCGCGCGCCTTCGGCCCCTCCATCCGCTGGTTCGCGCTGGCGGCCGTGTGTCTGATCATTTACCACCTGCAGTTTCTTATTCTCGCCTTTGGCACTTACCAAAATGACTCCGACTTGGTGCTCGGCGTCGGCGCTTTCTTTAATCTCTTCGTGACGCTTGGGGCCATCTGCGCCATCGTCGGCTTCGTTCGGCTGACAGAGCCGAGTTAACTGCCGTCGGGTGTCGGTCAAGCGCCCGGCCAAGCGCCCGGCCAAGCGCGACGACTCGGCCAACATCACTATGGCCAAAGTGTCCGGCAATCTTCTCGATTGTCGCGTTCAGGCC
>JBBJMB010000136.1:0-9584 GCA_037719755.1 Pyrinomonadaceae bacterium
GGTGCCCGGCCTGTGGTACGACGTCGGCTCTAAGGAAACGCTGGCCGAAGCGAACCGCATCTTTGCCGCTTGATCCGGCCAGCGCTCGCGCTTGACTCGCGCACAACAACTGAAATAATCTCGAGGCCCCCGGATTGATGTTCGCCGAGCAGAAGAAACAATTGCCTGTGTTATTTCGTTACCGGTTGGCCGCTCAACAATCTTCAGACAGAAAGAGGGTTTCCCATCATGGCAAATGATAAATACACGCCGCGTCCCGAGCACAAATTCACGTTTGGCCTGTGGACGGTCGGCAACCGCGGTCGCGACCCCTTTGGCGAAGCCGTGCGCCCGACGCTCTCGGCCGCTGACACGACGCGTATGCTGGCCGAGGTCGGAGCTTACGGCGTTAATCTGCACGACAATGATTTGGTGCCGATCGACGCGACTCCGGCCGAGCGCGACCAAATCGTGCGCGACTTTAAGAAGTCGTGCGCGGAAAATAATCTGAAAGTGCCGATGGCGACCGTGAGCCTTTTCTACGATGCGGCCTTTCGCGACGGCGCTTTTACGGCGAACGACCCGGCGGTGCGCGCCTACGCGGTGCAAAAGACTTGCGCCGCGATGGACATCGGCGCCGAGCTCGGCTCCGAGATCTTTGTGCTGTGGGGAGGCAGGGAAGGCACCGAAACCGACGCCTGCCGCCGTCCGGATGAAGCCGTCAAACGATTGCGGGAAGCGATCAACTATCTTTGCGAGTATTCGCTCGATCAAGGCTACAACTACAAGTTCGCTCTCGAAGCGAAGCCCAACGAGCCGCGCGGGGATATCTACATGCCGACCACCGGCGCCTACCTTGGATTCATTGCGACCCTTGACCATCCGGAGATCGTCGGCGTCAACCCCGAGGTCGCGCACGAGCACATGGCCGGCCTCAACATGACGCACGCCGTCGCGCAGGCCTGGGAAGCGGGCAAGCTTTTCCACATAGACCTCAACGATCAAGTGCCGGGCCGCTACGATCAAGATCTGCGCTTCGGCTCCGCCAATCCGCGCACGGCCTTTTATCTGGTCAAGTTTTTGGAAGACGTAGGCTACGACGGCGCGCGCCACTTTGACGCCCACGCTTACCGCACGGAGGACTACGACGGCGTCAAGGACTTCGCGCGCGGCTGCATGCGCACTTACTTGATTCTCAAAGACAAGGCCGAGCAATGGAACGCCGACGGCGAAATCAAAGCGTTGCTCGCCGAACTCTCAGAAGCGGATCACGCGACTCCAAAAATCGGCAAATACTCGAAAGACGGTGCCGAGACGCTCTTCGGCTACAGCTTCGACCGGCAGGCGCTCGCCGCGAAGAAACTTCCATACGAGCGGCTCGATCAATTGACGATGGATATCCTTTTGGGCGCCCGGTAGAGATATTCCTCTGCGTCTCTGCGGTGTCTTCTCTGCGGTGATTCTCTGTGTTTAGGTGAGACTTACCTAAACGCAGAGAACCACAGAGAGAAGACACCGCAGAGACACAGAGGTGAAGCGCCTCGATCCGCAAAATTCAACTCATCGTTCGGGTTAATCAGTAACCCTTCCAAAGCTCTCAATCTATGATCTACAAACTTCTCAGTTGCGCAACCATCTTCCTCTTTCTCGCCGTTTCATCCGCCGCTCAGCAACCTTCCCCGGCGACGGGCGCCGCCGATGCGTCCGCCCTTAAGCAGCAGCTTGAGCGCGCCGAGACGCGCCTGCGCGATTGGCCGCAGCTGGGCCGCTACGCGGAGGCTAACGCTCAAGTGCAAGCGCCCGCGAAGAACGAACTGCGCGCCGTCTTTATGGGCGATTCCATTACCGACAGCTGGGACGCCGAAGGATACGGCGGCTTTTTTCCGGGCAAGCCCTACATCAACCGCGGCATCAGCGGGCAAACCACCTCCCAAATGCTGATCCGCTTTCGCCCGGATGTGGTCAAGCTTCGTCCTCAGGTTGTGGTGATTCTCGCCGGCACCAATGACATCGCGGGCAACACCGGCCCGACGACGCTCGAAGCGATCGAGGATAACCTCGCCTCAATGGCGGAACTGGCGCGCGCGGGCGGCATCCGCGTGGTTTTCGCTTCGGTGCTGCCGGTCAGCGACTACGGACGCAACCGCGAAGGTCAACCGCTTCAACAAACCGGGCGCCGGCCTCCCGTAAAGATTTTAGAACTCAATCGCTGGCTCAAAGACTACGCCGCGCGAAACAACCACACTTACTTGAACTATTTCGACGCCGTGGTGGACGACAAAGGCATGCTCAAAGCGGAACTGGGCGACGACGGCCTGCATCCGAACGCCAAAGGCTACGCCGTCATGGCGCCGCTCGCCGAAGCCGCGATCAAAGAGGCGATGAAGCGCAAAAGTTAAATTGTAAGTCTACTTTTGCGATGGTATTCGAAAGCCATGAAAGAGCGTAATCTAACGGCTCAGGAACTGACTTGATTAAAAACGAGCACTGATTAATCTCTTGTGGTACTACTACTCGCCGGCGCCGCACGGAAGATGAGGAAGTAATCCATTCCGTCGGGCTTCACAAAGTCATATTGATCGACGAGCACAAAGCCTGCGCGCTCGGCTTCGCGCACAACTTGGTCGCGGTCAAGCCCGTGGTCGTCGCCTTTGCCGTTGCGGTCGATAATGCCGAGCAGCGCATTTTCGCGCAAGGAAGGTTTCAATCGTTGCAGCACGCGCACAGGCTGCGCGATCTCGTGGTAAGTCTTTAAAATCAACGCGGCGTCCAGCGCGTTCGCCGGAAGCCGCGGGTCATCTTCCGCACCTAACACCGTCTCGATGTTCGACAATTGCTCTTTCGCCGCGCGATTCTCGATGTGCTTCAAGTAATCTTTATTAATTTCGACGGCGTAGACTTTGCCGCCCGGCCCGACGCGCTTCGCGGCCCGCACGGTGAACCATCCCGATCCGGCCCCGACATCAGCCACGCGCGAGCTTTCCTTGATCCCCAAAAGATCCATGACACGCCCGATTTGAAGGTTCGCTTCGCGCTGTCGATCTTCAAAAATCGAGAGGTCGCCCTGATAAGGCTCGCTCGTGGGCCGATTGATCGACGCGTCCGGCGCGGGCTGTGTGGCGGCGGTGGCAGCGGGGGCCGGCTTAACCTGCTGCGCGATTTGCGGAGCGGCGTAAAAGCAGCCGGTGAGAACGGCGGTCGCGAAAACAAAAAGTATGCCGCGTGAGCGTGTGATCCGAGAGCGCATCATCAATTTTGTCCTATGCTTTGGTTTAGGAAATTGAGATGACGGGGCTGGGTTTGCCGTTTGCCGGCGGACGCGCTAAAACATGCTTTCGGAAATTTCACCATCAACTGCTAGCGGACGACGACGGCGAATTCGCCGCGCTCGGTGATGCGGCCGATACGATTAGCCGCCGCGTAGGTGGTACGCAAGCGCCCGAGCAACTCGTCGGCGCGATCTTCGGCGATGGCGATCAAAATGCCCCCGGCCGTTTGCGGATCGTAAAACAAATTGGCGAGCGCGGGCTTGATGCTCTCAGCCATCGCCACTTGACCTTGCGTGTAGCGGCGATTCGTTTTATCGCCGCTGGTGAGCAGGCCCTCTGCGGCGAGGTCGAGGGCGCCTGAAATCAAGGGCACGCTATCGGCTTCAATTTCTATCGTGACTTTGCTCGCGCGCGCCATCTCCCAGGTGTGGCCCAGCAAACTGAAGCCGGTCACGTCGGTCGCGGAGCGCACGCCGAAGTCGCGCATCGCCTGCGCGGCGTCGCGGCCCGGAAGCAGCATCGTGTGCAGCGACGCTTGCATCGCTTCCGCGCTGGCCCGGCCCAATTTGATGCCGGTCGAAATGACGCCCGTCCCGAGCGGTTTGGTGAGCAGCAACGCGTCGCCGGGTCGCGCGCCGCTGTTGGTCAGAATCTTTTGCGGGTCGATGGTTCCGGTGACGGCGTACCCGAACATAATCTGCGGGTCGGCCACGCTGTGACCGCCGAGGAGCGCGACGCCGTGTTCGGTCAGCACTTGCAAACCGCCGCGCATAATCTCTTTGAGGATATCAAAATCAACGCCGGTTTTGGGAAAGCAGGTGATGGCGAGGGCCGTCAGCGGAGTGCCGCCCATCGCCCACACGTCGTTGATCGAATTGAGCGCGGCGATGCGCCCGTAATCAAACGGGTCATCGACAATCGGCGTAAAGAAGTCCACGGTTTGAACCAACGCGAGATCGTCGCGTACCATGTAAACGCCGGCGTCGTCCGCCAAGTCAAAGCCGACCAGCAGCCGCGGATCCGCGGGTTGTCGCAATCCGCTCAAACTCTGGGCGAGTTCGGTCGGCGGAAGCTTCGCCGCACAACCGGCGCCGCTCACCATCTCGGTTAAACGAACCATCGCTTTTCCCCTCCGAAGCGCACGCTAATGTCATTACGAATGTAGCACGGAAGATGCGGAGCGGGCTTCGGAAGGATGAAGGCGGAAGGCGGAAGGATGAAAATTAAGGACTAAAGATTAATAAAAGGTCTTTCATCCTCAGCTTTCATCCTTCATCCTTCCGCCTTCCGCCTTCCGAAGCGGTATAATGCGCATCAATCGGGGCGGGCAAAGACGCATGGCAACTTTAAATCAGACGGCGACTTTTCACGAGCAGATTATTGAACTTCTCCGCATGGAGGCGGAGGCGATCAATTGCGCCGCGGGAAGGCTCAACTCCGCGGAGGTTGAGCGCGCCATGCGGATGATTGTTGACTGCCGCGGAAAGATAGTTCTTTTGGGCGTCGGCAAGTCGGGAATCATCGCTCAAAAGATAGCGGCCACAATGACTAGCACGGGAACCGCCGCCGTGTATCTACACCCGTCGGACGCTCTTCACGGTGGCCTCGGGCTGGTCAACGGAGACGACGTCGTGCTCGCGCTCAGCAACAGCGGCGAAACGGACGAATTGATTGTCATTATCCCTTACCTGCGCAGTCGCGGTGTAGCTATTATCGCCGTCGTCGGAAACTCGCGCTCGACGCTTGCGCGACAGGCCGACGCGGTGCTCTACGCGGCGGTCGATCAAGAAGCCTGCCCGCTCAATCTGGCGCCCACCACCAGCACCACCGTCGCGCTCGCCATCGGCGATGCGCTGGCGATGACCCTGATGCGCTGCAAAGGCTTGACGCCCGAGATGTTTGCCATTAATCATCCGGCGGGCCGTTTGGGCAAGCGCCTCACGCTGCGCGTCGCGGACCTGATGCATGGCGGTCGGGACAATCCGGTTATTCTTTCCAAAGCCACATGGCTGGAAGTGATTCGGGCGATCAGCAACGGCGGACTCGGCGCCGTGAGCGTTGTTGATGGCGAGCAACGCTTGCTCGGGATTATCACGGATGGTGATTTGCGCCGCGCCCTCGAGAATTGTCGCCCCGTTGACTACGACTCGCTGCAGTGCGAAACGATTATGACCAAAGAGCCAGTGAAGGTGACGGCGGAGGTGCTGGCTTATGACGCCTTGCGCATCATGGAAGATAGGCCTTCGCAAATCTCAGTGCTGCCCGTGGTTGACGACGCCGGGCGCAGCATCGGCCTGATCCGAGTTCACGACATCGTACGAAGCGGACTGTGAGGCAATTGATGATGTTTCGTCGGTTAGCGGAGAAGCGTTCTCCGAATGCAATCATCGCGCTTTTGATCTGCTTTTGTGGGGCGACGTTTGGCAGCGGCGGCGTGGCTCGCGGTCAAACGGGAGATCGACCCAGGCAAGTTGAGGCGATTCCCGCCGGCGAAGTAACGGTGATCGTGGGCGAGCAGCTTTTCAACGCGCTCTTTGACGGCATCTTCACTTTCGCCGAGCCGCCATCCTATGCGCTTGCTCGCAATACGGTTGAAGGACGCGCGGGGCGCCCATCCGCTGTTTGCGAAAGCCGCATCTCGCTTGCGCGCGAAAGCGGCGGAGTGCGCTCGGGCGTGCGCCTGACTGCGGAGCGCATCTTGGCGCCCGTCGCTTTTCGCGGCACTTATGACGGCGGCAATTTGCTCGGTTGCTTAAAATTCGAGGGCTGGGCAGAGACATCCATCAACTTGTCTTTCGATGCCTCACAGCAAACTTTGCTGGGCAACGTCAGCGTGCGCGCGGTCAATGTCCGCGGCGTTTCAACGCTGCTTGGCGGCGGCCTCACAACTTTCGTGCAGCGGGCCATTGACGAGCGCATCAACCCGATTGAAGTAATCAAAACCCAACAACTCTCCGCTTTACTGCCGCTTGCCAAAGGCCAAAGCAAAAACGCTCTTCGGTTGCGCGCCAAAGAAGTCCGTCCCGAACTGCTCAGGGGTGAATTGCGACTGCGCATCTTCTACGAGGTCGCACGCGCGGATCCGTCCGCCGCTATGCCGCGGTAGATCTTATTCTGAAATCAAATCGCATCGCACCAAATGGACACGCATGTGGGGCAACCACGTATTATTCTTTTGCCCGCCGCAAGATCCGCAGGCTTACTTGTAGGAAGATAGACGAGCCTGTCGCAACGTCATCATGCCTGACCAAAAATATTGGTGTTTAAAAAATCATTTCTGAATTTGCCGTTGGGGTCGTACTGGCGCACTAATTTTTTAAAGTCGGGTAATCTTTGAATGAGCGGTTGTAGCTTTGATGGCGACATGACGGATAGTTTGCCCCAATGCGGCCTGCCATCAAAGGGAGCTAATTGTTCTTCTATCAACGGCAACACTTTTTTTACATTTTCCCAATCCTGCTTCCAGGTAAAGTGAAACGCCGCACGAGCTTGTTTGTAGCAAGGGCTCATCCACAGGTTATCCGCATCTATGGTGCGTATTTCAGAAATCATTAAATGAGGGCTTACTTTTTCATTCAGTTTTTCAAGCGCCATCATTGCTTGGTAAGCATGCTCGATGGGGACGAAATATTCCGACTGCAACTCTTTACCGCTGCTGGGTGTGAAGCCCATTTTAAAGTGCGGCAACCTTTCGTACCATGGCCCAGGGACGCCCATTTGTTCGGTACAATTTTCTGGCGAAAGCGTTTCAATGGGATGCAAGTTTTTAGTGGCCAGTTGAGCCCCAAAAAATTCAGGCGCCATGGCCGCAACCTGACCGCGTTCAGTGCGGCTTTTTATCCACACTTCATTTATGTTTTTATTTTTCCAGTCCGTAAACAGGCTGACGCTATAACCGCTGGCTTCGACGGCGCTGAAATTAGTCTCCAATGCCGTCATTGATAGGTTTTGGTAAACGACCTGTTTCATCAAAAAAGTGGGTTGCAGCCTGAGCGTCAGCTTGGTCACGATACCAAGTGCGCCAAAGCCTACGACGGCACCTTCAAATTGATCACCATCTTTTTCTTTTGACAGCACTACGACATCGCCGGCCGCATTCACGAATTCAAGCGCGGAAACAGTTGTTGCCAGATTTCCATTCTTGAGACCGGAGCCATGCGTGGCAGTCGCACAGGCACCGGCTATTGAGATATGCGGCAACGAAGCCAGGTTGTGCAAGGCATACCCATGATCGTGCAGGTATTTACAAACTTCACCGTATTTTATTCCCCCCTCAACAGTGATCGTGTTGGCGGCCTTATCTAAAGAAATCACTTTGTTTAAATTAACCAATGAAATTTGGTTTTGTGTGCTGTCAGCGATCGCGTTAAAAGAATGCTTGGAACCAAGCCCCCTCAGTTGGCTGCATTTTTTACCACTTCCTGCACCTTCGCCAGAGATTTCGGGGTGTGCAGATTATCCGTACTGTATTTCAGGTTGCCCGCCCAGTTTGTTCTGATTTGGCGTTGCGGTTGCTCGGAGGCCACCAAGCGGGAAACCATCGCTCCGGCCACTGTGACTGATGAAGTATTGATGAAATTTCTTCTGTTCATGATGGCCACCTCTTTTCATTCGGCAAGCAGCGGATTCAGGTCTGCATCATAGCGCTATCTTTTATCAATGAGAAGGTCTGCCATTGCGATAAGGGCATGGGACGAATCGGCGATGAGATGCGTCTCGACTTCGGATATTTTGATCAAATCAGAGATTGCCCCGCTTCAGCTCTGCGGCCAGGTAATCCGTGGCTCGCCACGCGAGCGCGAGGATGGTGAGCGTGGGGTTTTTTTCCGAAGCGGTGGTGAACGCGCTGCCATCAACGACGAAGACGTTTTTGACATCGTGCATTTGATTGAAGGCGTTCAAGGCGGAGCTTTTCGGATCGGCGCCCATCCGACAAGTGCCGTGTTCGTGAATCGCGCCGCCGGGCATGTCGATTTTGGTGCGATCCAGATCAAAGATCTCGGCCCGCGCTTCGTGAAGAATGTTCTCCACCGTGTCGTACATCTCTTTGACCATTTTCAATTCGTTTTCGCCGTTGGCGAAGACGATCTTCGGAAGCGGCACGCCGTAACGATCAAGCGGCGTGCCTTCGACCGAGACGTAATTGTCGGCGCGCGGCAGCACTTCGCCGTAAGGATGTATTTCGGCCCACGCCGGGTAGTGGCGGCGCACTTCGGTTTTGTAACTTGCGCCGAATCCGGGCAGGCCCTTGGCGAAGTGGCCGGCGCCAGCCTGGCAGCCCGTTGACCAAAACTGCATCCCGAAGCCGCGCAGGTAATCGCGTTGCGGCCCGCGGTGATTGAAGCGCGGCAGGTAGATGTGCTCGCCGCCAATTCCGTCGTCGTTTGTCGTCGCGCGACCATAAAGCTGGGGCATAAAGGCTTTGATGTGAATGCGCACCTGCTCGCAAAGATACTTGCCGATCACGCCCGAGCTGTTGCCGATGCCGTTCGGGTGCGCATCCGATTTGGAATTAAGCAGAATGCGCGTAGAGTCTATGCAAGACGCTCCGACGACCACCACGCGGCCGCGCACCTGACGCTCGCGCTTCGTGTGGCGGTCGAAGTATTGCACGCCGCTCGCGCGGCCCCCTTTGTCCGTCAGGATGCGCGCGGCGACGGCGTTGCTGCGTATCTCCAACCGCTTGGTTTTGAGGGCGAAGGGAAGCAGATGGTCCGCGGAATTAAAGAAACTGGCGCTGTCGCAGCCCTTTCCGCAGGCTCCGCAGTAGTGGCAGCGAGCGAACCCTCTATGATTGCGGGTCATCACCGCACGACGGATCGGCACCACGGGAATGTTGAGACGTCCGGCCGCTTTCTTGATCAGCACTTCGCCGCAGCGCGGGGCGGGCGGCGGCATGTGGTATTTACTTCCGGGCAGCGAATCAAAATCATCGTCGCCGCCGCACACGCCGATCAATTGATCGACTTTGTCGTAATAGGGCGCGACATCAGCGTAACCGATTGGCCAGGGAATGCCCCAGCCGTCTCTTTCGGCTGACTTGAAGTCGAGCTCGGCGTAGCGCAGACTAACGCGCCCCCAGACGTTGGTTTTGCCGCCGATGCCCCACACGCGAATCAAATTAAATGGTTTATCAGGCGGCGTCACATAAGGCTGCTCGTTGGGGCTCAGGTAAAAATCCGGCGGCTTTTCGCCGCGCCCCCGTCTCTCGCGCTCTTCAAAGGGCAGCACGTGCGTCCAAAAGGCTTCGCGGTTGAAGCGATCTCCGGCGTCGAGCAGCAAAACGTTCACACCCAGCCGGGTCAAGTTCCACGCCGCCATGCCGCCTGAGGCGCC
>JBBJMB010000137.1:0-9540 GCA_037719755.1 Pyrinomonadaceae bacterium
TCCGCGTCAATGGTGATCGAGTCGTGTTCGTGAACCAGGGCGATTGCTCCGCCCACCGCGGCTTCGGGCGAAACGTGGCCGACGACCATGCCGTAAGTGCCGCCCGAAAAGCGCCCGTCGGTGATTAGTCCCACCGCGTCGCCGAGGCCCGCGCCGATGATGGCCGAAGTGGGCGCAAGCATTTCGCGCATTCCAGGGCCGCCAACGGGGCCTTCGTAGCGCACCACAATCACGTCTCCCGCTTTGATGCGCCCGTCGAGGATCGCCTGCAAGCATTCCTCCTCGGAGTCGAAGACGCGGGCCGGCCCGCTGTGGTGCGACTTTTTAACGCCGGTAATTTTCGCCACCGCTCCGTCCGTCGCCAAATTTCCACGCAAGATGGCGAGGTGCCCGTGCGCATACATGGGCTTCTCCCACGGGCGGATCACATCTTGATCGGCGCGCGGCTCATCAGGCACATCGCGCAGCGTTTCTGCAATGGTTTGCCCTGTGATCGTCAGCGCGTCGCCGTGCAGCAAACCGCGCGCGAGCAGCATCCGCATCACCTGCGGCACGCCGCCGGCGCGGTGCAAATCCGTAGCCACATAGCGGCCCGACGGCTTCAAGTCACACAGCACAGGCACGCGAGCCCGGATCTCCTCAAAGTCGTCGAGCACGAGCGGCACTTGGGCCGCGTGCGCGATGGCCAGCAGATGCAGCACCGCGTTGGTTGAGCCGCCGGTGGCCATCACCACGGCGATCGCGTTTTCAAATGCGTGACGCGTGAGAATACTCCGCGGAAGAAGTTGTGCGGTGATGGCTTTGCGGAGCACAACGGCTGATTGAGCCGCGCTCTCGGCTTTTCCTCATCCTCGGCAGCCATCGTCGAAGAGTAAGGCAAGCTCATGCCCATCGCTTCGATCACTGACGACATAGTGTTCGCGGTGTACATGCCGCCGCACGAACCGGCGCCCGGGCAAGCGCGCCGCTCGATCTCCAGCAAATCCGTTTCGCCGATGCGCCGCGCGCTGTATTGCCCGACGGCCTCAAACGCGCTCACCACCGTCAGGTCTTTGCCCTGGTAGCGGCCCGCCTTAATGGTTCCGCCGTAAACGAAGATGGAGGGGATGTTGAGACGCGCGATGGCGATCATCGCGCCGGGCATGTTTTTGTCGCAGCCGCCGACGGCCAAAAGCGCGTCAAGGCTTTGGCCGTTGCACACCGCTTCGATTGAGTCGGCGATTATTTCGCGCGACACAAGGGAGTATTTCATGCCCTCTGTGCCCATCGAGATGGCGTCGCTGATCGTGATGGTGCCGAAAACTTGGGGCATCGCGCCGCACGCGCGCAACGACGAGATGGCCCGCTCGGCGAGGATGTTGAGGCCCATGTTGCAGGGCGTGATGGTGCTGTAGCCGTTGGCGACGCCGACGATGGGCTTGTCGAAATCATCATCGCCGAAGCCCACGGGCCGCAGCATCGCCCGGTTCGGCATGCGCTCGACGCCGTGCGTGATCGTTCTGCTTCTTCTGTTGTCGTTCATTTTTTCTCGGGTACGGATTTTCTCTCTGTGTCTCTCTGCGTCTTTTCTCTGTGCTTCTCTGTGTTTAGGTAACACTTACTTAAACGAGAGAGAATCACAGAGAAAAGACGCAGAGAGACACAGAGAGAACTGTTAATTGATTTAATTACCTTCGGACGAGGAACAGAAGTATCACTGACGGCGGGTTTCTGACAAGCCTTGTTCCTTAATCTCCCCCGTATTTGATCTCCATTCGTTTAATTCTCCAGCCCGCAAACATGAGCACCAGGATGGTGACAAGGAGCAGGCAGGGCACGGAGATCCAGACGGGCGTCGGCTCGGCGACCAAAGCGAAAGGCCCCTCGGACATAGGGACCGGAGTGAGGGATTGCAGGTAGTGAATCACGCTCACCTTTTTGAGAATCGGCGGCAGCAGGAAATTGATCCACTCCCAGCCGTAGAGCGCAAGCGCCGGCACAATGGGGTTGCGCACCAGCAAACCCGCCGCCAGAAAGAACGCTCCGTAGCCGACGCAGGCGAGCGCGGTGATGCTCAAATAAGTTAGCAAATGCCGCCATCCCGGCCCCTCGAAAAAATACTGCGTCGCCGCTGCGTAACCGCGCGGGGAATGAAGCAGCAAGTTGGAGACGAAGGTGGTGCCGACGAAAAGCGTCGCGGTCGCCACCAGGCCGGAGAGGTACTTGCCCACCACCAGCACGTCGCGGCGCACCGGCACAGAAAGTAATAGTGCAAACTGCGGTCGACCACTTCGCCGCGGAAAAGATTCATGAAAACCCACGCACCCGAAGAACAGAATGGTGCGCAGAATCAAACCCTCGTAGATGGCTGCGAAAACGACGTTCAGCGTGTTGATGTCGCTCAGCTCGCGCGCCGCCGGCGGAGGGCGAACAGCCCGAGCAAAATAATCGGCAGCGACGCGAGCAAATACAGAATGAACGCGCGCCGGTTAAAGAAATTCTTTTTCAGTTCCAGCCGCAGGATGGCGTTCACCTGCCGCGACCACAGCGACCACGTCAGCGGCGTGCGCGCCGCATTTTCAATGGGCGCCGGGCGCACTTCTTGGGCGGCGGAGTTCATCGCGCTTCTCCGTTGGAGTTAATCAAGTATCTGTAGACGGCGTTCAAATCGTCGTCCACCGGCATCACCGACTCGACTTGCACGTCGCCCGCAGCGACGATGCTGTTCAACAGCAAATAGAAGCGGTCGGCGTCGCGCGTTTTGACGAAAAGTCCTCGCCGATCCGCGTGCAGCTTGGCCTCCACCACAGAGTCTTGCTCGAAGACGCGCGCCGCGAGGTAGCCCGGACGGTCGCAGCGAATCAGAATCTGCATCGGGTGCTCTTCCATCTCGTCGCGCACGCCGTGCACTTCGCCTTCGGCCACCACGTAGCCGTTGTTGAGCAGCACCACCGTATCCGACATCATATCGACTTCGTGCAGAATGTGGCTCGAAATGACGAGGTGCAGACCCTCGGCCGCCAGTTGACGAAACAGTCGGATCACTTCGGCGCGCGCGAGCGGGTCGAGGCCGTTTAGGGGCTCGTCAAGAATCAACACCGCCGGATTGTGGGCCACCGCCTGCGCGAGGCGCACGCGTTGCCGCATGCCCTTGCTGTAGCCGGCCACACTGCGATGGGCCGCATCGACAAGCGAGACGCGCTCAAGCGCGCGCGCAGTCAAATCGTGAGCCTCACGCCGAGCAAAGCCGTGCACCGCGAGGTAGGAGTTGATGAACTCATAACCCGTCATGCCGCGCGGAAATGAATCGAACTGCGCGCAGTAGCCGACTTTGCGGAACAGCTCTTCGGGCCGGTCGGGCGCGGTGCCGAGCACGCTGATGCGCCCGCGCGTCGGCCGCAAAAGGCCGGTCATCAAATTCATCAGCGTCGTCTTGCCCGAGCCGTTGGGGCCGACCAGGCTCGTAATGCCCGGCGAGATCGCGAGGCTGATTTTATTGACGCCGAGAATCTCGCCGTAAAACTTGGAGACATCCTCGAACGTAATTGTTTGCTCGCAAGCAATCGCCCCGTTCATCAGCGCACCACCTCGTAGGCGCGAATTTTGCGCGCCAGCAAAAACAGACACAGCAGGCACAGCAGCAGGATGGCCGCCCACGCGCTCCACAGCGGCGGGTCCGCGAACTGGTAAACCTCTATGAGCCGCCCATTGCGAAAGTTTTCGGTGGTGCCCGCGCTCCTGGTGAATAACCCGAAAAGCCCGCTTGAGATCATGTCGAGCTGCGCGCCGATGTTGAGCAGATTGCCCCAGTTGGTATTAAACAGATTATTGATGATGCCGCCGAAGCTGGCCGGGATCAGGAAAAGACCGAAAAAAGCCGCGCTCGACGCCATCCTCCATTTCACCCATGCGGAAATGGCCAGCACCAGCAGCGCATAAGTAATGACGCCCACGAGTCCGGCCAGCACAACGGCTACGCCCACCCGCGCATTCACCGCGAGCCACGACGGCCCCGCGAGGTACGATTGAAAAAGAAAAAGCAAAAGGCTGGGCGCCCACGTCACGCCGGAGAGCAAGACCACCAGCACAGACATTTTCCCCGCCACATACTCGATTCGCGAAAACGGGCGAGACAAGTAAAGCGGCAGCGCGTTGTTCGCGACGTCGCGCGAGACGAGCACCGGCCCGACGAGTACGGTCAGCAGGAAAGCGAAGATGCCCTGAATGGCGAGCAAGGTGCGAAAAAACTCGGCGTCGATCTCAATCAGATCCCTGAGTCGCAGATTCATAATCGCGAGCGCGTTGATGTTATAGCGCAGGTAAATCAAAATCGCGCAGACGAGCGTCGGAATAAAGCACGCGCAGAAAAAAGCGAGAAAAAGCTTTGATTGAAAAATCGTGCGGTAAGTGTGGCGCGGCAGAATGAGAAAGCGCGACCAGGCGGGCGTGCGCGCTCCTCGTAGTGTTGGTAAGTCTGCTCATAAACGGCCATCGGCGCTCACCTCTTCTTCCACGGCTTTGAGAAAAATCTCTTCGAGTGAATCGCGCTTGTAATTGAGGCGCCGGATCTGCACGCCGCGCTCGTGGGCGACGCGGTACAAATCGCGAATCTCGATGCCGTTTTCTAACACAAGCTTCACACGATCGCCGCCCGAAAGCGCATATTCGCAGCCAAGCTGGGCCACGCCTGCGGCGAAGGCGTCCAAGTCGCCGCGCGTTTCCAGCTCCAGAAACTTGCGGTTAGCTTTGCGCTCTTCTTCGAGATCGCAGTAAACGGCGATGCGGCCGCCTTTGAGCACCAAAATTTCCTCGCAGCACTCTTCCACGTCGCGCAGCAAGTGTGACGAAAGAATAATGTGGGCGCGCCGCTATCGCGTATCTCGCGGATGAGTTCAAGCATGCGCCCGCGGGCCGGCGGATCAAGCCCGTTGGTCGGCTCGTCTAAAAAGCAGGCGCGGCCCGTGCACCACGGCCTGCGCCAGCTTGGCGAGCTGCTTCATGCCGAGCGAGTAAGTGTCGAGCGTGCGGTAGCGCGCCTCGCCGAGGCCCACGTAAAAGAGCGCCTCGTGCGCCCGCTCAAGCGCCGCGTCCGGCAAAAGCCCCGACAGCTCACCCATCAAGCGCACAAAGCTGACGGCCGACATGCCGGAGATGAAAGAATCGCGCTCGGGCATGTAGCCGATGGCGGCGCGCAATTCTTTGGCGTGCGCGGTGATGTCTTGGCCGAAAATGCGGGCGGCGCCGCTGGTGGGTTGGTGAAAGCCTAGAAGGGTGTGAATGAGCGTGGTTTTGCCGGCGCCGTTCGGACCTAAAAGGCCGATCGCGCGCCCATTCAGTGAGGCGCGCAGATCCAGCAGGATGTCTCGCTTGCCGAAACGAACCCCGAGGCCGTCGAGGTCTATGACAGGGGTGGATATTTCCATCATTTAGCATCTTTTCTCTGTGCTCCTCTGCGTCTTTTCTCTGTGCTTCTCTGTGTTTAAGTAAGACTTACCTAAACACAGAGAACCACAGAGAAAAGACGCAGAGAAACGCAGAGGAAATCATTAACCTGCTGTGTTGCGCCGGAGGCTGACCGGGCGGTTGATGCCGCTCAAGCTAATGGGGGCGCCGCCCGCACCGACCCGCGCGTGAAAGCTCGAACGGTTGTCCTCATCTTGATCCACTGTGACGCCCGGGTCTGATGAGTCGACGCGGCCGTTGATGCCGCTCGCCTGAACGTCTGCATTAACGCCGCCCGCGAATCTGATTTCGACGGGGCCATTGACGCCGCTCACGTTCGCTCCCTGATCGCCGATTGACCTGAGCCCGAGCGTCACTCGTCCGTTCACGCCCGAGACGGTGGCCGTGCCTGCGGCCTGTACGATCGCCACTGAGCCGTTCACGCCGGTCACATGCACCTTACCGTTGACGGCGCCGAGCGTCACTCGCCCGTTGACGCCGCGCGTCAGGAGATCCACTTGCCGGGGCACTTTGAGCTTCACGCTTTCGCTGTAATTCGCAGTGCGGCCGCGGCGTAGCCAGTGCATCACGAAATTATCGCTTTCGTTTTCACTGCGCACCACCAAGCTGGTCGGCGTTTGCTCGATCACGATTTTCGTGTCTGCGAGCGCCTCGCGGCTCGAAGACGAGCGCACCACTTCGATGTGCGCCGTATCGCCGTCGATGGCCTCCACTTCGACCGTACCCCGGATGCCCGCCACCTCGATTACCGCGCCCGGCTTGAGCCGATACGATTGTTTAATTTCATCGCGCTCATTCCTGGGCGCATCAGACTCACCAACCGCATATCTTTCGCCGTGCCCGGCGCAACTCGCGCCCGCCGCGACGCAGAGCAGAAAAAGCGTCAACCAGACTCGCTTCATTTTCAGCCTCCTCCAGTTCTTAAGCTCACCCGTGATTACTTTTCTCTTCGCTCCAGCGCGACTATTGATCAGTGTCCGACAATCTTTAGATTGTCGCGTGCGTGCCCGGCTGCGCAGCTTGTTGTCTCACAGCGTCAAGCGACAATCTAAAGATTGTCGGACTTATGCTGACATCGTATTCGCGTTAGTTCAAACAAACGATGAATTCGCAACAATGTTTGATCTAATTTTCCGAACCGGCCAAAGCCTGATGATGCCATCATTGCTTCTTCGATTCACGCCCACGGGCGGCTTCATCGAAGATGTGTTGCAGTCCGAATGATCCGGTCGCGCCCAGGAAACTCGCCGGATTGAGACCGAACGCGCCTTGATCTGTGTTGGCCGAGAAAATGATTTGATCGCCTTGCGCGTAAGCGTAGGCGAGCGTCGGCGCAACGGAAGCGAGCGACGAAAGCATCGCACGCTCGTCGCCGCCGGCGGCGCCGCTTGCGGCCTGCGCCCCCTGGCGGGCGAGCGGCTGCACGAGCGGCGCGAGGTTGTGGTAAAAGAGCGCCGAGAAATTGGCGTTGCCGTCGGCGGAAGCGCGGCCGTGAACTTCGGCGAGCTGACGAGCGTCACCTGTGAATCGTGGTAACGCATGGCGCGGTCCAGGAGCGCCCGGTTCGGCGTCATCACGAGGTAGCCGTTCATGTACGCGTAACTTACTTCCAGACCGAAGTCCACAGACTTTAAGGTATAGAACATGCGCCCGCCCGTGCCCTCGGCTCGCTCCCATTGAAAGCCGCGGCGCCCTTCGCGCGCCGAGAGCGCATTGAGGCGCTCAACGATTTGCTCGAAGGTCTGCTGCAGCCGCGCCGTATCATTCACCTCAAAGATCATTTTCCACGACGGCGAAGGAAGCACAGGCCCGTCGACGGCGAAGGCGAATTCGCCGCCAAGCGGTGCGGCGAAATCTCGCCGTACGTTCAAGTTGTTTTCACGCTCAAACGTCGCCAGGTGCTGGCCAAGCGCCGGGTCAATTGTTTGCAGCGCGCCGAGCAAATCGTCTACGAGGGCAACCGGATCTTTGACTACAAAAGCGGCGACCATGTTCGCGTCCGGAGAAATGAATTCGAGCGCGCCCATCGGCCCCGGAGCGGCGAGCCAGGAGGCCATGCCGCGGCGCGGTTCGTTAAAACTGATCACCGCGCGGTTGCTTCCCCGCCCGTCCTTTTCCTTCAGCTCCAGAATGAAATGCTGAAGGTTGGTGACGCCGAGCTGATCCATCGCTCGCGCCCGCCGCTCTTCGCCAGCGGCGGCTCGGCCAACGAGTGGGCCAGAATCTGTTGCAAGTCGGCGCCGACCACGAGCCCCGCGCCGTCGCGGTAAACATCGGCGAGGCGAGCGTAAAAGGCTGTGTTTTTAAACGAATTCGCCTGCGGCGATGCAAGATTGATAGCTAATTGCTTGAGTTGATCGTGCACGGGCGAGGCCGCGAAAAGATCGTCGCGAATCCACACATAGAGCGCGCCTTCGCCTTGAGCGCCGTCAAAATTTTGGGCGAGCGGGTCAGCCACAAACTTGACACGCGCCTCGCCTTGATTGGTACTGCCTCCGACGTTACGCAGCTCGCTCTCAAGAGCGTATTTGAACCCCGCCGCATCCTTTAGTTCCGCGATGACGAGGGGCGCGCCCGGCTTGCCCCCGGCGTCTACCCCTACGCTGACCACAATCTCTTCGCCGAGATAGCTTCCGAACTGGCGAATCTTTTCAATTACTTGTTGCGCCCGCGCGTCTCCGCTCCGGCCTTCGACCTGCTGCTGCTGTGTTTTTTCTTCGCGTCCCCACCATTCCCGCAGAGCTTCGTGTTTCCCGATTTGCTCCTGCAACACGCGGTAGGATTCGACGATAGTGTTGCTCAGGTTGGGAAGCGCCGCATAAAGGGCGGTTTGCGCCGGGACGGCATCGAGCAGACGCGTGGAGTAGCGCACGCCGGGCACCGGCACATTGCTCGCTAAATCGCTGCGCAATTCTTGCAGTCCGGCGAGCGCCTTTTGGTAGCGTTCGGCGTCGCGGCTCCACGCCACCTCTTGCTCGACGCTCACGCGCTCCAAATTGTTTCGCGTCGAGACTTGATCGCCGGGACGAAGCACATCTTTGGCGTTGCCGTGATTGACATGAACTTCGCCTTCGATCACAGAGACGCGCGATCCCTTGGTTCCGCTGTTAACTGAAAAAACGGTTCCCGTCACGGACACCAGGCAATCATCAGTCGCCACAAAAAGGTGTCCTGCGCGCTGCTTCGCGGCCTGCACGATCACGCTTCCGCGCTCCAGGTGAATCGTCGTCCCGGCTCCGTTAGCGGAAACGGAGAATTCCGACCGCTCACGCATCTCGACGAGCGATCCGTCGGGCAAGCGCACAATGGCTCCACCTTCTTTGGCCGTGCGAATGCGCTCGCCTTTCTTCAAAGTTGTGCCGACGCCAATGGCCTCTGCGCGCGCGTCGTCAATGGAAAAAACCGCGCCGTCAACGGCCTGCACGATTGGGTCCAGCCCGCCGCCAAGCGGCGTCAGGCGGCGCATTAGCGGAACCATCGCGAGGCCGAACACGAGCACCACGCTCGCCGCTACAGCCCAGCGCGCCGCGGGCCTGTTGAGCAAGGTCTCGCCCGCTTTGTTGAATGTGTCCGCCGCCATCGTCGGCGCGAGTCGCGCTCCGGAGCGTGCGTCTTTTAAGGCGCGCCGGCACGGAACGCATTCGTGAGTGTGGTCCTCAAAAAGCAACGTCCGGGCGCTTGATAATTCGTGTTTCAGGTAAGGCGTGATTAAGGACTGGAAGTCTGCGCAGCCGCGCATATTGGCGGACTGCGCGGCGGCCGTCGCGGGCGCGGCGTCTGCAAATTCGGCGGCGATGCGTGCCCACGCGCGCCCGGCCGCACTGTCAACCGCCGTTTGATCGAGGAGTTCGTTTCTGATGCCGGCGGCTGCACGGTCGATTAATTGACCAAGCTCTTGATCATTGCGCTTCATGATGTCCCTCCAAGTACTTCCCGATTTCTTTGCGCAGTCGGCTGCGGGAGCGGTGCAAGGTTACGGCCACGACCATCTGCGACGTACCAATCAACTCGGCGATTTCTCGATTGTCATAGCCTTCAAGGTAGCGCAGCGTGAACACTTCGGCGGCCCTCTCTCCGAGTCGCGGGATGGCAGCGCGC
>JBBJMB010000138.1:0-9428 GCA_037719755.1 Pyrinomonadaceae bacterium
ACAGCTAAGCGCGAGTTGGCTTTTTTGTCAAAATCTGTCCGGAGTATTGTTTTATCAACTTAACTTTCAATTCATACAGCGCTACTATCTTTCCGTTTTTCGTGGACGGCAACAGCGCATTCAAACTTTTGATAATTGACAAGTATGAAGTCTAAGCCCGTCCTGGCAAACGATTGTCGGCAAAATTTCCCTTCAAACAAACTTAAGGAAAGACATGAAACTCCCCTTGCGCCCAAAACTCTCGACCGCTTTCGCGGCAGCATTTCTTTGCTGCTGCTGCCTCGCATCACCTGCTTTCGCTCAATTCGAAACCGCCACGGTTCTTGGCACAGTGCGCGATTCAAACGGCGCGAATATCAACGGCGCCAACGTCACGCTTAAGAATGCCGAGACCAGCATCTCAGCTTCTACTTCAACCGATGAAGAAGGTAATTATCAATTCCTCAACATCAAGATCGGCACTTACAGCATCTCTGTAGAGGCAGTTGGATTTTCTACCGCCGTGGCTGAGAACGTGTCCGTAACCGTTAACGCTCGCCAACGCGTAGACCTCTCGATGCAGACCGGGGCGATTTCGGAGACGGTCGTTGTGACTGGCGCGGCGAGTTTGGTGGAGACAGATTCGAGCGATCGCGGCCAGGTCGTTAATCGACGGCAAATCGTCAGTTTACCTTTGAACGGCCGCTCTTACTCTAATCTTGTGCTGCTCGCACCAGGCGTTCGCGACTCAAATCTCAATGGCCAGCGCGAAGGATCATTTAACGTCAACGGATTGCGCAGCGTCTTTAACAGCTATCAGCTTGATGGCATAGACAATAACGCTCATGGTACCAGCAATCAGGGGTTCTCCAATCAAGTTGTCCAGGTGTCGCCCGATGCGGTCGCCGAGTTTAAAGTGCAGACCAACACCTACAGCGCCGAGTTTGGCCGCGCCGGCGGCGCCGTGGTGAATGCATCTTACCGCAGCGGAACCAACGACTTTCACGGCGCCTTTGGGAGTTTCATCGCAACACGGTCTTAAACGCCGTCGGTTTTTTCAAGCCCGCGGGCGGCGTCAAGCCCACGCTTTTACGTAACCAATTCGACTCACTTTCGGTGGACCGATCATCCGCGATCGCACCTTCTTTTTCTTAGATTGAAGGCTTTTCGCCAAATACAAAGAACTTGGCATTCTCCACTATCCCAACGCTTCAGCAGCGGCGATCTTGAGTGTTCCGGTAAGAAATCCCATCACCGACGAAGTATATGCGGCCACACACCGCTTCCTCTCACGCCGTTTGCGGCCAAAGTTCTCAGCGATCTTCCCGCTCCAACGAATGCCGGCAGCACGAATAATTATCAAGAGCTAGTGCTCAATCGACTCTTTCACAGACAAGTGGAATGAAGATCGACCATAAGGTCAACGATCAGATGAGCGTCTTCGGCAGAGTGGGCCACCGCAAATCAAATGCGTTTGAAGGCCCCAATATTCCAGGGCCCTCAGGCAGTAACCAAAACGGCCAGGTCAATGTGCTCAACCAGCAATCGCGCTTGGACTGACCTACGCGATTTTGAATGCATCGGTGCTTGACGCGCGCCTTGGCCTTTCCAAAATCGAGGCCGGGAAAAAGCCTCCGTTGTCCGGCGGCCCAAGCATATTTCAGCTCTACGGCATTAGAGGTTTGCCCGAAGACCCAACCGTCACGGGCGGCCTCACCACGCAAACCATCACAGGCTTTTCACAGTTGGGTCGTCAATCCACTAACCCGCAGTTTCAAAATCCATCCTCGGCCAATTTGCGCATCAGTTATGCTTTCACGCGCGGGCGGCACAGCTTCAAAACCGGCTACGAATACTTAGCCGTCAACACAGATGTTCAGGACACTAATCCGCTCAACGGTCTGGATACTTACAGCAGTCAATTCAGCCGTCCCGTGACCGCGACGAGCGCTAACAATCTTTACAACCTGGCCGACTTTTTCTTCGGCGCTCGCAACCAGTATGAATTGGCCAGCCTCTTAGTCGTCAATTTGCGACAGCGGCTTCACTTCGGCTATCTCCAGGATGATTTCAAAGTGAGCCCAAAGCTGACGCTCAATTTAGGAGTGCGCTATGAGTTTGCGACGCCTTTCTATGAAAAGCAGAATCGTCTTTCAAACTACGATCCGGCGACTAACAGCATCGTTCAAGCGAGCGCCGGCTCACTTGCCAACCGCGCGCTCGTAGGGCTTGACAAGAACAACGTCGCTCCGCGAGTGGGCTTCGCCTACAACGCTTTTGACAAGACCGTGCTGCGCGGCGGCTACGGCGTCGGTTACGTTTACTTTCAACGTCTCGGCAGCGCAAATCTGCTGGCTACCAATTTCCCGCAAGTAACGCGATCCACAATTACGCAAGGGGCGCCAAACCCCACGCTTAATCCGCTTTGTCAAAGCGACGTATTCACCACTGGATGTTTTAGAACAACGCAAGCCGGCTATCCTTCGAACTTGCCGAATACGGTGACGCTTTATGTTCCGCGCGATTCCCGCACAGGCTATGTGCAGAACTGGCAGCTCTCCGTGCAGCACGAGATTTCTCCAAACATGCTCATCGACCTGGCTTATGTGGGAAACCATGCGGTGAAGCTTGTACTGCTCGCAGACTACAATCAGGCGCGGCCACTAAGCTCCCAAGAGCTTCAATTGCCGGCAGCTCAAAGGCCGTCCCTACAGGATCGCCGCCCGATTCAAGGTTTCGGTTCGATCTCATCGGCGCTGCCCGCCGGCTTCTCAAACTACCATGCGCTGCAGGCGAAGTTTGAGCGTCGATTTGCGCGCGGACTGTATTTGCTCAACTCCTTCACTTGGTCAAAGACGATTGATAACGTCGGTCAAGTGCTCGAAGAGCCGAACGGCAACACAGGCACGCCGCAGAATCTCTACGATCTGGCATCGGATCGCGGCATTTCAGCGTACGATCAGCCGATTAACAACACCACGAGCTTTGTGTGGGAGGTCCCGGTCGGCAGGGGGCGCCGGCTCGGCGGCGATCTGCCATCAATCGCGGAAGCGGTGATCGGCGGTTGGACCGTGAGCGGCATTAACACCATGACCAGCGGTCAACCAATCAACCTGCGTTATGGGCCATCGCCTGTGACCGCGAACCTGCCTTCGTTCTTGGGCGGTGTGGCGCTCAGGCCGAACGTTTCGGGCGATCCGCTGGCGCCTGATGACGAGAGAACGATTGACAATTATTTCAACCGCAACAACGTCTCGATCCCGAGTGTGGATCAGCCGTTCGGCAGCGCCGGCCGCAACATCGCCCGGAGCAACGCTTTCTTTCAACTAGATCTAGGCGTACACAAGAACTTCCGAGTCCCTCTCAACGAAGAGACGCGCATAGAGTTCCGGGCGGAGTTTTTCAACTTACTCAACAAGACCAACTTCGGCGGTGCCAATTCGGATCGCTCAAGCGGAGCGTTCGGAACCATTCGCAGCGCGTTCCCGGCGCGGCAAATTCAATTTGCGCTGAAGTTTTATTTCTAACATGGGTTCGACGCAAGGGGCCGTTCTTATCTCCTGCAGGCGCCACTACTGACGACACTAAATTGGCCCAAGTGTCCGACGATCTTCTCGATTGTCGCGTTCATGCCAAGCCGCGAAGCTTGGTTTCTCAAGAAGGTCAGCGACAATCTAAAGATTGTCGGACTTTAATACGTTATTTTGAGAGCTTATGCATCAATTACCAAAGCGCGTTGTGGCAGCTTCGCCGGGCTTGAGGGATGTTGCCGGCGAAGGTTGGAACGAGAGGGGCCGCGGGACGTAGTTGTCGTCAAGCGTGAACGCTTTATTGAGTCGCACGTTTTGGCACGATCCTCCAAGTGCCGCGTTTGATCGCGCATAGCAGCGTAGCGAGATTTTAGAGATAGAGGTTGGCGAATTTCCGTTTGGCAGCAGTACGGTTGATCGGAAGTAGCCGCCTCTTTCTATACGCAGGCGCGCGTCGCCGTGGTCTGAGTTGAGGGTCGGCGAATTCTCTTCGAGTTGCACCTCAAAGCTGATCGTCGTTTGCTGCTCTTGCTGGTCGGCGTAGCCCTCCAGATAAAGATAACGCCTCGGGTCAGCTATCACGTTGGCGCCGCTCGGTATTTCGGCGACGCGTTTCTCTCGCTGTAATTCTTCGGCCATCACGCGATAAAGCTCGGGCCGCTCGTCCATCACAATTTCACGTGAAGCCTTTTCAAAACGCATGCGCACCGGCAAGGGGGCAAAGCGCACCGCTGAACAGGCTAAATCGGAGAAGTTGTTATTGTCTGAGGCGGTCGCCAAAAGCGGGTGTGAACCCAGGGCTCGCCCGCCTTTAAAGGGTTTCGTTTCGTGTTCAATTCCTGAAAAGTCTCGGCAACGACACGGCCGCCGCGCACGCGAAGCTCGTAAGTCCACTCAATATCGGTCATACGCCCCAGCGCGACATCAAAGCAACGGCGGGCGTGCCTCCGTCTTCGTGCGTAAAAATCGTTGTATAGCGAATGAGCTTGTCTCCGGAAGGCTCGCTTTCAATTTCGTAATACATTAACAGCGGCAGGTCTGTGAAGCGGTCAATTGTGTTAGCCCTGGCGTAGAGGATCGGCGAGTGTGCGTGTGCCAGCAGATCATCAGCGTCAACTCCCTCCCCAGCTACAATACTTGTCGCGCGCAAAAGTCTCACTTCCGCGCGTTTCGCCTGCTTGGCGGAGCGTGCCTCGTTCAATTCCACCGTGATGCGATGAGGCCCGCGCGGCAAACGCCCGAGCGCGACGCGATAGGTGTAGTTCTGATCGCCTGCCCAGAGAAGCAGATCCTGGTTGTATTTGCCGTTAACTGTAATCCTCACCGCCGCCGCTTCCGCGCCCAGCGTTTTCCAAGATGCACCCGGTGAGCGAGCCTCAATCTCAACGCCAACTTCAGAAGGCGCAGCCAGGGTTATACGCTCAACTGCGAGCGGCGGAGATTGGCTCTGCTGCTGCGCCATCGTGAGCCGTTGATTTACTGCACTGGCGAAGATTAAGGCAAAGAAGGCTTTGAAAAAATATACAGAAAACGTGCGTAAGCGAAACGGCCGAGGCCATCGCATTTTCATTTAGGCTAATTCCACCTCTTCAAATCTAGTAGCCCGTCATCGCTGAGTATAACGACGAGTGTCTAATGTTGCGCGGGATGCGGCGATCGGCTGCTGAGCCGAGCGCTTCTCTTCACTTTACCAGAAAGTTCAATGATGCGATCCAAATCTCTGTGCGCCTTTGCTGCATGGATCGTATCAATCACATCCGTTTCCTTAAAGATGGGGTTCTGTGCGCGCGTCTCGACTGCGCTTAAAAGTTCAGTCAAACAGATAACTTGCAGTAAGACACAACTCGCCAGCACTTTCCTTCGCATTTCTTGCCTCCTGATGTCTGCTTTGTGAAGCGTCGAAACACTTTGAGATTGTGCCGTTAAATTTAATGACTAATCAAGAAAATTAGGAAAATTCACACTAATCTGAGCTGCTTAAGCCAGGAGTTAACACATATTTAAGATCACATTCACTTTGATTTAATCAATCCTGTCTACAGTGCACTTGTTTAATCGGCAAACTATCTCCCTAAAAAGTCACCCGAACACTTGGGAAGTTTTCATTTATAGAATACGAATTTGACCGAACTAGCGCTTCGCCTTAACGGTTTTCAAATCGTCCATACTAACCAGCACTTTTCTTTAATCACCGATGTTTTCTCGCATCCTACAGGAGGATCTTATGTTTCGGCTTTCCGAACAGCTAGCTTGTTTTTTGACTAATTTACTCACTGTGACGGCGTTTCTCGTTGTCGCCGCAGTGATCCCTGCTCTCGGGCAGCAGGATCAGGCCCGCCTCGAAGGCGTAGTGCGCGACCCAGCCGGTGCAGTTGTCGCCGGTGCGACGGTGACGGCGCGCTCAGCCGCCCTCGGCATTGAACGCACAGCGACCACATCTGAGGATGGTCTCTATTCGATGCCGCAGTTAAGACCCGGCACTTATGTCGTGACTGTGGTCAATGCCGGCTTCAACGACACTCAAGTGAATGATCTCGTCGTTGGAGCCGGCCAAGTGCGCACGCTCGATATAGATCTCGCCACACAGGGCGTTTCAACCGATGTGACTATCGTCGCCGGCACTGAAGGCGCGACCATAGACACCAGCTCCAACCGGTTGGGTGTTAATGTTACGGCGCGCGAAGTCGCTGAGCTCCCGGTTAACGGACGCAATTTCTCGCAGCTTCAGCTGCTGACGCCCGGAGCAACAAATACCGGCACAGGCAATTTCAATGAAGTTCGTTTTAACGCCCGCTCAAACGAGCAAAATCAAACCAGGCTCGACGGCATTGAAAGCTCGGCCATCTTTGACTCATCGCCAGGTTACCTGACTGTGCAGGGCTCACAGTTTCGCCTGCAAACTTCTCTGGAGAACATACAGGAGTTTCGCGTTGATTCCTCTAATTACCCGGCGGAGTATGGGACAGGAACGGGCGGGCAGATCAATGTGGTCGGCAAAAGCGGCACCAACGCCTTTCACGGCTCTCTTTTCCACTATTTCCGCAACGATGTGTTAGACGCGCGCAACTTTTTCGATGGCGCCGAAAAGTCTCCGTTGCGGCTTAATCAATTCGGCGGCAGCATTGGCGGACCGATCGCCAAGGATCGTGTTTTCTTCTTCGGCAGCTACGAAGGATTGCGCCAACGCGCAGGCTTCAACATCATTGAGCTGACGCCTTCAAGCGCCGCTCGGAACTTCATCAATTTCGCTGGCACGACGGACCCGCGCGGGGAGGAAGCAGCCCTCGCTTTGGGAATTACACCGACGGCGACCGACTTGACACGCATCCAGGCTCTGCGCACGAGTGGCGCAATCAATGCCTTTCCGATTGGCAGCGGGATAACGCAGTCTATCGGCGGCATCGGCAATGTGGCGCAGACCGTTCAACGCAACCTTGTCGCGGCGCTTAATGAAGATGCGTTCAGCGTTCGCATAGACGGGACCATCAGTGACCGACTGAGCATTTACGGTCGCTATCAGCGCGACGACGGTGACCTGAGTTCACCCGACGGCGCCACGGGCCGCATCCTTCAGGCGACTCAGCAGCCGGACAATTTCGTGATGGCGCTGCAGCAGATCTACAGCCCTTCGATCATCAATGAAACGAAGATCGGCGTAAACCGCGCGCCAACCACGTTGCAGACAGTTTTCCCTTCAGTGCCGGGATCCACCATTGATTTCTCCAGCACAGCCTTCAGTTTATCCGGCGGCATTGTGCTACCGGGCGTTAACGGCGGAGCGCAAACCGGGCTTTCGTTTCCAGGCGGCCTGACACGTCAATCTTCAGCCGGTAACGGCCGGGCTCAACCAATTGACGCCAAATCGCTTTCGTTGATTGATAATCTTTCCGTCACGAAGGGAAATCACTCAATGAAGTTTGGTATGGAGCTGCGCGACATCTATGTTGATTTCGATCAACTCGGAGGTCTCCAGTTTACCTACGGCAACATACGCGACTTTCTGCTCAACCAGAACGTGACGGCGAGCTTCATCGGCGACCTTTCAGCGCCGGCGACTTCCGCGTCGCCACCAACCCGGTGACAACCATCAGCCGCCCGTACAGCGGCTTTAGCAAAGGCCGTCAGTACTACACCATCTTCTATGGACAGGACGAGTGGCGCATCCGCGCAAATCTAACTATCAATTACGGCCTACGCTATGAATACTATTCGCCGAACCGCGAGCTGGGCGATCGCGTCGTCTTGTTTGACGCCGGCAGCGGTCGACTTCAAGATCCTTCGACTCAGCTTTACAAATCCAGTAAGAATAACTTCGGCCCCCGCGTGGCGATGACATTCTCGCCTGCGAGATTCGGCGGCAAAACCGTCTTCCGCGCCGGAGGAGGCTTTTACTACGGTCCGGGCCAGTATGAAGATTTAATTCAGCCGATTGAGAGCAACGTCTTCCGTACGACGCGCACGGATGCGGCTGGATTTTCGCCCAACCTTTCGTCGTCCGTGCAGAGCACAGCGAATCCGGTCACATCATTTACGCCGCGCGCCTACGACGTGGGCGGATATGTGGTGCCAGAGCGCGTCGCTCAATACGGCGCGTCAATACAGCAGGAACTGCCGGGCAATACCGTGCTCACAGTGGCTTACGTCGGCAGTCAGGGACGCAATTTATTCCAACGCAGCATCACGAATAAAATTCTTCCCGGTATGACTACCATCAACTCCGGCCAAGCCCTGCCGACCGGAGTGGGCGTTGTTAATGAGCTCAACGCAGGCCGCGTAGTGCGTGTTTCCACCATTCGCGAGTTTGATCTCGTGGGTTTCCAGCTTAACTCGAGCGGGCAAGTCGTCCCCAGCGCCACGAACCGGCTCAATCCATTTGGCGAAATTGATTACAAGACCAGCGGCGGCAGAGATAACTACAACGCCATGCAGGTCACAATCAACCGCCGCTTCACAGCGGGCCTGACGCTCGGCGGCCAATATCAGTGGGGCCACAGCATTGGCACTACGCAGGGCTCGAACGAGGCGCAGACCGCGCAGAACCCCTACGACTTCAATGCCGAGCGCGGCAACAACACGTTCGATATCCGCCACAGCGCGAACCTGAGCGTACTCTACGAATTGCCTTTCGGCGCTGGAAGACGATTTGACGTGAGCGGCGTCGCCAATACCTTGCTGAGCGGTATCCAGGTCGGCGGCGTCTACAATGGCCGCTCCGGTATTCCGCTCGACATTCGCATTTCACGCCCTGACTTGGTAGCACAGTGCCAGGCGGCGACATGCGTGGTTGGCACCACAGAGGTCTCTAACGGCTACGTCATCTCGTTGCCTTCAGCGATCAATGCTACCAGCCCACTTCCTGCCGGCTTTCAAGCAGTGATCAACACGCCAGGCGGTAACGCGAGCCGCAACACGCGGCGTCCGGACATCATCGCCGGCGTCAATCCTTTCATTGACCGCGACGGCGATCAATTCCTCAACCCGGCGGCATTCACCATCCCGCGCCCCGGCACTTATGGAAACCTGGGGCGCAACGCTCTCTTCGGACCAGACTTTCATCAGTTTGATTTGACATTGCAGAAGCGTTTCCCGATCACTGAAACGACGAATATAGAGTTCCGGACTGAGTTCTACAACATCCTCAACCGAGCCAATTTCGCCAACCCTCCGGCCGCTCTTCCCAGCAATCTTGGTAGTGCGGCCACCTCACAACAACCTGGCCAGCCCTTTGCTCTTCCAAGCGAAGGCGTGAGCGCACGCAGTGCCGGCAATTTCGGGTTAGTTAACGCGACTGTCGGACGCACCGTAGGCCTGGGCACTAACAGGCAGATCCAGTTCGCGCTGCGTCTTAACTTCTAGCGAACACCAAATCGACATAGGTAGGCCCTCGCGGGCTTTCCCTGTCACACCACCGTGCATACG
>JBBJMB010000139.1:0-9413 GCA_037719755.1 Pyrinomonadaceae bacterium
GTGATCGCCGCGCGCGAAGCAAAAGCGGGAAGAGAATTGATCGTTGCTTGTGGCGGCGACGGCACGATCAACGAAGTTGCGGGCGGCATTCTCGAATCGGGCACGGACGCGGAGTTAGGCATTTTGCCAAGCGGCACGGGAGGCGATTTTCGTCGCTCGCTCGCAATTCCTGCGCGGGCGGCCGACGCGGCGCGCGCGCTGCGCAAATCGCGCGTCGTCCAGATAGACATCGGCAAAGTAACTTGCCGGGGCGCGCGATCAGGCGTTGACGAATCGCGCTTTTTCATTAACGTGGCTTCCTGCGGCATCGCGGGCGAAGTGGTGAAACACGTTAAGCGCGAACCTTCCCGCTGGATTCCCGCGCAGCGGTCCTCACTGCTCGGCGGCAAAGCAACTTTCGCGCTGGCCGCCCTGCAAGCGACGCTCAGTTACAAAAACGTCGAAATCATGATCGGGTTGGACGAGCATCGCGAGCGCGCATTGACTGTGGCAAACTTAAGCGTCGCGAACGCGCGTTTCATCGGCGGCGGCATGAAGATCGCACCGCAAGCCCAACTCGACGACGGACTCTTCGAAGTGATCGCGGTGGGCGACATCAGTTCTCTGGCGATGATGGCTCACGCGCCGAGGCTTTATCGCGGCACTCATCTGGGTCTCCGGCAAGTGTCGCACGCACGCGCCGCAAGCCTCGCGGTGCGCTCTGCCAACCCGAGCGAAAGAATTGCAATCGAAGTGGACGGCGAGCTGGCGGGGCTGTTGCCGGCGCGCTTTGAGATTGTGCCGCGCGCCCTCCGCGTGCGCGTTCCCGTGTGACGCGGAAAATCGCTCGTCTCTGAGAGAAGCAAGCACCTGTCCGACAATCTTCTCGATTGTCGCTTGAACGTGTTAGAAAACAAGCTGCGTAGCGGGGTATGACCTCGACAATAGAGAAGATTGTCGGACACTTGGGTACAATTTTACGAGCAGTGAGTTGGCAAAGGAGGCGTCGAATGTTGCGGTGGAAGCCTTTGTGTTCGCGTTGGCGGCATTAATTACTAACGGAACAAGCAACGCCGCTTGTAGTGGCGGCGCCCGCAGCGAGGAGCAATCCAAAAACAGCGCGCCGGCGTCGTTGGAACAATCATCAGGCAATGCTCAATCGGGTGCGCAAATGGAGATCAAGATTCTCAAAGAAGGGGCTTACGCGAGCCTGGCGGATCCTTTCCTGTTGGTTGTCAGAGACCGTGAGACTTATCTCGCGGCCAGGCGCAGCATCAAGGAATTGCCGGAAGTTGACGCAGCTTTCTTTCGCGAGCACATGTTGGTGGCCGCTTTCCTCGGGTCGAGAAATACCGGTGGCTATGGCGTCCGGATCACGATGGAGAACGGCGTCGTCAAAGTGCGCGCGAAAACGCCGCCGGCGGACGCAATGACCACGCAGGCGTTTACGTACCCGTTCGCCGTCGCATCCATCAAAGCGTCGGATGAACAAGCGCCGGAAATCGACTTTGGTCAAACCTGAAGATGCGACCTTACCGCGTGACCTCCGGGGAGATGAAGATATCCGGAGGCCTTGCTGGCCGCGAGCGCTCTTCAAGCTTGATGGGCAGATCGGGATTATGAGACACGAGGCGGTGGCGACGCTTTCGTTTGATCTCAAAAGGGAAGGCTCAGCGGCCGCGCACAGGGCAGTGGCGACAGGAATTGTTAACCAAGATGGCAGCTTCGTCTTTCTCGGCCGGTGTGAGCGGACTCGTCGAAGGGCCGCACGGATCGCCATGATCACCGGCAAGTTCGCGAGCAACGAAGAGCGACTCACGCTGTCGCTTAAAACGGAGCCGTCGAACATTCCTGACGGCTTCAACGGGCAGGGAACAATAAACGCGGTATCGACGGGGCCGGCGCCGCCGAAAAACAAACGGCAAGAAGCGGTATTTTGATCTTGCAAGCTTTTGCGGTTCTTTGCATTTTAGTCCGACCTACTTAAACGCAAAGAACCGCAAAGAGAAAGACGCAAAGGGGCGCAAAGAAAACTTAGGAGCGTGCGGCTGTAATCGCTTCGTCGAAGATCTCCAGCGCGACGTCTACGTTTTCGCGCGAGAGGATAAGCGGCGGCGACCTGCTATTTGTTTGGGGACCGGCTCCCAGCAAAATGAGGCCGCGCTCAAACGGTGCGCGCTCCACGCGGTCGCGCAGCGCCGGCGCCGGCTTGTTCGATGCACGGCTCTCAACGAACTCTACTCCGATCATCAATCCCAAGCCGCGCACTTCGCCGATGCAATCGTGCTTTGCCATCAATTTCTTGAGGCCGCTTTGCAAGTAAGCTCCGACCGCCGCGCTGTTGGCGACCAGCTCGCGCTCCAACAGCTCAATCGTCTTTAAGGCCGCGGCGATGGCGACCGGGTTGCCGCCAAACGTGGAAGCGTGCGCGCCGGGTTTCCAGTTCATCAAATCGGCGCGCGCCACACAAACTCCGAGCGGCAATCCCGAAGCGATGCCCTTCGCGATGCACATGATGTCGGGCTTCAGATCGTAGTGATCGCAGGCAAACATTTTGCCCGTGCGCCCCATGCCGGATTGGACTTCGTCGGCGATGAGCAAAATGCCGTGCTCATCGCAGATGCGGCGCAAACCATCGAGAAATTCGCGCGGCGCAGGGATGTAGCCGCCTTCACCCTGCACGCACTCCACCACAATCGCCGCGCATTCCTCGGGCGGCACCGTAGTTTTGAAAAGCCGGGTCTCGATCCAATCGATGCCGCCGAGGCAGCAAGCGCCGTCCTCAGCGCATCTGCCCAAATTGAACGGACAGCGCGAGCAATAAGCGTAAGGCACGTGGGTCACATCCAGGGCCTGTCGCCGAAAGCCGCCGCGCTGCGCGGCCCGCGATGCGGTCAGCGAAAGCGAGCCGAGCGTGCGCCCGTGGAAGCTATTAAAAAAGGCGATGAATTTCTCGCGCCCGGTGGCGTGCATCGCAAGCTTCAGGGCCGTTTCAACCGCTTCGGTGCCGCTATTGGCGAAGTGCGTGCGCGTCGGCGAGGGAACCGGCGTGATCTCATCCAATTTGGCGGCGAGCTGCGGCATGTGCCGGTAGTAATAATCCGTTCCGCAGACGTGAATGAGTTCGGCGGCTTGCTTGCTAATCGCCTCCACGATCTCCGGGTGGCAATGTCCTGTGGAGCAGACGGCGACGCCCGCGTTGCAGTCCAGAAACACGTTGCCGTCCGGGTCTTCGATCCACACGCCCGCAGCGCGCTCAGCCACCAGCGGGTAAGGGCGCGTATACGACGGTGAAACGAATTGATTGTCAACTTTGATGATCTCCGCGGCTTTCGGTCCGGGCAGCGCGGTTTTGATTTCCGGTCTTTTCGGCGGTGCGATGGTAGACATAGTGTGAATCCTCCTATCAAGAGAAGCGGGTACAGAAACAATGCAGGGCGAATGAGCGGGGCGGAGGAAATGAATCGCTAGCCAGCGAAGATGTTAGCGCGCTGATCCAGAGGGCGGAGGAAATTGAGGTTAATGTTAGTCATTCGTTTGACGATCAACCGTGGACGGCAGCATACCCGAAACCACCGGGCGATACAACGTCTTGCTGCGAAACGGAAAAAACCTTTGCGTCTTTTCTTTGCGTTTAGGTAAGGCATACCTAAACGCGAAGAATCGCAAAGAAAAGACGCAAAGAGGCGCGAAGAAGAATTGAAGTTAGGTGCTCAACTTATGAGTGTTTGGCTCCGCAGGATTCCCGGATGACCAGTTCGCAATCAAGGAGAACGTCCCGGGCGCTCATCTGCGGTCGATCCAATCGTTCGAGCATCACCCGCAAAGCGGTTTCGCCGATGTCCCGGCAGGGTTGACGCACCGTGGTGAGCGGCACCGGAAGCAGCGCCGCATAATTCACATCGTCGATCCCGACCAATCGTACATCTTGGGGAATGCGCCTCCGCTCGGCCAGCAGTGTGTGCATCAAGTTGCCGGCGACCCGGTCATTGGCGCACACGAAAGCGTCGCACTCGCGGGCGGGCGCAGGCAAGTCGAGACGCTCACCCACGCGCGCACAAAAAAGATGCGCGCGTCGGCCGCGCGCCGGACATTAACTGATAAAGCTTCCTTGTACCCCATCAGACGTGCTTTGACCGTCGCCGCCTGATTCTCATACCCGATAAACCCGATGCGCCGCGCCCCGCCGCGCAAAAGGTGCTCGGCGGCGAGGTAGCCCGCCCGATGATTATCAATACCCACCAGATCGCAACGCTCGCGCGTGCGTGTCTCACCGTCCCCCGGGCGCCGGTCAAGCAGCACCACCGGAATATCGGCCTTCCGCAGCAGCTTCATCACCTGACGATTCACTTCACTGCTTCGCGCGCTCAGCTCCAACGGCGCAAAGAACACGCCTGAGACCGCGCGCGCGATGCTCTGCCGGCACAGCTGCAACGCCTGCTCTTCCTTGCCCGAAGTTTTGGCGCCCGCATGGCCCCACAAAAGAGCATGGCCGCTCGCTTCCGGAGCGGCGATAATGCCGTAGCAGATCGGCTCGAAAATCTCCGTATCCCCGAGATTCGGAATGATTAAGCCGAAAAGGAGATTCTCGCGCGGGCGCTCGGCCGGATCGCGGATGTATGTTCCGGAGCCCGCGATGCGATCAACGAATCCGCGTTGCTGAAGCTCGCGCAGCACGCGGCCCACCGTGATCCGTGACACGCCAAACCTTTTAACGAGCGCCGCTTCGCTGGGAAACTTCTGGCCGGGCTGGTAACGTCCGGTCATGATGTCCCGGCTCAAACGCTCGTAAATACTCTGATACAAAGGTTTGGATGATTTAATCGCAGGCATAAGCGAAATCTGATATAACAGGTTTGATGATTTATATGCAACCTGATATATAGCGGATTCGTCAGAAGATCGAGGCGCATCGTTTGAAGAGCGTTATTTCTTTTCAAGGTTCGCTCGTTCAGGCAACTGTTTGTTAACAACCGCCTGGTAATTTTAGGTGATCAAGACAATGAAAAAAACACCGCACATGACAAAGCAATATTTATTCGCCAGTGATTTCGATCAAACGCTCAGTTTCAATGACACGGGCATTATGCTCAGTGAACTGCTCGGCGCTTCGGGCTTCGAGGAGCGGGTGGCGGGGCTGGCGCGCATCAACATGGTGCAGCAGGGAGGCGAGCTGGCTTACCTGCTGCTGCACGATCCGGAATATCGCCGGGTCAGGCGCGAGCACCTGGTCGAAGTGGGAAAGCGAATTCGGCTCAAACAGAACATCCTGCAACTTTCCCGGCTGCTGAAAAGCGGCATCGACGGATACAAGATCTCGTTTTACGTGATTTCCGCAGCCCCCGAAGAAGTGATTCAATCGGCTTTAGAGGGCATCGTGCCGCCCGACCACATCTACGGCACGCGCTTTCGCTATGATCCGTCGACGGAAGAAATTCAGTCGGTGCTGCGTGTCCCGGCGGGTTACGGCAAAGTTGCGGTCTTAGACGAACTGCAAAGCGAGCTTCAGGTCAGCCCGGACAGAATTATTTATGTGGAGACGGTAGCTCCGATGATGCATGTCATGCTGCACGTCAACCGCCGTGACGGATTCACCATCGCCGTCTCGAGGCCAGTACATCACGCCAATTGCGCGCCGCACCGTGCTCAGCACCGATGCGCTGAGCGTGCTAATTCCCGTGCTTGAAGAAATCGTCGGGGTCGACGCGGCCAGCGTGCGCGCGCTGTTTGAGTCTTACGGCTTCTTAATTCAAGAGTGGGACAAGGTCCGCACGGATCGTTTGACCTTCAGCGAAATCCTGCCCCGCCAAACCTCCGAGCTGAGCACAACGTCGGAAGCGGGTAATTGGGCGGAAATCGTCGGCGCTTAAAGAAAGGTGCGACGTTTGGCCTCCGCCTGCAAACAAGCTGAAGTTTGATGTCAGCAACGCACCTGCCAGCCTATGTCCGACAATCATTAAATTGTCGCGGGCATTGTGAAAAATCAAGCTTCGCGACTTTGGCACGGCCGGCGACAATCCACAAGATTGTCGGACATTTTACGTTGAACTCACGTCGGTAAAATCTATGCTGACTGAAAAAAATCTCAAAGAACGGAAAAAGTTTCATCGCTTGGCGGTCTCCGCGATGTTTTTGACAAGCGGGGCGCTTTTCGCCAATTGGGTGGCCCGCATCCCGGCCGTGCAGGGGCGTCTCGCATTAAGCGAAGGAGCGCTCGGTTTGGCGCTGCTCGGGTTGGCCGTCGGCGCTTTGATCTCAATGCCCGTCGCCGGATGGATTGGGGCGCGCGTGGGCAGCCATCGCGTAACGAAGTATGCGGTTCTCGCTTACTGCGCGACGCTGCCGCTCGCCGCCTTGGCGCCGAATTTACTCACCCTCACCTTTTCCCTGATGATCGTCGGCGCCGCCAACGGAGCGCTTAATGTGGCGATGAACACGCAGGCCGTGGCCGTCGAAAAACTTTACCGCCGTCCGATCATGTCTTCCTTTCATGCCGTGTTCAGCCTCGGCGGAATGATTGGCGCAATTGGCGGCGCGATCATCGCCTCGCTTAATTTTTACCCGCTGATTCACTTCGCCGGAGTCGCCGCATTGTTCGGCGCCCTCGCCCTAATCGCGTCCGTCTGGTTGCTGCCTGAAACAATGAGCGCGGAAGCGCCGCCGCCGCCGCTTTTCGCCAAGCCGACGAAAGATCTGCTTGCGCTCGGAGTGATTGCGCTGTGCGTGATGCTCGGCGAAGGTGCGATGGCCGACTGGAGCGCGGTTTATCTGAAGGGAACGCTCGGAACCAGCGTCGGGGTGGCCGCCGCCGGCTGCGCCGCTTTTTCTTTGGCGATGGCGGCGGGGCGCTTGGCGGGAGACCGCATGATCCAGCTGCTCGGGCCGAAGATGATCTTATCGCTCGGGGGCATATTAGCGGCGACCGGGCTCGGCTCAGCGCTGTTCGTCGCGCAGAGCGTCCCGACCTTTATCGGCTTAGCGTGCGTCGGTCTCGGCTTCTCCACCATTGTCCCCGTGGTGTTCAGCGCCGCGGGACGAGCGCGGGGCACCGCACCGGCCGGAGTGGCGCTCGCCGCAGTTACCACGACCGGCTACTTCGGGTTCTTGATCGGGCCGCCGATCATCGGTTTTGCCGCCGAGTTGATGGGCTTACGCGCCGCGCTCTGGATTGTGGTGATCTTAAGCGTGCTGATCGCCGCGCTCTCGCGCTCCGTCGGTGAAGAACAAACTCATCTCGAGCATTTATCTGAGGCACCGCAACACGCTTAAAGAAATCGTTTTCTTCGCGCCTTTGCGTCTTCACTTTGCGCTTCTTTGCGTTGAGGTCAGTGTGACTTAAACGCAAAGAAGCGCAAAGTGAAGACGCAAAGTGAAAATCTCTATGGGCGCCGCTTCCACCGCACGCCGTCGCGCGTGTCTTCGAGCGTGATGCCTTTAACGCTGAGCGCGTCGCGAATCTCGTCGGCGCGTGCCCACTCGCGCCGACGCCTGGCTTCTTGGCGTTCTTCAATCAAGGTCTGAATCTCGGAATCGAGCATCTCTTGCTCCGCCGCATCGAACACATTGAGCACGCTGTTGAAGCGCTCAAGCAGCGCGAGAATGTCTTGTCGGTCGTCCGCGCGTAGCTGGCAATTATCAAGCGCCGTGTTGACCTCGCGCCTCAAGTCATGAATCGCCGCCAATGCGACCGACGTGTTGAGGTCGTCGTCCATCCCACTCTCGAAGCGCTCGAAGGCGCGCGGCCGCCGCGCGCAATTGAGGGTTGGAGCCGGATTCGCCGCCGGCGAACTCGGTCAGCCTGGTCTTAAAGTCGCGCAAGCTCTCGACGGTTTTTCGGCGCTGCGCAGTGCCTCAAAAGTGAAATTGAGCTGCTTGCGGTACGGCACGCTGAGCAGCAGATAACGAATGCCAAGCGGCGAATGTCCCTTTTCGACGAGATCGCGAAAAGTGTAGTAGTTACCTTTCGACTTCGACATTGTTTCGCCGTCAACCTTTAAGTGTTCGGCGTGCAGCCAGTAGCGCACAAACTCCCTGCCGGTCGCGCCTTCCGATTGCGCGATTTCGTTTTCGTGATGCGGAAACACAAGGTCGATGCCGCCCGCGTGAATGTCAAATGTCTCGCCGAGATACTTCATCGACATTGCCGAACATTCAATGTGCCAGCCGGGGCGCCCGCGTCCGAGCGATGTGTCCCAGGCTTGTTCGTTCGGGTCGCTCGCCGCTTTCCACAGTGCGAAGTCGCGCGCGTCTTCCTTGTCGTATTTGTCTGTGTCAATGCGCTCGCTGGCGCCCGCGATATTTCCGGCGAAATTGATTTTCGACAGCTTGCCGTAATCGGGAAACGAACTGATGCGGTAGTAAATCGACTCTTCGGATCTGTAGGCGTGGCCGCGCGCCTCTAAGCGCTCGATCAGCGCGACCATCTGGTCTATGTGCCTGGTTGCGCGCGGCGCGATGTCGGGCCGTTCGCAGCCGAGCGCGTCAAAGTCCTGCCACAGCGCGTCGATGTACTTGGCGGTGTACTCGTCGATTGACACGCCCGCCGCTTGCGAAAGCGCGATGATGCGGTCCTCCACGTCGGTGATATTCATGACGTGCGTGACGCGGTAGTTTTTAAACTTCAAGTAGCGCCGCAGAATGTCGGCGAAGATGTTCGAGCGAAAGTTGCCGATTTGCGCGTAGCTCCAAACCGTGGGTCCGCAAAAGTAAAAGCGCGCTTCGCCCGCGCGCAGCGGACGAAACTCTTCGAGCTGGGCAGTCAGCGTGTTATAGAATCTCAACATTGAATTTAAATTGGCGGTCGCGAACTAATTCGTTCTTTAAAAATTAAAAAATGAGTCTAGGCAGGAAACAGGAGGAGAGTCAAACGAAGGTCGAAAAAGCTCAAGTTGAGCGCTCAAAAATGGGCGAATCCCTGCGGCTTGAACGCCTTCCACCGGCGGCCGTCATTAATCTTTATTTTGCTTTGACGATCGCAGATTTCGCCGATGCGCGTGACGGGTACGCCGGCCACCTCAGACGGAAGTCGGGCCACTTTGCTTGGCGGAACGGTGAAAAGCAATTCAAAATCTTCCCCGCCGTGCAGGGCGCATTTCGCGGCATCGTCGGCACTGAACCCCGCCTGCGCAAGCGCAGCATCACAGGGAACGCTCGATAGGTCGATGCGGGCGCCCACTTTGCTTGCTCGACAAAGATGATGCAGATCCGAGGAGAGGCCGTCGCTGATGTCGATCATGGCTGAGGCGAGTTGCTTTTCTCCCAGCAACGCGCCCCACGCCGCGCGCGGTTCGGGCCGCAATTGGCGAAGCATCAACGCTTCCGCCGGACTCGCGGCGTTTGTTTTTTTACGGCGCCAAGAAAATCTATTTACCCCGTGCATCAATCGTAGCCCCCCCGCAGCTCCGCCCAAACATCCCGTCACAAAAAAAACATCG
>JBBJMB010000140.1:0-9404 GCA_037719755.1 Pyrinomonadaceae bacterium
GTCAGCCGCTGGTCAAGAGAAGCGCGGCCTTCTATGTCGAATGAGCTTGGGAGGAGTTTTATCTTCACCAGAATGATTCAAAAAGAAACGCTGCTTTAGCTTGTGAGACTCTCGTTTGTTCGCATTATTGCTGTAAACAATAGAAAAAAGTCAAAAATACGTCGACGCAGCGAAGAGAAATCCTGAAAACTAATTCCTTAACGAGCGCATGTGTTCGCGCGACCGCCATCAATTGAATAAGTCACGCCGGTAATCCATGAGGCGCGGTCCGAAGCAAGATACAAGATTAACTCAGCCACTTCGTCGGGCTCGCCGACGCGCCCAAGCGGGTGAGTCTGCTTTGACCGCGCAAGGAAATCGGCGTAGTTTTCATCGCTCATGCCGCTACGGCGATGCAGCTCGGTGACGACAACGCCCGGATTAACCGCATTGACTCTGATGCCCTTGGCGGCCAGCTCGAGCGCGGCGCAACGAGTCAGCTGATCGACGCCGGCCTTCGCGACACAATAAGCCAGAACTCCCGGAAAGGCGCGCAAACCCGTGACGCTTGAGACGTTAATGATGTTGCCCGGCCTCTTCTCTAAGTAAGGCACGGAGAGCTGCATCAGGTGGAACACGGCGCGCAGATTGACGCCCATCATACGGTCCCAATCGGCCAGCGATGTGTTCTCGACGGACCCGTTGACGATCTGGCCCGCGGCATTAACCAGCACGTCAAAGCCGCCAAACCTGGCGACGATTGCAGCGATCGCTGCTTCGGCCTCTGGCGGGCATGTGAGATCAGCGTCCACTTCTAACAGCTCTGCGTTCTTCGCTTCGATCTCCACGCGAAGGCGAGCCAGCGCCTCTTTATTGCGCGCGACGACGGCGACGCTTGCGCCGGCGTCGGCGAAGCGCCGCGCCGTGGCGCGGCCAATCCCGGACGTGGCGCCCGTCACCAACGCCACTCGGCCTTGCATCTCTTGGCTCATAAAGTTTTGCAAACCGGCGATGCACGCCCCTCTTTGAGTTCTCTGATGCTACACCGCTTACCCGAATGCTGGCAGCATCCTACTACCGAAATGGCAAACCACGTCAATCGAAAATGATTAGTTAATGAAAATTCGGATTGACAGGGCCGCGTTAAATTCTTGAAAATGTAGCTGGGAAGGGCCGCCGCGGCGCGCCTCGAATAGTAAGCAGCTTTGAAGTTGCGCATTTCATGAGCGTCGCCCGCGCCCATTCTCACGGCCACTAACGAGTTCACAGATAAAAAGTCTTTTGCGTATGAATCCTCAAGCCGACCGTGTTTTCGGCGGTCAGCGCACCTCAGCTGGCCTCAGCCGCTCGAAAAGAAAGTCCTCGGCGAGGGGTTACGCCCTCGGTGTGTGTTTGCTCGCCTGCTTTCTTTTTCTCGCGCTGTGGTGGCTGTTGCATACTGAAGGAGGCGAGCCGAACAACGGCGTCTCACCGCGGCGATGGCCGCCGTGATCGTTGTTCTCATCGGGTTTGTTGCGCGCGACCACATTCTGCTTGGCCGCTCGGGTAAGCGCCGGATGCGTGAATCATTTGACGTCGGTTTCGGGCCAGTGACCCAGGTGCAGGGCGGCCGGCGCCCTCCGGACGGCTCGGTCGGCCAGAAGATGGCGGCGCTCAATGCGCTTGAGCGTAAACTGGCTGATCTCAACGCGAAGGCGAATACGCCTGAGCAACACTTAAACGCTTATCGCATTTGTGAAGAGTACATGATGAGCCTGCAAGATTCGCTTGGCGGGATGTTGCTGGCGCCGCATACTCGTCATGGTTTGTACGCACGGCAAGAGCGGATGCGTGCCATTCAAAGGCAGCATCTTTTGTTATGGGCGCGCGACAGCTCGCAAAAATTAATCTACCAAGCTCAGCGCCGCGCCAGGGTTTCGTCCAAAATTGAAACCGCTTTGAAAGCGTCGGAGATCCTCGAGTCGGCCTTACGCGTTTACCCGGAAGAACGGCAGTTGCATGAATCGATCTACGCGATCCGCGATTACATTGCGGCCGCTCGCGTCGAATACTGGACGGAACTCGCCGAACGAGCGGCCTTCAAAGGCCACTACCGGAAAGCAATTGATCGCTATCAAAACGCCCTTTTTATCTTGGCCGCGATCAAGCCTGGAGCAAGTCTCGCGCAGAAGTGGAAGATAAAATACAGCGGCAGGTGCAATCCATACATACCATTCTTTCTTTAAGCGACGAGGCGGACGACCTTTCGCCTTCTGAAGCACCTTCGCCCGAATAATTGTTCCGCTCGAAACACCTGGAATCTGACTCAGGTTGAACACGGAGCGGAGTTTAGCGGGGACGCTACCGGCGAACATAGCATTTTACTAATGCGCCGAATAATTGCTATGCTAGGCGCGCTTTGCAGTTTTAACGCGCGGCTGATCAAAGGCTGACACATGGGAGTTGCTTTGATCGCGGGCGTTATTGTTTAGTTTAGGCAAACTTTGCCGTGTCACTCGAGAGGTTCAGATGAAACCAAGTAACTTTACAATCGCGTTGCTGCTTGTTGCAGGTATTCTCGCGCCCAACCTCAAGGCACAGGATACAGGCGGCGGCGGTGGTGCGCAGATATTTGGCGGAACCGATCAGCACGATGCCACGGGCATCAGACGCTATAAACTTGGTCCCGGAGATGTCATCGACCTGAGAGTTTACGGGCAGCCGGAGTTTAACGGCCCGCTTGTTGTTGACGATGACGGAAATATAGAAGTGCCGTTTGTGGATGACCCGATCTTTGCGAAGTGCCGAACGGATCGGGAAATACAAAGGGAAGTCACCGCTCAACTTAAGAAGTACATCAAAAGGCCGCAAGTCAACGTGCGCGTCACGGATCGCCGTAGCCGTCCGCCGGCAGTGGTCTACGGTGCGGTGCGATCACCTCAAAGAGTGATGATGAACAGGCAAGTGCGTTTGCTGGAGCTTTTAGCTTGGGCCGGCGGAGTGACCGAACAGGCCGGAAGCGAGATTCAAATTTTCCACACCCAGCCGGTGCTGTGCCCCGGAATCGAAGAGGAAGAAGAGCTCGTTGCGAAACAAACACCGGAGCTCACCGACGGAGCGCAGAGCATTGATGTTTCTCAAGAGTCTTCTCAGAGCCAGGCAGTTGACCAACAGGCCGAACAGCAAACGGTGCGTCTCATAGAGCCTTCAACCGAAGGTGAATTTAAAAGCGCGTCTCACCTTAGTAAGGAAGCGAACAGTGAGGAAGCGAGCACGGTAGCAGCAACAGAAAGCGGCAATCAGTCTGAGGATGCGTTGCAACAGAATTTCAAAAAGTATTTAGGGTCTTTTGAGCTTTACAGTATCGCTGATCTCAAGGCCGGAAAGCGCGCGGCCAACCCGATTGTTCTGCCGGGTGATGTTGTCATCGTCCGTGAAGCGGCGACCATTCTTATCACGGGAGGAGTCATCCAACCCTCGCAAATCGCCCTGCGAGAAGATATGTCTCTTCTTTATGCGATTGCTCAAGCCGGCGGGCTGAGAAAGGATGCACAGGGCGGAAAGGTCCGGATTTTCCGGCGCATCACGGGCAAATTGGAGCCCGAAGTAATTAAGGTAAATTACAACGACATCAAAAACCAGAAGCGGCCGGATATTGCGCTCAAGCCCTACGACGTGATTGACATTCCGAGTTCAGTGGCGACCCCGTCAAGTATTTTAAACATGTTGCTTGGTCAAGGAATGGGCGTCGCAACAAGCGTTGCCGCTGGATTGCCACTGAGGATGATGTATTAACCAAAGTGACAACGGATAAAATGATTGCTTGTCCGCCGCCGTCGAATGATTTCTTTCAAGGGTTGTTGAACCCGGAAAGGGTTGGTTTCTCTGATGAGTAGAACTGCGCTTGCGCCGAAGCAACGACGGCGAATGGGAATCGTGTGGGTGTTAGTGATGGCCGTTGTGATCGTCGCGTTGATGGCGACTGAGCAGATCGCGTTGTTGTATGTGCTCGCGACCCTTGGCGTCTCTGCCTTGCTCGTTATAGTTGCTTTAGCTGATTTGCGCGGCAGCCAACGTAAGGCATCCAACTTGCCGCCCGCCGATGACGCGGCCGCAATTGGCAGCGGAATTAATTCTTCATTTTCGCGTGAGAGGTGACAGCCATCATTCCTCTCTGCCCCTGCTTTACGAGCTAAAGCAGGCAGCAATCAACTCGCGAGGGCCCCGATAAAGTATCGCAATTATCGTCAGTTTTAGTTTAGTGAACTCCAAGGGAAGTAAAGGCCGCGGTGAGGACGCACACTGGTGGTGCACTGCCGCTAGGGAGCGGAGCTGCTCAACGGAAGGTCAACGGCGGAAGGTCAACGGCAGCGCTCTCGCCTAAGCTAAGTAGCTTGCAGCTCAACGCCAGCGTCTTTGCGACCGGCGAGAAAACAGGAGCGACAGTAAACAGGGCGGCCCTGAGACGGATAAAAGGGCACGGTGGTTTGCTGACTGCACTGTGCGCATTGAACTGTCACTTCGATGCGCTGACGCACTCCCGAAGACTGAGCAGCAGTGATGGCTGCGAGTCTCTCATTTTTCGCCTGCTTGCAAGGCTTACAACGCTTGGGTTCGTTCTTGAGACCTTTATCGTGGAAGAACACTTGCTCACCGGCCGTCCAAATAAATACCTGGTTACAGTCCACGCATTTAATGCCGCGATCCTGGAACTCCGTTTCGGGGGAGCTCCATTCTCCGTCAACTCTGACCTCTTCTTGAACCTGTTGCATAAAGTATGACCCTTATTCTAGCTTAAGCTCGCTCGAACGTCTGAGGCAGACCCTTGGGGGAAGCCGGTTAGCTTGATTGTTGCTTGGGCGACTGATGCGAGGCGAGTCGCGGAAGACTAATCAAAATTCGACGTCAAAGAACCGTGCTCCATGCTTGTACTGCATGTTTGATCGATACGGGGCCGACGGGTCTCACCAGTAGTAACCGGAGTTTGCTGCCGCTGGTTGGTTCTTCTAATCCTGGCTTAGTCTGAAATGGCGGTAAACCTTGCGCCGGGCAGCATCAGCAAATTATCTTTATCGCGGAGTTGTGTCAAGGCTTTCCGTTGTGGTATAGGGCCGGGGGCGTCGCTCGCGTTGGTCTGATGAGCCTCGCCTTGCGGGACATTTCGCTCGGAAGAGTTTGAGATTAAGCTTACCAAAAACTGATGAAAATTCTTGTCGTCGGCTCGGGCGGTCGCGAGCACGCAATTTGTTGGGCGTTGCAGGCCGGAGCACGCCGTCATGACATTCATCTTTACTGCGCCCCCGGAAACGGCGGCATCGCGGAACTCGCCGACTGCGTCGCTCTGCAACCAACAGACGTGGCGGGGCTCGTGCGGTTTGCTGTAGAGCGTCGGATCGACCTGACAATCGTTGGCGGCGAGGCCTCTTTGGCGGCCGGATTAACTGACGCCTTTGAGTCTTCCGGGTTGCGCGTGATGGGACCGAGTTTGTCAGCCGCGCGCCTCGAAGTCAGCAAAATTTTCGCCAAAACGTTTATGGCCAAACACAGCATTCCGACGCCGCGCTGGCGCGCCGCGAGTGATGCGGGTGAGGCGTTAGGTATTCTGCGGAGCGGGGAGTTCGGCGCGGAAACTGCTCCCATCGTCATCAAGGTCGACGGGCTCGCGGCCGGCAAGGGAGTTGTCGTGGCGAAAAATCGCCGCGAAGCTGAAGCGGCCGTCGGCGAATTGAGCGCCGGAAACTTCTCTCAACAATTTGTGATCGAAGAAGCCCTTGAGGGTTGTGAAGTCTCCTTGCTGCTTTTCGCCGATGGTCGCGATTACGCCTTGATGCCCCCCGCCCGAGATCACAAACGCGTTGGCGATCATGATGCCGGACTAAACACCGGCGGCATGGGCGCGATCACCAGCGCGGAAGTAATCGGCGAGGATCATCTGGAATATGTTGTGCGCCGGATAATTGAGCCGAGTCTCGGCGGAGCGATAGCGGATGGTTTCCCTTTCCGCGGCGTGCTCTTCGTCGGTCTGATGCTGACTGAGGATGGGCCGCAAGTGCTCGAATACAATGTCAGGTTCGGCGACCCGGAAGCGCAGGCGATTCTCACGCGGCTGAAAAGCGATTTCGTGGATGTGTGCGAAGCTGTGGCTGATCGCAGGCTTGGCGGAACTAATATCGTCTGGGCCAACGGCGCTTCGGCTTGTGTCGTGCTGGCGGCTCCCGGCTACCCGGTGAATCCGCGCACGGGCGGTCAGATTCAAGGATTAGATCGCGCGTGCCGGCGTGCCGGCGTGCAAATCTTTCACGCCGGCACAACGCGAAGCGCTGACGGGCAGTGGCTAACTGCCGGCGGTCGCGTGCTCGGCGTGGCGTCGGCTGCGGCGACGCTCGACGAAGCTCTCGGGCGCTGCTACTTAACGGCTGAAGATATACACTGGGACGGCATTCACTACCGGCGCGACATCGGCAAATTCAGCGCCGGCCGGTCAACCTAGGGCGCCCTCATTTTGTCGCGGGGCGGCGAAAATCTCTGTTCGGAAGCATGATTCTCGCGCTTCTCCGCGACGCTTCTTCCGTGCACGTTGAAGTATTGCTATACTGCGGTTTGCGCGCCCTCAGTGTCTGCAACCGGGCCTGTCGCGCACTCGTACAGCCATTTGATTAATTCGGCGCTAGCGGCGGGTGGAAATCACGCTTTTAAAAGTCGACCCGCTCGTGTGGAGAGGAGACAGATGATGGGACTTTGGAGCAGGTTTAAGCGCTCCATACGCTCGCTGTTTGGCGGGATCGTGGAGAAGACTGAGGATCCCGAATTGATCCTGCAGCAAACCATTCGCGACATGCGGGATCGCGTTCCCGAACTTAACAACTCGGTGGCGCAAGTGATGGCGACCGAGAAGCTACTCGCCAAAAATAAAGAGCGGCTTGAAACGCAGGTCGTTGATCTTGACTCGAAAATAAAAGCCGCGGTGAAGCTGGGACGCGATGATGTCGCCACCGCTTACCTCGGACAGTTGCAGCAAGCGCAAGTAGATCTGCAAAAGACTTCGCAGCAACTCGAACACTCGAGCAACGCATCGAAACAAGCGCTCAAAGCGCGCGACAATTATGTGCTGCAAATGCAGCGGCGCACAGCCGAGGCGATGCAGCTCATCAATCAATCGAAGCAGGCCAAACTGCAGGAGCAACTCGCGCAAACGATGGAGTCGTTTCATCTCGGCGACGATGCTTCGACCTTCAGTGAGATGCGCGATAAAATTGACCGGCGCGTCGCCTCCGCAGAAGCGAAAATGCAGCTCGGCTCGGCCTCGGTTGATACGCAGATGCAGGAAATCGAGCGCGAAGCGGTCGACATGCAGCTGCAAGATAAGTTGCTCGCCTACAAGCGCGACATGGGGTTGCTGCCCGCCTCGGGCAACTCCGCTCCGGCCGCTCTGCCCGCGCCCCGCGACACAAACGGCGAGTCATAAGGCGCGCGGGTTTTCTCCAGTGGCTCAGCGGCCGCCGCGAGGCGCTCGCTCAGAGCTACACCGCAATGCGTGGCACAATAGAAGTTAACTGCTCGAGTACGAAGTGTCGTTATGACGGACTTTCCAAAGATTGACCTCCAATATCTCAAGGAGGCTCTCAAAGAACCGGTTAACTTTTGGGGAATGGCCGGTTTCGCTGTGGCCGCGGCTTACACACAATCCGTCATTCCGCTCGGAGCGGCGATTGTTGCGGAAGGCTGCTATTTAGCCGCGGTTCCGGCCAGTTCGCTGTACCGCCGTCTTGTTGATAAGCGTAACCGGATGCGCCTGCGGGCGCTGCGCGCCAAGCAACGCGAAGAGATGATCAAGGGTTTTGACCCGCGCGAAAAAGAAGCGGTCGAGTATTTAAAGTGGCTGAAAAAGCAGATCTACAGCAACTACGCTAAGTTCACCAATTCCAGCACGATTCCGCCCAACATTATGAGCTTGGACCAACGCTGGGAGGACTTTGTTGACCTGCTGGACGTTTACCGCCGCCGGAAGAATCACTTGCGCTCAATCAATAGACAAGCGGTGCAGAACCAATTGACTCAAGCCGAGCGATCCGTTGAAAGCGCCGCGGACGAGCGAGCGCGCCGCGTGCAACAGGCGAATGTGGAAATTCTCAAACGCCGCGTGGCCGCCTTCGATGAGCTTGAACGCTCGGTTAAATTGGTCGAAGGCCAATTGCAATCCATTGAAAACTTTTTCGGTCTGGTCAACGATCAAGTGGTGACGCTGCCCACGCCGGAAAGAGTCTCCGCCCTAGACTTTGAGCAATTAAGCGACTCAATCGCGATGACCAAGCAAATGCTCGAAGAGACTTCGCCGATGTTGGGCGCGCTCGACAGCCACAATCGCGAAGTCGGCAACTACAACCTTTTGACGCCGCACGCGTCGTCATCATCATCAGAACCATCCTGACGGCATCCGAGACGCGCCCGCCACTCGGTTCATGCCCGCAATCTTTCCGCCTTTTCGGCGATCATTTTCTCCAGGTCTTTCGCCTCGAAGCGGTAAGTCTCGTTGCAAAAATGACAGGTCATCGCCGCACCTCCGTCTTCCCGCAGCATGGCGTTCAACTCGTGCGCGTCAATCGAAGCAATCAAGGAAGCCGCCCGCGCGTAGGAACACGAGCAAGAGAATTCCACCGATCGTCGTTCGAGCACTTCAAACGAGAGATTTCCCAGCGCCATGCGTAAAAGATCCTCGGGGCTCGCGCCCTCGCGAATCATCGTTGTCGTGTGTGGCGCCACCCGCACCGTTTCTTCAATGGCGGCCACGATCCCTGGGTCGGCCCCGGGCAAAATCTGAATTATCAAACCGCCGGCGGCCTCCACAAAGAGCGCGCCCTCGGCGCGCGCTCTCATCAGCACGCCCAGCATCACCGCCGAAGGAATCTGCTCGGACTTGGTCAGGTAATGCGCAAAGTCTTCGGCGATTTCGCCCGAAATAATCGGCACGGAACCGCGATACGGCTCGCGGTAAAGACCTATGTCGTAACCCGATTCATGCGTCACATAAAACGTGCCGTTGCCGATCACAGTGCTGACGTCAAACTTACCCGCATGGTTGAGATTCGCATCCGCCTCGGGGTTTCGCACGTAGCCGCGCACGCGGCCCTGTTCCCTCACTTCGGCCGTAATGCCGCCGATGGGTCCATCGCAAACGATCTGAATCGTTAAGCGATCCAACTCCTTTAGACCGGAGCCGAGCAACAGCGCACCCGTTAAGACGCGGCCGAAAGCCGCTGCAACTGTTGGCGACGTGCGGTGCCTTGCGACCGCTTCCGCGACTAAATTTGTTGTTACCGCTGCCATGCAACGCACATTGCCGTCGGCCGCCGTTCCTCTGATTAAAAAGTCATTCGAGACTGCCCTTAGTTCCTCCAAGTTTCCCCCACTTTATGCATTAGAATTTGCTGCTGATCTTTACTGTTTTA
>JBBJMB010000141.1:0-9379 GCA_037719755.1 Pyrinomonadaceae bacterium
CGGGCTATTTAATCGTCGTTCTGCCTTCGGCGCCAAGTGCGGCCAGCAGAACGGCGGACTTGATCTGCGCGCTGGCAATTGACAAGGCGTACTCAATCGCGCGCAGCGGCCGTCGCCCGCCGATGCGCAGCGGCGCGCAGCCTGACGGTTGCGCCTCCACTTCCGCGCCCATCAGCTGCAACGGCTGGGCGATGCGCAGCATCGGGCGCGAGCGCAGACTGTCATCGCCCGTGATCGTCGTCTCAAAGGGTTGCGACGCGAGGATGCCGGAGAGCAGGCGCATCGTGGTGCCCGAGTTAACGGCATCAAGCGACGGCGGCCGGTCGCCACTCGCCTGCGCTTTCAATGATCACAGTTGAGTCTGATCTGCTGATCTGCACGCCGAGAGCGGCCAGGCAATCGAGGGTCGTTGACAGTTATGGCCGAAGAGAAGGTATCGTGGAGCGCCTGGCGGCGAGCGCCGCGAGCATCGCGGCGCGATGCGACACGGATTTATCACCGGGCACGCGCATCTCGCCGCGCAGCTGCTTGATGAGAAACCGTGACATCATTCGTCATTTCGGCAGTTGCATTCATGTGGTCAATCATCCTGTTAACGCCAGGGAACCTTTAAATGCTTGGGTCAGTCTTACTTAAACACAGAGAAACACCGCAGAGAAGACACAGCAGAGACGCAGAGAAGATACATGCTCGAAATTAATACCGACGCAGCTGATCCGCGTACCCTTCGTAATTGCGCCGCATCTCGCCGAGGCTGTCGCCGCCGAATTTGTCGCGGGCGGCCCCCGCCAGAACCAGGGCGATCATGGCTTCGGCGATCACGCCCGCTGCGGGAACAGCGGTCACGTCGGAGCGCTCGAAGGCCGCGCTTTGCTCTTCTTTGGAATCTATGTCGACGCTGCGCAGCGCTTTCCTGAGCGTCGCGATTGGCTTCAAGTGAGCGCGCACGCGAATTTCTTCTCCGTTGGTGATGCCGCCTTCCAAGCCCCCCGCCCGATTTGTGCGGCGCGTGAAGACTTGCCCGCTCGCGTCGTAGCGATCTCATCGTGCACCTGCGAGCCGGCAGCCGGCTAATCGAGCCGCCCGCGCCGATCTCCACGGCTTTGACGGCCGGAATCGACATCACGGCTTGCGCGAACCGCCCGTCGAGCTTTTGATCCCACGAAGTGTGCGAGCCGAGTCCCGGCGGCGCCCGCGCGCGATCACCTCAAAGATGCCGCCCAGCGTATCGCCCGCGCGCCGCGTTTCGTCAATTAGCGCGACCATGCGCTCTTGCGCCGCCGGGTCAGCGCACCGAAGCGGCGCGTCGTCGGGAATTGAGGCGACCGCCTCCCAGGCAAGTTCAAGCGGCGCGTCGGGCACGCCGCCCAATTGAATGACGTGACTCTTAATTTCTACGCCCAGGGCGGCGAGCAATTGCCGGGCGAGGGCGCCGCAGGCGACGCGGGCCGCCGTTTCCCGCGCCGAGGCGCGCTCCAAAATGTTGCGCAAATCCCGCACGTCGTATTTCTGCCCGCCGGCGAGGTCGGCGGCCGGGACGGGACGACTCACGCGGCGCGTTTTCTCCGGCGGCGCTTCCAATTGCTCGGCCGCCATCACCTCAGTCCAATTCGACCAGTCTTTGTTTTCAATCACCAGCGTGACGGGCGACCCGAGAGTCAAGCCGTGGCGCAAGCCGCTGAAAACCTCTACGCGGTCGCGCTCGATCTTCATGCGACCGCCGCGGCCGTAGCCCCATTGCCGGCGCTCCAGCTCGCGATCAATCAAGGAGATGTCTATGGGAAGGCCGGCCGGCAATCCTTCGACGATGGCGACAAGGGCTCGCCCGTGCGATTCCCCCGTGGTGGTGAAGCGAAACATACTACCCTCAGGCGACGGCGGTTAATTGCCGTTGTGGCTGGCGCAGCGGCGTCGATAGATTTTGCATTAGTTTGGCGAAAGCCGGAATGTCGAGCGATTGCGGCCCGTCGGAGAGCGCGCGCTCGGGGCACGGGTGCACTTCAATAATCAAGCCGTCGATGCCGGCGGCGATGGCTCCTTTGGCCAGCGCCGGAACCAAGCGCCGGCGTCCCGTGGCGTGCGACGGATCGACCACCACCGGCAGATGCGAAAGCTCTTTGGCGAGCACCGCGCCCGCGAGATCAAGCGTGTTGCGCGTGTCTGTCTCAAACGATTTAATGCCGCGCTCGCACAGCACCACGTTCGCGTTGCCGCCGGCCAGCAGATACTCCGCGGCGAGCAGCCATTCCTTAACGGTCGCCGACGGGGCGCTTCAGCAGGATCGGCTTTTTGATTGCCGACAAGCGCCGCAGCAGCGAGAAGTTCTGCATGTTGCGCGCGCCCACTTGAGCATGTCCGCGTACTCTGCGACCACGTCCACATCCTCATTACAAAGCACCTCTGTGACCACCGGCAGTCCGGTCGCATCGCGCGCCTCGGCCAGTATCTTTAAGCCTTCGACGCCCAGTCCTTGAAACTCGTAAGGCGAAGTGCGCGGCTTGTAAGCGCCGCCGCGCAGGATGTTGGCTCCGGCGGCGGCCACGCCGCGCGCCGCGTCCATCATTTGTTCGCGCGATTCGACCGAGCACGGGCCGGCCATAATCACTACGTCGTCGCCGCCGATGCGCACGCCGCGCACATCGACCACCGTGTTCTCCTGCTTGATTTCGCGGCTGACCAGCTTAAACGGGTGCGTGATTTCGACCACGGCATCGACGCCGGGAGCAGCGCGCAGCGCGGCCAGTTCCGGCCGACTGTCGTTTTTGCCGACGGCGCCGATCACCGTGCGCTCGGCGCCGCGAATAATGTGAGCTTGAAAACCGAGCTCGCGGATGCGTTCCACGACATGCTCGATCTGCTCGTCTGTGGCTTCGCCGGACATATTGAAAATCATTGTTTGATGCTCCTTACAAAGTATTTTTAGTGTTGTGATGCGAATTGATTTTTGGCGGACGGGTAGCATCCGAGAACGCGCACTTCGTCGGCGCGCGCGCGCAATTCACGTAAAGCCTCGGCGGCGCGTTCGTCATCCATCGAAGCCTGCAAATCCAGGTAAAAGTGGTACTGCCAGGGCGCGCCCCGCACGGGGCGGCTTTCGATCTTCAGCAAGTCTATGCCTCTGTTGGCGAAAGGCTCGAGCGCGTGGTGCAGCGCGCCGGGGCGGTGCGCCAGCTTCAACACAAGCGAAAGCTTGTCGGCGCGCGTCACAAAAGATTCGGTCAGTGGGGCGAGCAGCAAAAAGCGCGTGTAATTCTCCGGGTGATCTTCGAGATGGTCGCGCAGCACTACGGCGCCGTAAATCTCGGCGGCGCGCCGGCCGGCAATCGCGGCCCGCGTTTTATCGCTTTGCTCCATCATTTGCCGCACGCTGCCGGCGGTATCTTCCGTAGCGATGCGCTTGATCGCGGGGTGGGCGCGGAAGAAACGCTCGCACTGCGCGAGCGCGACCGGGTGCGACTGCACGATCTGCACATCGCCGAACTCTGCGCCCGGACGCGCGATTAAATTGTGCACCACCGGAATCACGGTTTCCCCGGTGATCGTCAAATTACATTCGAGCAAAAGATCGTAAGAGCGGTGAATCGAGCCGGCGAGACTGTTTTCAATGGGGGCCAAAATTTTGTCGGCGGCGTCTTCGCTGATGCTTTCGTACAGCGCCTCGAAAGTGGGCCGCGGCACCAGCTCAATGTCTTCGCCCAGCAAGCGCACGGCCGCTTCTTCGCTAAAAGCGCCGCGCTCGCCTTGGAAAGCGACGCGTAATTTGCGCTCTGTGACGGGGTGGTTCATCAAATCACTCGTTCGCTTTGCAGCTCTGCGACTCGCCCGACCGCGATTTCTTCGACGCGTTTGGATTCTCGAATAATATGGCGGAAGAGGCGCCCGACGGCTTGGCTGTCGAGCGGCCCCGGGTTGGCGCAGCACACGCGCGCGATCACATCGCGCTCGCGTTGAGGATCTGCGATGGCGATGCCGGCGGTGCGTTTGAGCAAACCGACCTCCGTGGCCATGTGCGCGCGCCGGTTCAGGAGCCGCAGCAGTTCCCGGTCAAGCTCATCGATTTCGGTGCGCCAGTCTTCAATCTTCATCTCGGGTTTGCCCCCTCAACTTCCATTGCGCATCCGGCGGGCGGTGCGGTCGAAAATCTTTCATCAACAAAAAAGCCAGCCGCGATCTTCATCACTGAGGAGCGCGGCTGGCTTTTGCTAATCTGGTTTAGCGTGTGGCTCTTTAAAGTTTGAACCGTACACGCGCGCACTGTAGCAACGCCCGCCGCTCCCCGAAGGAGTAGCGGTAGGTAAAGCCGTAGTAATAAAACTGTTGAGTGCGCGTCATAAAAACAACATGCTGCTTTCGGCGAATCAAGCGAAGATGAGCGAACTATACGTACGTCACAGAGGGCCTGTCAAGATTCGCGCTAATTTATAATTGTTATCAGCTCATAAAGCCGCATCATACTGCCGCCAAAACACGGTCAAAGGTAGCGCTACTTTGGTAGCGCTACCTTTTTTCAGCCGAAGCTTAAATATTCGCTGAAACGCACTCCTCTGTTATACTGCCAGTCGGTCGATTCGGAAGAGGCCTTTTATTTCTGCAAGGAGAGTGATTTATGTGGACCTGCCTGCTTCGTCTCACAATTGCGCTTTTGACTTTTTCGTTTGGAGTCGGTTTCACCAATCTAGTCTCATCCAGCCCTCAAGCTCAAGTCTTTAACTCAGCTAAAAACGCGGCCATTATCAGCGAACTGCTGGCCGTGGAAAAAGATCTGCACGTGGCGCGCATCGAAAACGATCGCACAACGCTGGAGCGATTGCTCGCCGACGACTTCATCAACATAGATCAATTCGGAAGGCAAACCAACAAGTCCGGCTATATTGGATTTGTGATGAAAGAGCGTTTCGCGCGCGAAAGCTATACCACCGGCGTTCCCACCCTGGTGAGCGGCGACGACGAAACGGTGACGATTGAAATCGACAAAATCTGGTGGGATCAACAATCAGGCACGGTTCACTTCCGCGACATAGACACGTTTACCCGCCAAAACGGTCACTGGCAAATGCTCGCCTCCGACTCGGTCACCTTTCCCTTCTGGGTTGAATAGCGGCGATCGTTGATTAAGTCGAGCATCGGAATGTGGAAAGCTTTGAAAAAGGGCCGCGCGTGTGCGGCCCTTTTTACTGTCTTGACGACAACGATCAATGGCGCGGTCTGACGCTTGTGTTGAGGGCGGCGAGCGGTGCGCGGCCTCACGCTAAACTTTAACGGCGACGTTTTCCACGCCGTCCAGCCATTTCTTAAAAGCAACTCCATTAAGATTTGAGGAGTGAGCCACAATTCTCGCGATGTGCGCTCTGTCGGCATCGCTGAGGCCGGTGAAGCGCAGGGAAAAGCCGATCTCAGGCCACTGCTCAACGACCACGCCCCAGGCCGTGACGGCGTCCCCGCCGGGCAACGCGACCTCTAAGCGGATAAGCTCGCCGGGCGCGACTTGGCCCGAGGTGAGCACAAAGCAGCCGCCCTCGCTGATATCGCTTGTCTGACCTTCGCTGGCGCCTGCGTCGCCCCGCCATTTGACTTCAAACTGAACCGACGCTCGCTTGAACCGTCTCTGCTCGTATAGCACTTTTCACCTCCGCTCGCGGCACGCACCAATCGGTCGAGCCCGACACCGCTTTATCGGCGAGCGGAGGCGTCAAGTTGAGCCGTTGCGCTTCAAACGAGTGGGTCTGATGCCAAGACCCTTTCTCTCTGCGGCTCTCTGTGGCTCTCTGTGTTTAGGTAAACCCGAGTCATGAGTTGACCCTTCTTCGCGTCCTTTGCGCCTTCGCTTTGCGGTGCTTTGCGTTGAGGTGAGTGTGACTTTAACGCAAAGCACCGCAAAGCGGACGCAAGGACGCAGGTGATGAGACACCGCATGGTTTCGGCAACTCACGACTCGGGTTAGGTAAGTGTTACTAAAACGCAGAAGACACAGAGAGCCGCAGAAGAGAGAAAAAAAGATTGCTGTTACAGACCCACTCCATGGTTGAGATCAACTAGGCATTAGCGAAAGTTAATGTTAGTTTCGCTACAAGTTGCAGCCGGTGCGCCGCCAGCGCGCTTGATGACATAATTGATGAGAAAGAAAACAATCGCGAAACGCGCTAACCGAGCGCGTGCTCAAGTTGATGCGGCCAAAATGAGAGGATCATGAGGAAAACATGCCGACGCTTGTTGAAGAATTTACCATCGGAGTAGAAGAGGAATATCAAATCATCCACCCGGAAACGCGCGAGTTGCGTTCGCGCGCGCAGCGCATACTCCCGGAGGCGGAGGCCGCCGTCGGCGACCAGGTGCAGTCCGAGCTGTACCTCTCGCAAATCGAGATCGGCACGCCCGTCTGCCGCACGCTCGCGGAGGTGCGCGCCGAGATCACGCGCTTGCGCCGCGAAGTAATCGCTGCGGCGGAAAATACGGGGAGCCGCATTGCGGCCGCCGGCACGCACCCCTTTTCCCACTGGGACGAGCAGCGCCTTACGCCGAAAGCGCGCTACATCGGAATCGAGCAGGACTATCAGCAACTCGCCCGCGAGCAATTGATTTTCGGCTGTCACGTGCACGTCGGGATCCGCGACCGCGAGGCGGCCATCCAGGTGATGAATCGCGCGCGACTTTGGCTGGCCCCGCTGCTTGCGCTTTCGGCCAACTCGCCTTTTTGGCTGGGCGCCGACACAGGCTACGCCAGCTTCCGCACGGAGATTTGGCGGCGCTGGCCGATGGCCGGGACGCCGCATGTTTTTTCGGCGCGAGCCGAGTATGACCAGCTCGTAGAGGCGCTGGTGGCCACCGAAAGCATTTCCGACGGCACCAAGATTTACTGGGATGTGCGGCCTTCGGCGCGCTTCGAAACGCTGGAATTTCGCGTCACAGATGTTTGCCTGACAATTGATGAAGCGGTGATGACGGCGGGTTTGGTCGCGGCGCTCGCGCGCGCGTGCTACGCCGATGCGGTGCGCGGTCGGGCGCTCACCGCGGCGCGCCCGGAGCTGCTGCGCGCAGCCAAATGGCGCGCGGCACGTTACGGCCTGGAAGCCGACTTGATTGACCCGATTAACCACCGCTCCCGGCCGGCACATGAGATGGTCGAACGAATGCTCGCATACTTGCGCTCTTCTTTGGAGGAAACCGGCGAGTGGGAGGAAGTGTCCGCCTTGGTGCGCGAAACGCTGGTGCGCGGCACTGCGGCCGCGCGCCAGCGCGCGGCCTACGCCAGCGCCGGGGAACTAAAGGACGTGGTTGATTTGATCGTGGCGGAAACCGCGCGCGGCATTGCATAACCGGACGCGGGTACTCTGGGCCTACGCTCGCGGAGAACTGAAGTGGCCAACAACTTTTCGCCGGAGTTGAGCGTCAAGCGCTCGCCCATTAACGGCCGGGGCTGCTTTGCGAACATCTTGTTCCCCAAGCGGGGAAAAATCGCCGAATACACCGGCGAATTAATTTCGCGCCGGGAAGCAGCCCGGCGTGCGAAAGGTACGCGGAAGCTGCGCATCTGCGCCATCAATTACTACTGGAGCATAGACGGTAGCCGCGGCGAAAACCCCGCTCGCTACATCAACCATTCCTGCACGCCGAACAGCTTCATCCGCGTCATTTACGGCCACATCATTTTCTTCGCGCTGCGCGACATTCTGCCCGGCCAGGAGATCACGCTCGACTACGTGGACACACACCACTCAGACAGCAAAGGTTGCACCTGCCAATCGCCCGCCTGTCGCGGCACCATCAATCGGCCCAAAAAGTGACAAGTGACGAGTGACAAGTGACAAGTGACAAGAAAGAGAAGAGCCGAAGTATACTGTCAGTTGATCTTCTGTAGGAGAGTAAATTAGTAGTTTGCTCTTGCTTCCACTTCTTATCTTGTCACTTGTCACTTGTCACTTGTCACTTGTCACTTCCTCTGTAGTAATCGGCAATGCTTTTCATCAAAACTGTGCCGGTGTAGAGGTTGTCGTCTTTGGTGTAGATGTCGCCGCCGCCTTCGCAGAGGAAAGCGGTGATGCCGAACTGCGCGTGCGGGCCGTCGGACCAGGTCGTGTCACCGGCGGGCGATTCTTTGCGTAGCGCGAGCGGCTTGATCAATTGGCGGTGATCGTGGCGCCGGATCGCTTCGCGCAGCTCGGCGAGCTGGCCTACGCGCACGCCCACTTCCGGCCCCGGCACGCCGATCGGTTCGACGATGCCGGGCCAAGTGTGCATGCTCCAAACGGTTGTGAGCGGCGCCTCGGAGGCCATCAATTGCTCCAAGTCTTTTTGGCAAAGGTAAGCTTCGTGCGCTTGTGCGCTACGGTCAGAGCCCGCCGCGCGATAAGAGCGGTTCATGTCCACACCTTGCGCGCCCACCCTGTACCACCCTTGCGCGGGCGAATCCGGGCTCATCATCAAAACGAAATGGCAGATGCCGGCGCGCCGGTAGTTTCGCCCCTCGTCGCTTAACAGCCAATCGATCATCCCGACCATGCGCCACTGAGCGTTGTGCTCGCCGGGGTGCTGGTTGGTGAAGTAATGCGACCAGCGCGGCGATGCAAAGCGAGCGGCGCCTTTGCGCCGCGCGTCTGTAATAATCAATCTGTAGATGGCTTTGCCGCCGAGAGAACGGCCGATCTCGTGAACACGAACGAAAGGACTTTTTCGCCAGCGTGCGATCAACTGCACCATTTCTTCATAAGACATGGGCACTTGATGCGCCACGTAAACCACATCTTGCGTGAACGCCGGAAAAACAAGCGTGTCGCCCGGCTGCGAGCTTGTGGAGCGCAGTTGCCAATAAACGGGCCGCCAATTTCGCGCGTCGTAAGACCATGAGTGAAAGTATTCGTTGAAAAGGTAAGCATCGCCGCCATGAAAGACCACATCGAGGCGCAGCGCATTTCCTTTCGCGTGCCGTTTGATTTTGAACTGAAGTTTGTTGCTCCAATCCGCGTGCTGCGGCGCCGCGCCAAGAGTCACCTTAAAATGATTCCGCTCGATTTTCTCAAGACGGGCGCCGGCGGAGCCGAGCGCTCCGTTGAAATCAAAATCCGCGACGGAAAGCTCAGCCCCGCGCGCCGGCAGCCCAAGAACAAGCAGCAAGAGAAAGAGCTTGATGAGATGAGTTGACCTCATGAGCGATCGCCCCGACGATGTCTGATGCGCTAAGACTACTCCGGCATGTTGCTGTTCGAGGCGGACTTGATGATTGCCAAATGATGACATATTAGTTCCCATGCCTGGGCAAGATGCCGCTCGGTGGTCAGCACGTTGCCGACGGCGATGCGCAGTGCCAGCCGCCCGTGCAGTCGCGTCTGCGTTAAATAGACCCACTTGTTTCTCTGCTGCCGAGAGCGCCACCTGGCGATGATCT
>JBBJMB010000010.1:0-26881 GCA_037719755.1 Pyrinomonadaceae bacterium
ACAACGAGTCATGGCGATGGCCCTTTCCCTTCTCAATAATGTACAAAGTCGAGCTCAGAGCGTGTTCGGGGATTGCAATTGCCCTGAAAGGGCAGCAGTTAATAGCCGGGGCAGCGCCACCGATCACAAGGAAAACAACGCACCGACCCTGAAAGGGCTAATGGCATTAAGTTAAGGCGAGCACGATGTCAGATCACTTGCAAGCACCTGTCCGACAATCTTCTCGATTGTCGCGGTCACACCCAGCTACGCGGCTTGATGCACTCAAAGTCAAGCGACAATCTAAAGATTGTCGGACATCATGCACGTTTAACTTAATGCTATTGCCCTTGCAGGGTCAGAAAAACCATCGCATGTGTCTGTGGGCGCTCTCCCACGGCTATTAATTTATCCCCTTTGGAGATTATTCCTCGACATGCACTTAGCTTCCCCTTTCTCATGTCAGAGCAAACTCAAATTTTACTGATCCGGCATGGCCAGTCCGAAGGTAACGCCGAGGGGCGATTTGGCGGTCACTCGGCCACTCCGCTTTCGCTGCGCGGCAAAAAAGAGGCGGCGGCGGTAGCGCAGGCGCTCGGCAAAGCCGGAGTGACGGCTATTTATTCGAGCGATCTGCCACGCGCCGTAAGCACCGCCGAGCCGCTCGCGCGCGTGACCAAGTTGAAAATTGTGCAGACGGCTGCCTTTCGCGAGCGGCATGTCGGGCGCATGGAGGGGCTCACGTTCGAAGAAGCCGCAGAGCTGCATCCTGAAGACTACGCGGCGCTGCTCGAACGCGATTTCGAGCACATTCTCCTCGGCGGCGAAAGCTACCGGCAGATGCTTGGCCGAGCGGCCGACGCGCTCGACCGCGCCGTAGACAGGCACCGCGGCGGCACCATCGCCGTCTTCACTCACACCGGCACGATCTGCATCCTGGCCCTTCACCTCATGGGCGCCCTCAACGCGCCCACTCTGCGCCCGTCTATGCACTGCGTAGCGACAAATAATTTTAATTAAATCTTTGATCCTCAGCTTTCATCCTTCAGCCTTCCGCCTTCATCCTTTGTTTGGCGGTGAATTGAGCCGTCGGATTGAAAGATGTAGGCCGATGGGTGCTCGCGCATGATGATGTCTTGCAGGCGCATCAGGCCGTAGAGCAGCGCTTCGGGGCGCGGCGGGCAACCAGGAATGTAAACATCCACGGGAACGATGCGATCAACGCCCTGCATCGTTGAGTAGGAATCAAAAGGGCCGCCGGTCGACGCGCAGGCGCCCATCGCGATGACCCACTTCGGCTCAGGCATCTGGTCATAAACTCTGCGCACCACGGGCCCCATTTTAAGCGTCACGGTGCCGGCGACGATCATCAAGTCGCTTTGACGCGGGCTCGGACGAAAAACCCCGGCCCCGAACCGGTCCAGATCAAAGCGCCCCGCCCCGGTGGCGATCATCTCAATGGCGCAGCACGCGAGGCCGAAAGTCATAGGCCACAGCGCAGACTTGCGCGCCCAATTAACCGTCTCCTTGACCGGCTTAATATCCAACACCGTCGCGCCCACCGTTCGCCGCAACGCGGTGAAGATGCTGTCGACCGTCGTCAGAACGATGCCTTCTTGATGCTCAGACATGATGAACGATGAACGCGGAACGATGAACGATGAACGATAAGAGCCGAAGAAACAGGTTCACTTCCTCAGCTCTTAAAGTTCATCGTTCATCGTTCCGCGTTCATACTTTCTTTTAGCTCCATTCGAGGGCGCCTTTGCGCCAGGCGTAGTAGTAGCCGATGATGAGAATGCCGATGAAGACGAACATTTCCACAAGGGCGAAAGCGGTGAAAGAGAGATCTTCGCCAATGAAGATGAGCGCCCAGGGCAGCAGAAAGATCGTCTCAACATCGAAGATCAGAAAGAGCATCGCGATGATGTAGAAGCGCACAGTGAAGCGGTCGTGCGCATCGGTTTGCGGATCTATGCCGCACTCGTACGGGCGCATCTTGGCTCGCGAATAAATGCTCGGCCGGAAAAGTCTTCCGACGACGATTGGCAGCACCGGAAAGATCATCGCGAAAACGAAGAAGATCATCACCGGCCAATAGGCGGCGATGGGCGACCCTGCCACAGCCGCCGTTTCGATTGAGCTGGTTGCTTGAAACAAGAGCATCATCAACACTGCTTTTTGGAGAAAACGCCGTTATCGCCGAAAATTCTATGGCCGGCCTGAAAGAGTGTCAAACGCGAAAGCTTCCGGAAGCCCTCTAGGCGGCGTCATGTGAAGTTTGATTGGCGAGAAGGGCGACGGCGGAGTTAGCACCGGCTTGATGATTTCAAAGCACGAGCGCACGCCGGCGGGTGATCCGGGCAAATTGATGATCAGTGTTCCCGAGCGCACGCCGCAAACGCCGCGCGAAAGCATAGCCATGCGCGTCTCAGCGAGCGTGCCCGCGCGCATCGCCTCGGCCAAGCCGGGAGCTTCTTTCTCAATGACCGCGCGCGTCGCCTCGGGCGTATTGTCGCGCGGCGCGAGGCCTGTACCGCCGGTGGTCACAATCAGATTCACATCGGGCCGCGCGGCCGTCGCGCGCAAGCGCTCGGCGAGCGGCTCCAGATCGTCTGCGATCACACTGGCCACAATGACCTGCGCTCCCATCGCTCGCAAAAGGTCTGCGAGCATGACGCCGGACGTGTCCTGCTGCTCGCCCCGCGCGCACCTGTCGCTGACGGTGATGACGGCGGCCATGATTTGCGCTTTCATAAAGTACGATGGCCTTTTATGACTTGCTTCCCCGCGCATGATCCTTTAGCCAGCAACGGTCCATCACCACCATCAGGCCGGCCTGCGCCGCCCGCTCGGCCGCCGCCCGGTCGAGCACGCCTTCCTGTAGCCAGACGGCTTTCGCTCCCATACGGATGGCTTCGTCCACCGCCGCGCCGGCTTCCTCAGAGCGGCGAAAAACATCGACCAAATCCACTGGCTCCGGCACATCTGCGAGTGTGGCGAAAGCCCGCTCGCCAAGCACTTCGCTTTCGTTGGGGTTCACCGGAATAATTTTGTAACCGGCTCTTTTCATGTACGAAGCCACTCCGTGCGACGCTCGCATCGGATTTGACGAAAGGCCGACCACGGCAATCGTGCGGCACTCATCGAGAATGCGCGCGATTGTTTCGGCGCTATTGATCTCAGACATTCCTTCGCCTCCTTGCTTGCTGAATCAAAGCAATTCGTAACTACTGCCGGCCATTTGAGCCTGCTCCGAGCAGGCGGTAGAGTAATAGCCACAGGCGTCGAGCCTGTGGGGACCGCGCCGCCTTTCATATCGAGCCTGCTCCGAGCAGGCGGCAGAAGCGTTGATGCGGATCTGGTGTCGCTCCTCTCACGCTCAACCTCTCTATCGCCCGCTCACGCGGGCCACATAGGGTCGCGCAAGAACCACAGGCTCGCCGCCTGTGGCTAATATTCTGTCGCCTGCTCGGAGCAGGCTGAAAACAGGCTGGGAACCAACCATGTCCTGCGTAGTGACAGCACTTATTAACCGGCCGCGCCGCTTTGCGCGACACCTCCGCTGAGCATCTCCTGCAACGAGATGACTTCGGTTTCAGCCGCTTCGCTGGCGGTGATGGCCTCGACCAGGGCTTGCGCGCCGGTCATGGTGGTGACGCACGGCACGTTGTATTGCAGCGCGGCGCGCCGGATGGCTTGTTCATCGAAGTGAGAAACGCGACCGAGCGGCGTGTTAATGACGAGCGTGATTTCGCCGCGCTTAATGTAGTCAACGATGTTCGGGCGGCCCTCGTTGACTTTGAAAAGCGTTTCAACCTCCAGCCCGACTTCGCGCAAACGCGAGGCGGTGCCAAAAGTGGCGGTCAACTGGCCGAGCCGCAGCAAACGTCTGGCCACGACCACCGCTTGACCTTTATCAGCATCGTTGACGCTGATAAAAGCTTTGCCTCCGCGCGGCAGTGGCAATCCGGCGCCGAGCATCGCTTTCGCATAAGCTTCGCCGAAATGTTTGCCGATGCCCATCACCTCGCCTGTGGAATGCATCTCCGGGCCGAGGATCGGGTCAACGCCGGGGAATTTGGCGAACGGAAAGACCGGCGATTTGATGCAAAAACATTTGACGCTCAAATTCTCCGGCAAAGCGAACTCCGCGAGTTTGCGTCCGGCCACCACGAGCGCCGCGATGCGGGCGAGCGGCACGCCCGTGGCTTTCGACACGAAAGGCACGGTGCGCGACGCGCGCGGATTGACTTCGAGCACATACACGCGGTCATCCTTGATTGCGAATTGAATGTTCAAAAGGCCCTTCACTTGCAGAGCGCCGGCCAATCGGCGCGTGTAGTGGCGCATCGTTTCGATGTGCTCGGGCTCGATCCTCACCGGCGGCAGCACGCACGACGAATCGCCCGAGTGAATGCCCGCTTCTTCAATGTGCTCTTGAATGCCGGCGATCACACACGCGCTTTCATCGGCCAGCGCATCGACATCAAACTCCGCGGCGCGTTCCAGAAACTTATCCACCAGCACAGGCCGCTCGGGTGAAGCCTCGACCGCCGAGCGCATATACTCATCCAAACTTCGCTCGTCATAAACGATGGCCATCGCCCGCCCGCCAAGCACATAAGAGGGCGCACCAGAACCGGATAGCCTATGCGCGCGACCGCCTTGGCTTCTTCGCTTGAAACGGCGGTGCCGTTGGCGGGTTGCGGAATGCCTAGTTGATCCAAAAGCGCGCCGAAAAGTTTGCGGTCTTCCGCCAGGTCGATTGATTCGGGCGTAGTGCCGATCACGGGCGCGCCCGCCTGGCGCAGCCGCATCGCGAGATTAAGGGGCGTTTGCCCGCCGAACTGCACGATCACGCCTTCGGGACGCTCCGCTTCGATGATGTTCATCACGTCCTCGAAGGTGAGCGGCTCGAAGTACAGTCGATCGGAAGTGTCGTAATCGGTCGAGACGGTTTCCGGGTTGCAGTTGACCATAATGGTCTCAAAGCCCGCTTGGCTTAAAGCGAAAGCGGCGTGGCAACAGCAGTAATCGAACTCAATGCCCTGCCCGATGCGGTTGGGCCCCGAGCCGAGGATCATAATCTTGCGGCGGTCGCTCGGATACATTTCGTCTTCGGTTTCGTAAGTGGAGTACAGATACGGCGTAAACGACTCGAACTCGGCGCCGCAGGTGTCGACTCGTTTAAAGACCGGCACGATGCCCAATTCTTTGCGGTGCGCGCACCGCGTCTTCTGTGCTGGCGGTGAGATAAGCGATGCGGCGATCCGAGAGGCCGAACTCTTTCGCGGTGCGCAGCGTTTCAACTGGCACGTCCGCCAGCTTTTGACCTTCGATCTCTTGCTGCGCTTCCATGACTTCTTGCAGTTGTTCCAAAAACCACGGATCGATGCGCGTGAGGCGGTGTATTTCCGCAATCGGCCAGTGATGTTGCAGCGCGTAAGTGATGTATGAGAAGCGCTGCGAGTTGGGCCGCGCGAGCTTGCGTTGCAGTTCGTCGTCGGAAACGTCTGCAAGTCGCAGCGGCTTCACGGCTTCAAGCGAGCGCAGACCCTTAAAGAGCGCTTCTTTGAAAGTGCGGCCGATGGCCATCACTTCGCCGACGGATTTCATTTGCGTTCCCAAAACATCTTCGGCGTCGCGGAATTTCTCAAAGGCCCACTTCGGAATTTTCGCGACCACGTAATCAATGGTCGGCTCAAACGAGGCCGGAGTCATTTTGGTGATGTCGTTCGGAATTTCGTCGAGCGTATAGCCGACGGCCAACTTGGCGGCGATCTTCGCAATCGGAAAGCCGGTCGCTTTGGATGCGAGCGCAGACGAGCGGGAGACGCGCGGATTCATTTCGATCACGCGCACATCGCCGTTTGCGGGGTTGACCGCGAATTGAATATTCGAGCCGCCGGTCTCAACGCCCACTCGCCTGATGACCCGGATCGCGATGTCGCGCAATCGCTGATACTCAAAGTCGGTCAAGGTTTGCGCGGGCGCCACGGTGATCGAATCGCCTGTGTGCACGCCCATCGGATCGAAGTTTTCAATCGAGCAAATGATGACCACGTTATCCGCTAAGTCGCGCATCACCTCAAGCTCGTACTCTTTCCACCCGAGAATTGATTCTTCAATTAAGACTTCACCCATGGGCGAAGCGGCCAAACCGGAGCGCACGATTTCTTCAAACTCTTCGGGGTTAAAAGCGATGCCTCCCCCGGTGCCGCCGAGCGTAAACGACGGGCGGATGATGGCCGGGTATTTGGTGGTGGCGACGAGTTGCTCGGCTTCCGACCATGAGCGCGCAAAGCCTCCGCGCGGCATATCAAGTCCGATTTCGTCCATCGCCGCTTTAAATAAGCGTCGATCCTCGGCGATCCTCACGGACTCCAGGTTGGCGCCGATCATTTCAACATTGAACTCATCCAAAACGCCGCGCTCGGCCAAAGCCACCGCGAGATTAAGCGCCGTCTGGCCGCCGACAGTGGGCAGCAAGGCATCGGGCCGTTCGCGCCGGATAATTGCTTTGACGGTCTCAACGGTTAAAGGCTCGATGTATGTGCGGTTGGCGGTTTCAGGATCGGTCATGATCGTCGCCGGATTGGAATTAACCAGCACGACCTCGTAGCCTTCCTGGCGCAACGCCTTGCAGGCTTGCGTCCCAGAGTAATCAAACTCGCATCCCTGGCCGATGACGATGGGGCCGGAACCGATAATCAAAATCTTTCGGATGTCTGTGCGCTTCGGCATCTGTGGGCAGCAATAATCCTTTATCTGTTGAGGCTTCAGGAGTCGATCTCGGAAAGATCGGCACATTATATACGGCAAATTAATTAAACTCTAATGTGAGCTCGATCTGAGGGACGGTTCCTCTGCGTGCTCAAAGCGCGATCCTCAATCCGCATCAATTGCGGCCAAAATGTCCGACAATCTAAAGATTGTCGCGTTCATACCAAGCTGCGAAGCTTGAGTTCTGAGCGTGTCAGCGACAATCTGAAGATTGTCGGACCAGTGCCGAGAGAGGCACAAAAAAGCCGACCGCTGCACAGGGTCGGCGCTGCCGTTCAACTCAATCCTATGTAAAAGCCAACTGACGCCGGCGACAACATCCCGCCTTTACTTGTCACTCGTCACTTGTCACTTCTTTCTCAGGTCTGCTTGGCGTCGAAGCGGCGGCGGTAATCGTCGCCGTCCATCCCCACGGTGCGGCACATCTCAAAGAGGCGACTTCTGAGACGCACGCCGATGCGATCCTCCAGCGTTTCTTCTTTTTCCGCTTTGCGAGCGTCGAGATAGTTGGTGGTAAAAACGGTGAGGAGTTTTTGATTGTAACGCGCGTTGATGATTTGCATCATCGTATCTTTCACCCAGTCGGTGGGTTTCGACGCGCCGAGTTCGTCAAGCACCAGCACCTCGGTTTGATAGACGGGCGCGAGCACCTTCATTTCAGATGTTTGCGAAACGGGATTGTAAGAGTCTTGGATTTCTTTCAACAGCGCGCCGAACTCGTAGAACATCACGGGCACGCCTTTTTCAACCAAGCCGCGCAGAATGGCCACCGCGAGGTGCGTTTTACCGATGCCGACCGGACCCATCAAAAGTAATCCGCGGTCGGCCGCCGGGTATTCGCGAATCAAGCGAAAAGCGTAATTAAAAGCTTTGAGCTGCGACCCGTTGCGTTCGCTAGGGTAATAATTTTGCAGCGAACATTCCGAGTAGCGTCGCGGGATGCGCGCGCCGTCGAGCAAGCGCGTGCGTGCGTTCTCCGTGCGACAGCGGCAACGGCGCGCGCCCTTTCCCGACACAACCTCCATGCCGCTTCCGAAGCAGTACGGACAATGATCCGGTTGACCATTTGCCGCAGCAGAACTCGCGGGCAAAGCGTCGCTCGCAACGTCGCTCGCATCGTCGGCCTTGACCGTCTCGGGCACGGCGAAAAGCGGATGGGCTTTGGCTTGATCAAAAGACATCGAATGAGGGCACCGCCGAACGCGCGACTAACGACCGGGTGAAACTAATCCTCGAGCTGACAACTTTTCGCCGACCTGAAAGTCAGCGGATTATAGCACCGGAGGAACATAATGCAAGGTCTACGTTGGCGGAGGCTCATTTACTATTTTATGGGTATCGGTTGCGAATCGATTCTGCCGCTCTCAACAGAGATCAATTGAAATCCTTGCTGCGGCAATTTTTGCAAATCGAAATTCTCTCCCGCCATCTTTTTCCAGACCTTAAAGTTGCGGTAAGTCAAGGGCGCGCCGCGCACGCAGGATGCGGGCTGGTGATCGGCGATGATGAAGTACACGCTTCCCGCGCCGATCACCTGAGCCAGACCGCAGCGATCAATCACCAGAGAGGTTTTTTCGCCGACGCCGATGCCCAGCACGCGGCGGCGCTTTTTCTCCGCGAGTTGCCGCGCCAGGTAAGCGAGCAAGCGCCCCAAGCGGTCGCGCTCCGCGAAATGAGTGTCGGTGATTACGTCGTGAAGATATCGCCAGTTGAAAAAATCGTAGGTGAAGCTGATGTCCCGATGGTAAGGATGCGCGAGGGCTTCCACGGATTTGGCGCTGCCGCCGGAGCACGCGTCATAAACGATGCCGCCTTGAATCGCCAGCCCCGCGCTTGTTCCGCCGATGCCGCCGCCGCGCTCGTAAACGCCGCGCACGGAGCGCTCGGTTTTTGTGTCTTTAAAGAAACGCACGTAATTGCATTGATCGCCGCCGGCGAAAAAGATTATTTCCGCGCCGCGCACGGTTTCATTCACGGCGTCGCTCTCCGCGTCCGCGCGATCTGTCACTACCAACGTTTCCACCGAATCGATGCCGGCGAGCGCATAAATCAGCGCGTTGTAGCCGTTTGCGCCGGACGCGCGCAAGACAACTGCGTCGAGCGTGCGCCCGCAATCACGACAACCGCGCACTTGATCGATCATCCATTGCATCGCCGGCACCACGTCCGTACTGCCGCCGCCAAAGTTATGCGCAGGGCCGTAAAGCCGCGGCCGAACATCCGCCGGCGAACCCGTCAAGTACCGCGTTTCTTTCCCCGCCGTCGAAGAGCAAAATGCGAGGCCGCCAAGCAGCACCATCGCCGCCGCACGCAACGCGGACAACGCCCGACAGCCAGCAAAGAAAGGATGAAGGCGGAAGGCAGAAGGATGAAAGTTGAGGATCGAAGATTTAATAACTCACCTTACGCGCTATGTGATTTCAGCCGTCGCAGACGGCGGTAGAGTAAAGCCCCGTGCGATGCCGCCCGGCGGCCTGGCGCGGGGTATCCGCCCGCAACACATCACCAAGCCCGCGCGAGCGGGCGGCAGAGCGTTACGTTCCACGCGCCGCTGCCGCTGCTGCTGCTGCCGCTCTCTCCGAGAGCTGCTACGATATGGCTTCCGCGTAAGGGAGCACTAAAAATGCGAATCAGTAGTTGAAATTGCTGTTTGTTGAAAACAAGAGACTTACGGGCACAACTTTTCGAGATCAAGCAAATTCACGTCTGCAAGTCGTTGATTTAGCAAGCCCGTTTTCAACTACTGATTCACATTAAAGTTCTTCCATCCTTATTTTTCATCCTTCATCCTTCCGCCTTCATCCCTTCGAAGCGGTCGTCCGGGCTTGGCTTTCGTCACGGCGCCTTGGCGCCAGACCTCAACGCCGTTGACGAAGACGTGAGCGATGCCATCGGAAATCAAATGAGGTTCACGGAAAGTGGAATTGTCTTTGACTCTCGCCGGATCAAGCAACACAAGATCGGCTTTGAAGCCGCGGCGAATAAGGCCCCGGTCACGCAAGCCCAGCCTTTTGGCCGGCAGCGATGTCATTTTGCGCACGGCCTCTGACAAAGTGAGCCAACGGCGCTCGCGTACAAAGAGGCCGAGCACGCGCGGAAACGCGCCGGCGCCGCGCGGGTGCCTCATGCCGATGCCGCCGTCGCTGGAAACCATCACCCACGGCTGTTGGTAAAACGCGCGGATGTCTTCGTCCTTCATCGAGTGGCAGACGATGCCGGCGCCGCCGTCCTTCACGATCTGCGTGTAGAGTTCGGCGGGGCCGAGATTTTTCTCCACGGCAATTTGGGCCAGCGTTTTAAATTCATAATCCGGATGAGCTTGGCAATTGACGATGGTCACGTTTTGCGCGCCCCCGACGTCGGCCAAACCTTTGGCGACAGCGGCCGGATCGTCGTGGCGATCCGACGGTACGAGCACTTTGATGGTTGAGCTCCACGCGTTATACGGATAGCAATCAGCGGTCACATCTTGGCCGGCGCGGCGCGCTTGTTCGACGAGGGCGACAACTTCACCGGCGCGCCCCCACACGGCCGCGCTGCCGAGCTTGATGTGTGAGATTTGCGCGGGCACTTGGCCTTCGCGGCCGATGCGAATCGCTTCGGCGATGGCCTCCATCGTGAGATCAGCTTCATCGCGGATGTGGCTCATGTAGAGACCTTGATACTTTCCGGCGGCGCGCGCGAGACTGATCACTTCCTCGGTCGTTGACCGCTTGCCCACCTCATACTCCAACCCCGACGAAAGTCCGAACGCTCCATCGCGCATGCCTTGTTCCATCAGCTTCGTCATCTCCGCGATCTCTTCTATTGTGGCCGCACGATTGGTACCTGATTTCATCACGCGGCTGCGCAAAGTGGCATGCCCGATCATCGTCAGGACATTAACCGCCACCGGAGATTGCTCAAGCTTCGTGAGGTACTCCGCAATCGGATACTCCGAGCCGCCGTCTTGACCAAGCAGCACAGTTGTAATGCCCTGCGACACTTGCGTCGCCGCCGACGGATCGCGCGCAAAACCTCCGCCCGAGTGATTGTGCGTGTCGATAAAGCCGGGCGCCAAAACCAATCCGCGCGCGTCGATTATGCGCGCGCCGCGCGGCACCTTCAGGGAGCCGCGACGCCCCACGGCGATGATCTCGTCGCCTTTCAAGATAACTACGGCGCCGCGCACGGGCGCGCCTCCCGATCCGTCGATCAAGGTCGCGCCGACAATCGCGATTGTCTCAGCCGAGGTGCTTACTTGGGACAACCCTCTCAATTCGCCCAACGCGGACAAAAGAAGGCACACACAAATGAACGCTCTCACCATTCTTCACATCACCTTTCAATCTCTACAGACTATTAAGTTACATGCGCGGGTCTTGTGCCAATATTCTCTCTCTGCGTTTCTGCGGTGTTCTTTCTCTGTGTTTCTCTGTGTTTAAGTAAGACTGACCTAAACGCAGATAAACACAGAGAGAAGACGCAGAGAGACACAGAGAAAAGTTACGGAGCAGCGGACGCCTTTTTGTTATCCGAAATGTATTGTCGAAGTTTTTTATGCTCCGGGTGATTTGGTTTTTTGACCAGGAACTGTTCGTATTCAGATGCCGCTTTATCTTTCAATCCGGCGGCGTTGTAAAGGGCCGCCAAACGCAAATGAGCGTCGGCGTAACCCACCGGATCAAGCCGCAGCGCTTGGGCGAAGTGGCCGACGGCCACAGAGCCTTTTTTGATCTGCAAATATGCTTCGCCCAGATAAAGATTCGCGGCCGCCGACTTGGGATCGGAGGCGAGCGCTTGATTCAAACTCGTAATGGCCTGGTCGTAATTCTTTTGCGCGATGTGTAGCTTACCCAAGTTGAAAGACGCCAGGTAGTAGTCGGGCTTGAGCGCGAGGGCCTTCGTATAAGCCTTTTCCGCTTCTCCCAAATTCTTTTCCACAAAGTGAAGCGTCGCCAGTTCCGTCCAGGCTTCATAATCTTGCGCGTCGGCGCTCACGATTTGGCCAAAGAGAGTGATGGCCTCGCTGTTTTTCTTTTTCGCCATCGCCTCTTCGGCTTTCAGAAACAAGGGACTTGTGATGGCCGTTCTTTTGCCGTAGCCAACCCTAATGGCTGCGGCCTTGGGACCTTTGGGCGCGGTTTGCCTCCACTGCATCGTGATGTCTTGACGGATATCGGTTTTGGTGGTGGAGAAGACCGCGATTGGCAGTCGCGCAACTTCACTGTTTTCCGTTTCAACAGAAATCCTATACTCCCCATTACCCACGTTCATAAATCTGTAGCGGCCGTTGTTTGAGATCGTTTGGCGATCAACAACTCTGCCGCCGAGCGTGTACAGGATGATGTCAAACGACATCGGTCTCATCTCTCCCGAGTCGAGGCCCTCCACTTTAAAGTCTCCATAAACCATGTGGCCGTCGCTGCCCTGAGCATTTACGTTTGCCGGCAAGCAAACAACAAACGCGACGATCATCGCCAGAGAAAAGAACTTTCCTAAACAATCAAAAGCACCCCGCAGACGATCTCCACCGTGAAACATGATTGATCCTCTTTTTTCCTCTCTGTGTCTCTCTGTGTCTTTCCCGTAGTTTCTCTGTGTTTAAGTAAGACCTACCAAAACACAGAGAAACACGGAGACAAGACACAGAGAGACACAGAGAAAAAGCACAAAGGCTAAGTGAAGAAAAAGAAGGCTGGAACACCGTGTTCCAGCCTGCGAAAGCTCAAATGATTTCTTGATGCATGTTGTGAGCTTAAAACGTGTAGCGCAGTCCAAACTGCATCACGCGGGGAGCGCCTTGGATGCCCGTGTAGTTTCCGAAAGATGGCGCCGGGTCGTTTAAGTCCGGGTCTTGGCCCAACCCGAGACCTTCACGAGTTTCCGCCAACACTCCGAGTCGTTGCGTATTCGTCAGGTTGAAAACTTCCCCGCGAAGCTGGAGCACATGAGTTTCGCTCCAAGGCAGACTGAAGTTTTTGCCAAAACCCAAATCGAGCGTGAAATATCCGGGGCGCCGGAAGACGTTACGGTCTCCTGTTTCACCGGCCCGCGCGTTGCGAAAGCTTTGATAAGCAGCCTGCGGATCGGAGAAAAGATTGGGAGCGCCGGTGCCTCCTTTGGTGGACGCAGCTTCGATCGGCCTGATGCGTACTCCATTGCTCTGAGCGTTCCAGTTGGTCGCCCATTGCGCGGCGTCGAAAGGCGTTTGCACAGGTCTGCCGGAGTTCACACGAACGATGTTCGTGATTTGCCAACCGCCGAGGACCGCGTTCACCACGCTCGGCGCGCCGCTCAAAAACCTTTGGCCGCGACCAAAGGGAAGCTGATACACGACGTTCGCATTCAAAATGTGTCGCAGATCGAAGTCAGAGACCGACCGGTTATCATCGACCCTTAGCGCATTAATGATGAAAGCAGCACCGTACGACCCGCTGCTTTGGAGGCCGGACCCGTTATCCATAGATTTAGAAAATGAAGAATTAAGGTCCATGCTGAGGCTTTGTCCGAAACGCTGCCGGACGCTCAAAGTGGCCGCGTGGTAATCAGAGCTGCCGACGTTGCTGAAGGTGGCGAATGCCGCATACTGAGGATGAAAAAACGCATTCGGCCCGACGACGCTTGATAGGTCGTCAAGCAAATCATTTGATTGGACATAAGTCCAGTCCAGAATATCAAAGCCGTCGACATCTTCCCTGGCGACCAAAGTATAGGCTGATTGTGTCGCGGACAGTGACGGATCACCTAAGAGGGAATCGCCTAAGCCGGGAAACAGATTTTCAAAATAGGGGATCGGCCCGACACTTCCGATCGGCGTATTAGCGGCACGCAGATCGGCCAAGCGACCCGCCGCCGTGTACCAATCGCCGCCTCCACGCGGGTCAACCAGATTATTGAGCTGCATGATGTCTCTGGTTCCAAGCAGAGCGCGCGCAGAGCGGCCGATGTATGACGCCTCAACTACAATTCCTGCCGGCAGGCGGCGAGAGAACGAAGCGTTCCAGCTATAATTTGTCGGGGTGATCAGCGTGTCGTCCAAGGACGACTCGATTCTTTCCGCTTCGTCGGACGGTGTGGTCAGCGGAAACACTAAGCTGGCCGGCGTCGTGATGCCCGGCAAGGTGCGGATGGCTTGCCCGAAACCGGTGAATAATGGCGCCGGTCGAGTGGTCACGTTGTAGGTGTTGGCGGCGACCGTATTGGTCGAAGAATAGCCAAGCGTGCTGTTCAAATCAAACTGCACGGCCAGTTGCTGTCCGAAGTAGTCATTGGTCATCGCGAACCCGCCGCGAATTACCGAATCACCGTTCGTGCCAAAAAGCTTGCCCAGAAACCCGGTTTTGAAATCCGGCGAATACGCAAAGGCGACGCGCGGCTGAAAGTTATTTTTGTCCCACTCGTAGTAGCCCGGCCGGTTGTTTTTCGGCCCGGCCAAATCAACGGTGATCGGTTCGTTGTACGGCTGCCCGGCGAGCGCGCCCGCTTTGCGTCTCTCGAAGTATTCTCCAAGGCTGACGGTGGGTTTCACTTGGAGGCCGTTTGTTTCATAAACCGGCCGGCTCAGTCCGTAACGCAGGCCGAAAGTCAAAGTGAGATTCGGAGAAGCCTTCCACACGTCCTGAGCGTAAAAGTCGTACTCTTCGGAAGCAAATTCGCGCCCGATTCCCTCGCCGGCGGGCAGCAGATTACCATCAGCGTCGAAGTTGAAATTCGCCGAATATTGCGAGAAGCGTCCCAGAACAGCCGAAACGGCGGCGCGCACCGGCGAAGCGAATCCGGAGGCGATACCCGAGATGGGCCGCGACAACACCGCGCCCGAGGCTTCATAAAAAGACGGGTTGGCGATGGCGTCGTCGTATGCGCTCTCAAAGCTGGTGCGCTTGTTGCGAATCAGACGCAAGTTAGCGCCGAACTGTAAAGTGTGATCGCCTTTCGTCCAAGAATATATCATCTGTGAAATTCTGCACCGGCGTGGTGCGGCTGAGCGTGCGCGAAAAATCGACGGGCGAATAAACGAAGCGGAAGCTGAGTGAATTAGCCGTTGAATCTCCCTGATCGGTGAAAGCCTCGCGAGTCAAACCGTAGGTAAAATTGTTGACTACATTATTACTGACCGTCCAGGTGTGAGTCGCGGCAATTCCCTTCGGATTACTCAGGAAGTCGGGCGACGGCGTGCCGGGAAAGCGCGAAGCGCGACCGAAGACATCATCTTGGTAGTTGCCGCGCACGGACAAAATCTGGCTGCCGCTTTCGGTGAGGTTAAAGTTGAACTTGGCGGTGTGAGTATTCAGCTTCACAGGAACCGAGGCGTTGAAGCGAAAGCCGCCCACGTTAAGCTGCCGTTCAAACGTGCTGTCTCCGATCGTAAAGTCGTTCGCCGGATACCTGCTCGCGGCATCCGCGAGCACCGCAAGCCCTACCGGATTCACGCCGCCCACGGCCGGAAAGAGCCTGCCGATGTCGGTTGCCGTCAGCGTGGTGATGCCGCCCGAAGCGTTCGGGAAACGAACTTCTCCGCGCCCGAGGCTCGCCAACGGCACCTCACGCACCACGCTTTGTTCGCGCGCATCGCGCCGGCCTTCATACGCGTAAAAGAAGAACGCGCGGTCTTTGATAATCGGGCCGCCTAAAGATCCGCCGAAAACGTTGCGGAGCAGTTTCGGACGCGGCACCCGTTGGTCGCCGACCTGATTGATTCCGAGCAGCACCTGCGGGTCTGTCGCGGTGAACCTACCGGCTCGGTTGTTAAAAAATCGTTGGCCGTGGTCACGGTGTTGCGGTGAAACTCATAAAGAGAGCCGCTGAACTCGTTGGTTCCGCTTTTGGTGACCAAAGCGACTTGAGCCCCGAGGACCGCCCCTGTGTGGCGTTGGCGTTGGTCGTGGTCACGCGAAACTCTTGAATCGAATCCGGCGTCACGCGCAACACGCTGGCGAAAGCCTCATCATTGAGCGGATCAATACCGCGTTGTTGTTCGTTTACGTCCACGCCGTCCAAGGTGATGTTGGCCTGGTCGGCGCGCGATCCCGTGACGTACCCGTCAGGCGTCACGCCCGGCTGCAAACTCAAAAGCTGCACCACGTTGCGCGATTCCAGCGGCAACTGTGTAATCTGTTGCGACTCAAAGTTGTTGCCCAAGCTGGCGTCCTGCGTATTGAGCAGCACTTCTCCGGTTCCGGAAGACACGGTGACCGATTCGGCGACCGTTCCGATTTCCAGCTGCACGTTTACTTCCGTCGGCTTAGCCACCAGAGCGCGCACATCCGTGATGACTGCTTTTTTGAAGCCTGAGCCTTCCGCCTCCAGGCGATACGCGCCGGGGGAAATTAAGTCGAAGGCAAACGTCCCATTCTCATTAGTCGTTTGCGTGCGAACGGCGTTGGTCTCCGTGCTCGTCAGCGTGATCGACGCCCCGGCGACCGCTGCGCCCTGTGCATCCGTCAGCGTGCCGCGCACCGAAGACGTCGCTGTTTGTGCCATTGTGCTGGGGGAAAGAAGGCTGGTGAGAACTGCTGCTGCGAGGACTAACACTGCCAATCTGCGGGGAAACTTTTGTCCGATCATTAAATCCTCCAAAACCAATTGTGAGAGATTCGATTGAAAACCGAATCGTGCTCGAGGCCGCTCTGATGTAACTCTGATAATTATCAGAGCAATTTGGGAAAATAAATCGCAGCCCCAAATGGGCCGATGCTTTGGTGATGAATCAAGACTCCCAATTCGCCAACGTCAAGTAATGGGTGTCGAAACTATGAATTGAGGCTTTCGTCGCCGTCCAAAAATTGTTTAAAAAATTGATGTTTAGTAAATATTTATAAACGCAATTGATGTTCCAGTTGCGGCGAACAAAAGGTTGCGCGGATTAACCGCTTAACCTATGACACTTTCTTTCGCACAGCCTCTGACTTTCGATCGCGCATCCAAAATTTTATAAATACGTATCCGAAATCTTGGATGCGCGTTGCGGTCCTGATTGTTGTGAAGCGGGGTAACAACGTGGTCTTTTACCAACACGGGCCGTAGCACATGTGCTGCAGCCCGTTTTTTGTCTAATGGCCTTCTGAACTAACCGCCAATCGCCAAGCGGTACGTTTTGACTGCGTTATCGTGAAAAAGCAGTTGTCGGTGGGCTGGCGCGGCATCCCGCGTAAGTTCAAGCAGGGCGTCGAGCCATTGGCGAAACGATGCCGCGAGCGTGCAGACCGGCCAGTCGCTGCCGAAAAGCACGCGATCCCAGCCAAACGATGCGATGACGTGTTCAACGCAAGGGCGCAAGTCTTCCGCGGTCCAGTGGCTGTGATCGGCGTTGGTGACGATGCCCGATATTTTACACACCACGTTTGGCAGATCCGACGCTGTGCGCACCCAGGCTCGCCATGCATCCAGCGCGCCGTCTTGGATCCGAGGGTTTCCGCAGTGATCCAGCACAAAAGTCGTGCGCGGACAGCTTTCGATGAGCTTGACGGCGAGCGGCAGTTGACGCTCAAGCACGCAAAGATCAAACGACAAATCGTCGTCCGCTAAAGTTCTCACGTTTTCGACGAGCGTCGGATGATTGATTAACTCATCGGGCTCGGTGTGGAGCACTCGGCGAATGCCTTTCAATTTGGGATGACCTGCGATTCGCGCGAGGTGTTCACGAAAGCCGCTTTTTTCGGGCCTCGCCGCAGCGACCACTCCCGCCAGCGGATTATCGTGTCTTTCCGCGAGTTGAAGAATGTACTGCGTTTCGGCCAGCATGTGCGGCTCGTCCACATCGGCCTCCACGTGGACGGATTTGACGAGTTGGACGCCGCGCGTGGCGGCCACGTAATCTTCCATCAGAAAGCTGCGATTGAGTTGGGGCACATCTCTGCACCACGAGAACGTGAATCGCTCTAAATCCCACAGATGTTGATGCGTATCGATAATATTGAGCAAATAAATGTCATCCCATTTCCTCTCTGTGACTCTCTGTGTCTTTTCTGCGGTGTTTCTCTGTGTTTAAGTGAGACTTACCTAAACGCAGAGAAACACAGAGAAAAGACACAGAGAAAAGACACAGAGAGTCACAGAGGAAATTGATTCACGTCGTTTCGCTGCTCCACCGTTCACCGGCGCCCAGTATCCGGTAATTTTGTCCCAAGCGCTTGGCCTCGCCCGCGAACAGTTTTGGCGAAGCGGTGTTGAAGGCGAACATGTCGTAGTGCATCGGAATCACCAACTGCGCGTGGATGTCTTTCGCCAAGGTCGCCGCTTCGTCGCCGAAAAAGTTACCGGGCACGCCGCGCTCGGGAGCGCGTCCGTTGATCGGAAGCAACGCCACATCAACGGCGTGCGGCGCCGCTAACTGCCGCAACCGTTCGGCCATTCCTTGATACGGCACGGCGTCGCCGCTGTGATAAATCGACCACCGATCGCCGCGTATGATGTAGCCGAGATGTTTGTATCGCCCTTTCGCATCGCGCTCCAAAGTTTCGTGCGCCGAAGCCAAACCAATCAACGCGAACGGGCCGACTTGAACGCTGCGGCCGTCATCGCAGCCGATCGGCCAGGACGGATCGCACTGCAAGCGGTTTGCCACAAAGGAGCGGTTCGCTTCCGGAATGACGAATCGCAAATCAGGTTCGCTTCCCTGAGCGGCCACAGCGTTTCGTGATCCAAATGATCCGTGTGGTTGTGGCTTGACGAAACCACGTCGATAAAATCAAGACGCCGCGGATCGATGACGCGCTCGCTCATGCGCACATGCGGTGTGGCGGTCGAGGCATACTTCGCCGTGAGCGAATCGGACAGGTAAGGATCAAGCAGCAAGTGATGCCCCTGCCACTGCACCAGAAATCCGGCCTGCCCCAGCCACCACAAGTGAAGCTTGCCGCGCTCTTTCCTCGCCTGCTCTACATCGGCGAGAAATTCATCATCTTTGCGCACGGCTTTGATCACAGACTCAGTTCCTCTCTGACTGCGCGCACGCCCGCGACCATGTTGCCCAGCTTGAGCCGCGCCGCCCACCGCGCCGTTTGGCTCAAACCGCAATCAGGGGCAAACGACAAGCGCTCGGCCGGCGCATGTTTCAGACAAGCGTGAACGCGCTCCGAGACATCCTCCGCCGTCTCTATGTAATAGCTTTTCACGTCGATGATACCGACAGCGCGTCCCTGCCGGCTTTGGCAATCACGCCGATCGTCTCTAATTCGGCGAACTCGCGGCTCGCCATCTCCAAGTGAAACTCGTCGACCAGCATTTCGAGAAAGGCGGGAAACATCGCGTCGTAGCGCCGGCGGCCCACGGCGCGACCCCTGATAGTTGCCAGCACAGGTGCGTCGAGAGCCGGCTGCCCGCCACCGACTCCACCGTGCGGTTAAAAATCCCGGCGAAGCGAACGGATCTTCGCGATGCGCGTAACAGCTCATAGAAGGTTCGTCGATTGTGATTTCGCGGCACCCCGCGGCGACTAAATGCTCCAACTCATCGCGCACCACGGGAAGCAGCGCTTCGGCGACGGCGTACCGGTTTGGATACTGCGCGTTCGGCTCCAAACGACCGCTCAAGGTAAAGGGGCCGGGCACGCTCGCTTTCAGCGCCGGCCCGGCGGGAGCCAACTGACGCAAACGTTGCCATTCCTCGACCACGCCGAGACCGCGCGGAGCGCGTATGTCGCCCGTGATACGGTGCTTGCCGCGCTGGTCATGCGCCGGTGGGCCGAAGCGGCGCGCCGCACGGGCGTCAACTTCAATGCCTTCCAGAAAGCCGTAAAAGGAAAGATTAAAGTCGAGCCTGGTTTGCTCGCCGTCGGTAATCACATCAAGACCCGCGCGCGTTTGATCGTGAATCGCGGCGATGACCGCATCTTCTTGGAGTTCAGCCAGATCGGCGGCGCCGAACTGTTCCAGGTGCGCGCCGGAAAATTCCAGCCAACCGGGAAGCGGGTAACTGCCAACGACGGTGGTCCTTAAGGGGCGTTCTTTCATAAAAAAATCGTAATTACTGCGGGCCACTTGAGCCTGCTTTGAGCAGGCGGCAGAATGATTGATGCGGCTCTAAGTACTGTGTAATGAAAGTGTTTAGAGTTCACGCTTCAGCGTGCTTTGCTGTGGTCAGGCAAACTAAAGTTTGAACTCTGAACTTTTTTCTAACAACTTCGATTACACAGTTCTTAGCTGCCTTTAGCGCCTGACCCCTCTATCGCCCGCTTGCGCGGGCTCGCACGGTGATCGCTCATAACCACAGGCTGATGCCTGTGGCTACTACTCTGTCCGCCTGCTCGGAGCAGGCTTCAGAACAGGCCACGCCCTGCAGTAGTTCCGAAAAATTAAGATACGATGGAGTAAAAGAATTAATCTGCATGTTAAATTCATTGAAAGCCTCGAAGGGGCGTACTTCAATAGTCTGGGGCTGCGCCCCAGCAATCATACGCATGATGCCTGCGAGCCCTGAAGGGCTATGGCATGAAGTTAACGTGAGAGATGTCCGACAATCTTCTCGATTGTCGCTGGACTTTGAGTGACATCAAGCTTCCAAGCTTGGTATGCACGCGACAATCGAGAAGATTGTCGACATTGTGGCCGCGTTTTGCGAATTGATGAAACGTTTTCCCCGCTTTTTCCCGTCAGCAATTCACTTGAGAACTTTCATGGCCTGCGGATCCCAGGAATAGGCGCGGTTATTGTAGTAACTCTCATTTGTCAGAAGCGACGGGCCGGCAGCGCGCAGGCCAAACGTAGGGTCTTCCACGACCGCGCCGCGCGTGCGCATGGCGTTAAAGAAGTTGGCGAAATGATCTAGGCGCGCGTCGTAGCGAGACGACACGGTGTACTGCTCGTCGTTGCTGGCTCTGATCTGCGGTCCTGTTTCTCCGGACTTGGCGCGCGATTCTTTGAGGTACGTTTCCTGCATCGCGCGCGGAAAGCTGGGAATGGCGTAGCCGTCCGGCTCGGACAAGCGGGGGCGGCGCTCAAGGGTGACGGAATTGCCAACCGTCATCACGCCTTCGCTGCCGACAAGGCGCAGTCCGTAATTGTCGCCTTCGCCGGAAACAAAGTTAACGTGCAGCGAAAGGTTAAACGCCGGGTGCGTGTCGGTCTTCGGATATTCGTAAATGCCGACCATCACGTCCGGCACGTCGCGCCCGTCTTTCCAGTGCCGCAAACCGCCAAGCGACATCACGCGCGTCGGCCCCGTGGAATTGATCATAAAGTGCAGGCCGGAGAAGAGGTGTACGAACAAATCGCCCGCGATGCCTGTGCCGTAATCCCTGTAGTTGCGCCAGCGAAAAAGCCGTAGCGGCTCAAAGTCGCGCCGCGGAGCTTTGCCGAGAAAGCGGTCCCAGTCAACGGTCTGCGGCAGGCATCGGGCGGAATAAAATACTGCCAGGCGCCAAGCGCGGAATTACGGTTAAACCACGCCTCGGCCAAATTCAATTCGCCAATTGCGCCGGAAGCCAGTAGCTCCTTCGCCTTTTGGTAAACGATTGAGCTGACGAAATGACTTCCGACCTGAAGAATGCGTTTCGTTTTTTGCTGCGCCTCGATAATGCTGCGGCCCTCATCGAGCGTATGCACCATCGGCTTTTCCAGGTAAACATCTTTGCCGGCGTTCATCGCTTCAATCGCCATTTGCGTGTGCCAGTGATCGGGCGTGGAAATAATCACCGCGTCGATGTCCGCACGCGCGAGAATTTCGCGGTAATCTCTGGTGGTCGCAAGCTGCTGCGGATACAGCTCGCGCGCGCGCGTGAAGCGTCCCTCATACACGTCGGCCACGGCGACGAGTTCGACGCCGGGAACGCGCAACGCGGTGGCCGTGTCGATGGTGCCGATGATGCCGTGGCCTATGGTCGCAAGGCGAATGCGATCGTTGGCCGACACGCTTTGCTGCTCTTGCCGCGCGGCAGAGAGATTCACGGTGGTGCCGGCGAAAGCTTGCGGCGCGAGCGCCGCGGTCGTGGCGCCCACGCCGGCGAGTTTCACGAAATTTCGGCGAGATGTTTTGTGGCTCATAAAGTGACCTCAGTTTTTGTCGGTTAGTTTAGCGTCTCGTGTGAGAGCTTCAGTTTGCGGCGAAACAGCGGCGGCGCTCAAGCCTATCTGTGCGTAAAGCTCTGAGAGCCTGCGTGCGTGCTCATCGTAGGCCGCCTCAAAGAGTTCCGTTGATTGTTGCTGGCCGATCAGCGCGGCGGCCGTTAAAACGCGCGGCGGTTGGCCTGCGTCCGTGAGCCGCCGCGCGACCTCGGCCTTGATGGCGTTAATAATTAAACACCCGCCGACGGTTGAACCGGGCGCCACCGGCTCGCGTAAACCCCGTACCTTAACCATCGCGTCGCCGACGGGCGCGCCCGTGTCAAGCACAATATCAGCAAAATCCTGAAGCTTGTAGCCGCGCGAATCTTTGCTCACGCTCGCTTCCGAGTGTTGGCGACTGATGATCGCGATCACCTTCAAGCCGCGCGCGCGGAAATGCTCGGCCATCTCAACGGGCACGCGGTTGCAGCCGCTGGAAGACGCGACGAGGGCTGAGTCAACCGGCGACAAATCGAAGTTGCGCAGCACCTGCTCGGCCAGGCCGGAAACGTTTTCCAGAAACATAGCCTGCCGCTGGCCGTTGGCGCCGACCACCAGATTGTGGAAAGAAAGCGACAGCTCGACGATCGGATTGAAGCCGGGAAACGAGCCGTAGCGCGGCCACATCTCTTCAATCAACATGCGGCTGTGGCCCGAGCCGAAAAGATGCACCATTCGCCCGGCCAAAATCGTCTTTGCGAAACAATCGGCCGCTTGCTTGATCGCCGGCAGCTGGCCCTCCACAATGTCTATCAATTCTCGACACCGCGCCAAATAATCAAGACCTGGATGCAAATCAACCCCCTCAATCCTCTCTGCATCTCTGCGGTGTTCTTTCTGCCCTGTGTTTAAGTAAGTCTCACTTAAACACAGAGAATCACAGAGAAAAGACAAGAGAGAGTCGCAGAGGAAGAGCATTCACTCATCCGCTGACGCCCCAGACGGCATCAATCGTGATAACGTCTCCGGTGATCATCCTTGATTCGTCGCCGAGCAAAAAAAGGCTGGTGCGCGCCACATCCTCCGCTTCGATCATGCGCTCCGCGAGCGGTTGTTTCAACTTCAGATAATCCAGGATTTCAGCGTCGTGTTGCGCGCGCGCGCTCATCGGCGTGCGCACCAGCGCGGGCGCAATGGATTTGATTCTGATTTGATGCGGCGAATAATAAGCGGCCATTGACTTGGTCAGCGCGATGATCGCGCCTTTGCTTGCGGCGTACGCGTGGGTGGCGAAAACCGCCGCTCGGGAGCAAAGGCAAGCACGCTCGTCATATTGAGAATCGTTCCGCGCAAATTCGTTTGATCCGGGATTGCCGCAGCATCTGCCCCGTCGCCGCGCGGCACATCAGGAACACACTTTTAAGATTAATCTCAAGCGTTGCGTCCCATCCTTCTTCCGTGCATTCGTGCACGGGTCCGTCGCCGAATCTGCGCCCGGAGATGCCGGCCATTATACAAAGCGTCGATGCGCCCGTAGCGCTCAACGCATTGGCTGACGGCCTTCGCCGCATCAAACGCCGAGGTCACATCGGCCACGCAAAATCACACGCGCCGCCCGCGCCCGCGATTTCTTCGGCGAGCGCTTGCAAAGGCTCTCGCGTGTTGTTCACCATGAAAACATGAGCGCCGCGCTGAGCCGCCAGCTTGGCCGTCGCCGCGGCGATGCCGGTGGCACCCGTAATCAAATAAATTCGGGGTGGTGAACTCATACGGGCATTCGCATCATGTCTCGCATGCGCGTGTTCACTCCGCTGAAGAGTTTGACAGCAGAGCCGCGATCATCGCTCCGCGCGCGGGGATGTGTGTCGTGATGATGTGTTCGTGCCGGGCGTGCGCTCCGTCGCCTTCGATGCCGAGACCGTCGAGGACGGCCGGGCAGAGCGAGGCGGCGAAATTTCCGTCCGAGGCGCCGCCGACCTGCGCTTCGCCGAGCTCAAAGCCGAGCGCGTGGGCGATGCGACGGGCTTCATTGAAGAGCTCCACCACGGCCGCGCTTCTTTCCAGCGGCGGGCGGTTGATGGCTCCTTCCATCGTTAACTGTACGCGGTCATCAATCGGCCGCAAATTGGCGAGCACAGCGGTGAGGCGCGCGGCCTCTGCGGCGGTCGTGTAGCGCACATCGATTTCGGCTTCGGCCTCGGCCGCAATCACGTTTGAAGTTGTGCCGCCGCGCACCACGCCGACGTTAATGGTTGTGCCGCGTGAGAAATCGTTGAGCGCGTGCAGCCGCTCGATTTGTCTGGCGATCTCCAAGATGGCGCTTGCGCCTTTCTCCGGATCGAGCCCGGCGTGGGCGGCGAGGCCGTGCGCGCGCAGCGTCCAGGCGCCGGTGCCTTTGCGGCCTGTTTTGGCGCGGCCGCCGGGCGCCGACGGTTCAAGCACCAGCACGCGCGCGGCGCGGCGCGCTTCCTCTTCGACGAGCGCGCGGCCCGTGGCGCTTCCGTCTTCTTCGTCGCACGTGAGCAACAGTGTGACGGCATCGCCGTTTGTGGGATGAGCGCCTCCGAGCGCGGCGCGCGCGCGAATCGCTTCCAGGGCGAGCGCGCAGTTGGCTTTCATGTCGAAGATGCCCGGCCCGAAAATTCTCTCGCCCTCGCTGCGCCAGGGGCGCTCGAGGATGGTGCCGCGCGGATGCACGGTATCCGTGTGGCCGAGAATCAAGGTCTGCGAACGCGCGCTGGCGGATTGCTCGAAATACGAACGCCGCAGATGTTCACCGTAATCCGGGCTCGTCACTCGCTCCGCGGATTTGAGCATCGGAATCTCCGCGGCCGCTTCAATCAACAGTTTGACGACGAAGCGGCTGCCCTCCACATCGCCCGAAGGTGATTCGGCCTCAACCAGCTTTCTGGTGAGCGCCAGCATCGCATCGCGGCGCGACGCAATGAGTTCGCTTAATTCTGTGAGCAGCGATGTTTGAATCCACGCGGTCATGCTCGTAGATGATCTCTCGCGATCAGGCTTTGTAAAGCTGTTGCCACACGGTGAGCGCGGCGATTCTTTTTTCGTTGATGTGGAAGCCGAGACCTGGGGCGTCGGGCGCGACGATGGTTCCGCGCGCGCTGACGGTGACGGGCGGATCGATGATGTCTTCGTGCCAGTAGCGCGAGCTGGCCGAGACATCGCCCGGCATCGTGAATCCGGGCAAAGTGGCCATCGCGATGTTGTGCGCGCGACCGATGCCCGACTCAAGCATTCCGCCGCACCACACGGGCACGCCGCGCGCGCGGCACACCCCCTCGGTGAGCTTCGCTTCGCGGTGGCCGCCAACGCGCCCGAGCTTCAAATTAATGATCCGGCAAGCGTTCATGTCAATCGCTTTGCGCGCGTCTTCGGGCGAGCGGATGGATTCGTCAAGCCATATGGGAGTACGCATCTCGCGCTGCAATTGCGCGTGGTCGCTGATGTCGTCATGCGCGAGCGGCTGCTCGATCATCGTTAATTGATAAGCATCCAATTGACGCAACAGATCAATGTCTTCGAGCGTATACGCCGAATTAGCATCGGCCATCAACTGCGTTTCCGGGTAGCGCGCGCGAAGCCCTGCGATGATTTTGTGATCCCATCCCGGCTTGATCTTGACCTTGATGCGCTGGTAGCCGGCCGCCAATTTTTTCCACCAGCTTGACCAGCTCAGCAGACGAATCTTGAATGCCGATGGAAACGCCGCACGCGATTTCGCTTTGCGTGCCGCCGAGATGTTTCCATAACGGTCGCTGCTCGCGCCTGGCTTCCAGCTCCCACGCGGCCGTTTCAAGGGCGCTCATGCGATTTCCGCGCACCGGCTTCATCAAATCGAAAACTGTGCGGCCCCCGCGACTTCTTTGCCCAACACCATCGGCGCCAGGAATTCTTCGGTCACGCGCCAAGCGCTTTCCGTCCACTCTTCGCTGTAGAAAGGATTCTCGCCGGCCGTGCACTCGCCCCAGCCGTCGGCCCCGTCCGCGTCAAAAACTCGCACCAGCATGATGCGCCGCTCGAATGTGCGGCTAAAGCTGGTTTCAAAGAAATGAACTAAAGGCAGCCGGATTTCGCGCAGTTCAAGAGACGTGATTTTCACAGTAGGGGTAGATTAGCGGCCAATGCGGAAGAGTTCAACCGGACATTTCGCGAATCGCTTCAAAGCCTTCGGTGCTCACCGCGTCTTGGCCTTCAAGGGCGGCGCGCATCGTGTGCCACGAAAGGCTCGCGCACTTGACGCGCGCGGGGTAATCGCGAACGCCGGCGAAGATTTTTAAACGTCCGAGCTCGTTCGGCGTGCGCTCTTCGTCGAGCGCGCCGGTCACCATTTGATGAAATTGCTGAAAAAGGCTTTCGGCTTCATCCTTTGTTTTGCCTTTGACGCTTTGCGTCATCATGCTGGCCGCCGCCTTCGAGATGGCGCAGCCCTGCCCCTCGAAGCTGATTTCTTTGACCACGCCGTCATCAAAATGCAAATAGACCGTCAATTGGTCGCCGCACAGCGGATTGTGTCCCTCGGCGATGCGATTGGCCGTCTCCAACCGCTGAAAGTTGCGCGGCTTTTTATTGTGGTCCAGGATCACCTGCTGGTAAAGATCGCTTATCTCAGACATCTTCAGCTAAAAACCTCGATCACATTTTCAATGGCGCGCCCGAGCACATCGATTTCCTGCCGGGTGTTGTAAAAAGCGAACGATGCGCGCGCCGTGGCGGGCACATTGAAGCGCTTCATCAAGGGTTGCGCGCAGTGATGGCCGGCGCGAATCGCGATGCCTTCTTGATCCAAAATCGTGCCGATGTCGTGCGGATGCACGTTCTCAATGGTAAACGAAAGCACGCTCGCTTTGGCGGCGGCGGTGCCGATGATGCGCACGCCTTCAATTGAGCCAAGGCGCTCGGTCGCGTAGTCGAGCAGTTGCTGCTCGTAAAGGTAAGCCTCCGCGCGTCCGATGTCGTTTAAGTAATCAATCGCGGCGCCGAGTCCGATCTGCGAAGCGATGGCGGGCGTTCCCGCTTCTAATTTATTGGGCAGTTCCGCGTAAGTGGTGCGCTCGAAAGTGACCGTGCGAATCATATCGCCGCCGCCTTGAAAAGGGTTCATGCTTTCCAACAGCGCGGCCTTGCCGTAGAACACG
>JBBJMB010000142.1:0-9360 GCA_037719755.1 Pyrinomonadaceae bacterium
GCGAAGGATTAACAGACGCGTTGAGCGACGAGCACGGCGAGCCGCTAGTGGGGTTTATTTATCTGCAGACGATGAGTGACGGCGAGCCCGCGCGGCTCGATATTCCGGCGTGGATTTACGATGCCGGACTGCTCGAGTCTGTGGTTGATGCGGTGCGCGCCGAGTGCGTCGTCGGTAACGGTTACCCGTATGCGCTCGAAACGGCTGACGCCGCGGCCGTGATGACCGCCCTTGACCGCGAGCGATTCCTGCGCGTGATGCAAGACTTCGCCGGGCGCGAGAATCTCGAATTTCTTGTGTCGCGCAAGCCCGCGAGTAAGATGCGGCGTCGCTAAAGCAATCGCGAGACGCTTGCTTCCATGTGCGGAAAGTGAGTTAATCTGACGGCGAGAGGAGAGCCTAGTGGCGCCGAAAGTTTCGCGCCGACATCAATATGATCCGCCCGGATGTGCCACCACAAGCAGTTGAAAGTAATGGCCGCTCGCGTGCGGCGCGTGCGGGCGGCGGCGCGGCGCATTGACGCCAGATTCTGCTGCGTCTGCGGCCGTCGTTTGAGCGTCGGTTACTTGCCGGCTGATGCGCTTCGCGCTTCGTATCGCGCGCACGAAACGCCCGCTTCCGCCCGCCGTCAAACATTTCAACCCGCCACGCACACCGTTCCGATGCACCCGCCAAAACGCGGTGTTGCGAAAAACGGCAACGGGCTTTCGCTCGCGGCGCTGGCCTTTGTCACGTACGCGCTTGTGCCTTACCTCGGAATTTTATTCTGTGTGCCCGCCGTGGTGATGGGAGGCTTCGGCCTCGCGCGTTGGCGCCGCGCTCCACTGGTGGGAGGCCGCCGGGCATCGATGATCGGAATTGTGCTCGGCCTCTTGATCCTTGGCGTGCAGCTTTTTTTGTGGTGGATCATCTATCAGATTCCGCGATGGGCGCAGCTGTAAAACGCGTGTTGCCGCCAACACCGCGAAGACCTTCCCCGTGTCAAATAAATTATGTCGATCAAAGTCGCAAAGATTGTGAGCTCCAACTCACACGTCGATTACGTCGGGCGTGTGATCGATGTGCTCGACGCGGACGATCCGCCGGCATCTGTTGATTACGGCTTCGGCCAGTTCGTCGCTCTGCCCGTGACCGAGCAACTTCAAGTCGTCGGAATCATTTACAACTCGCAATTAATCAATCCGGATTACGGGCACTTCGGCCCGCGTCTTTCGCCTCCCGCCGACCTCGCGCTGCTCAGCCCCGATTATCTCAACGAGCGGGGCATCCTCGTCGGCATCCTGCTCGTCGGCTGGCGCGAAGAAGACGGGCGAAGCGTGATGAGCGTTCCGCAACGCGTCATTCCTGTGGGCCAAGATGTCTGCCGCATGGACGAGACGAGCGTGCGCGACTTTCATCAAGACGCCGCAGGGCGCGTTCAACTGCACTACTACTCGCAAGTGATGGCGCACGCCGGCCCCTTCGCGATGCCGTTAATCGAAACTATCATCGCGCAACTTGAACGTGATTGCGGCGCCGAAGATTGCCAACGCCTGTGCGTCCTCAAAAGGTCGCTCGCCTGGCAACGCACGTTCGGCGGAGCGCGTCTCTAGTATTAGCAATCACAGTCAGGAAGGTAGAAAGTCCGCTATGTTTTACAAAATTCTTTTCGCGCTTGTTCTCGTCAGCTCAACTGCGAATCTCGCTGCGGGGCAGCGCACGCGACCCGTCGGCGAAGCGCCCGCCGAAGCGAAGCGCACCGAGACGACGCAAATGCCGGCGCCGCAGCAACTGCCGCCTTCGGTCAAAGCGAAATACGAAGGCGGCATGTTCGGCTACCGCAGCAAAGTAAACGGCACGCTTTCGTTCGACGATGTCAACGAGCGATTGATTTTTCGGACGGAGGAAGGCAAAGAATTGATTTCGATGCCGTACAAAGCCGTACTGTCGGTGTTCGCCGACACGCAGTCGAAGCGCCCCACGGCTGCGGGCGTCATCGGCGGAGCCAGCATCTACACGCTGCCCGCCCTTTTAATCAAAAAGAAATATCGCTACCTGACAATTCAATACCGCGACCCAGACACGCGGGCCGAAGGCATCACAAGCTTTAAAATAGACGACAAAAGTATTCTCAATTCCGTCGTCACCGCTCTCGCTTCAAAAGCCGAACTGACGCCGCGCGGAGAAATATTCGTCAGACAAGCAGCCAAACAGTAAAGGAAGGATGAAGGCGGAGGGATGAAGGATGAAAGCTCAGGACGGAAGAATTTAATTAAAGTTCCTCCGTCCTGAGCTTTCATCCTTCTAAAGTGTCCGACAATCTTTAGATTGTCGAGAGACGCGCCCAGGCCTGGTAGCTTGATTTCTCCGGAGCGTCAACGACAATCTCAAGATTGTCGGACATTGTCTTTGCGTTAAAAAGCGAATGATCCGTAGAACGCGCTGTTTTCGCCGGCTCTCTGCCATGTCTCGCCAATTGTGCCGCCGGCGTAAACGCTTTCGCGGTGTAGCCGACTTTGCGATTTGAAAGCGGCACGAGCGGCGAATACCACACGAGGCCCGGCATCTTGCAGCACTCGTCGTTCGGCATCGCTTCTACTTCCAATGCCGCGAAACCAGGAGCGCTGACGGAAAATTCCTTCGTTTCGTGATTAAAAGTGACCGGCGCGCGGCGCACCGCGGTGACTTCGCCAAGGGCGGCGCCGTACTTGGCTTTGAGCGCCTGAGTGAGGGCCATGGTCTGCGCTTCGCTAGCGCTTGCGTCAACCACAATCTCCGAGCGGCGCGCACTGGCTTCGGCCAAATTACTGCCGGCGCCCACGACGGCCAAAGCCTTCACGCCGGCCAGATCAACTCCGGCCCATTCGCCCGCTTTGATGCTCCACGCCATCACCGCATCGCGGCCCGTGAGGCCGACTTCGCCGTTGTAGTGACAGGCGCCGGCAAAGACGCTTGCCGTTCTCGCTTCAACATATTCGCCGGAAATGTTTTTGCCCGCTTCGACGGCCGCCGAAGAAAACAGCGCCGCCAAAGCCACCATCGCCAAAAGAGTCAAACATAAAAGCTTACGCATCGTAAAATTCTCCTTGTAAAACAGTGCCCTTACGTTCGTTGCCGTAAGAGCCTTGAAACGCTATTCGTGAACACTTTAGACCCTCGCCGCAAGACTTAGCAACCGCGGCTTAACCGCAAGCACGCCCGCTAAATGGCTGAGCGGTAGCAACTCCTTCCGGGCATGCACCGGTTCGGCTTGGCTCTGTCGCCGTCGGGGCCGATGACTTGTTGCGTGAGGTAACACCAGCAGTGGTTGCTGGCGTCAAGGTACTCGGAGGCTTCGGTCGCAAGTTTGTCCATCATGAAAAACTTTTTCGAACGAAGCTCGCCGCAAAAAGGGCTCACCATCGGCTCCGCGGCTCCAAGCGCCGCTTCCTCGCTTATCTCAATGGGCATACGCTTACCTCACACTTCTAAGCTGGTTGGGTGATGGTCGTGGTGCCGCCGACTTTCGCCAGCGCGCGCCGCACCAAAGTTTTCGTGAGCGGCACCTTGTAGGCGTTCTTCGCCAAAGGCGTCGCGCCGCGCAACGCCCGATTGGCCACCGCCGCGAGCGTCGCCTCATCCAGGCGCTTACCGATTAAAAACTTTTCCGCCTCTTCCACGCGCCACGGCACCGGCGCCACACCGCCAAGCACAATGCGCGCTTGCTTGACGGTGTTGTTGGCGCCCAATTCAATTGCCGCGGCCACTGAGGATAAAGCGAAGTCGAGCGAAGAGCGTTCCTTGAATTTGAGATACGTTGAGCGCGCGGCCAGCGGAGAGGCCGGAACTTGAATTTCGGTGATGATCTCATCATCCTTCAAAACATTTTCGCGGCGCACATTGCCTTCGCTCGGAAGCGTAAAGAATTTGTCGAGCGAAATCGTGCGCTCGCCTCCGGGACCCACCGCGCGAACGCTCGCGCCGAGAGCCACCAAAACAGGAGCCAGGTCCGAAGGATGCACGATGTAAGACGGGCCGCCGCCGAAAATCGCGTTGTATTTGTTTTCACCCGACGCGGCGTAGCAGTGATCGCCGCCCTTTTTCAAGCAATGCACTTCTTCCACGCGAAAGTACCAACAGCGCGGGCGTTGGCATAAATTGCCGCCCACGGTGCCCAGATTGCGAATCTGCGGCGTGGCGACCGCAAGCGCCGCTTCCGCAAGCGCGGGGAAGCTGCGACGCACAATCGGGTTTTCCTCAATTTGCGTGAGCGTCACCAGGGCGCCGATCCTCAGACCTTTGCCTGCGTCGCCCTCGATGCGGTCAAGGCCTTTGATGCTTTTGATGTTAACCACGCGGGTGGGGCGCGTGATGTAGTCTTTCATGGTGGTCAGCAAATCTTGGCCGCCGGCGAGCGGGCGCGGCGCGTCGTCCATGTCGGCCAACTGGCCGTTTGGCCGAAGTTGATTGACGGCCTCTGCCACAGATGTCGGGCTCGCCCATTCAAATGCCTTCATGATCTGCCTCCTGCGCTCATCAGTCCCATCAGAATCTTGTCCGGCGTTATCGGCAATTCGCGCACGGGAACGCCGCTCGCGTTGTACACGGCGTTCGCGACGGCGCCGAGGGCCGGAATGATCGCCGCTTCGCCCACTCCGATCACCTGCTCGCGCGTGTCTGTGTCGTCAATAAACACGCGAATTTCCGGAATCTCCAGGCATCCCGGAATCTTGTAATCGTTAAAGTTGGGATTGAGTTGCACGCCCAGTTTCGCGTCCATCACGCGGCCCTCCCACAGACCCATGCCGAGCGATTGAATGATGCCGCCGTTGATCTGACTTTCCAAAGCGAGGCGATTTAAGGGAAGGCCCACATCCTGCACTTGCACGATTTTAATCGGCCGCACGTGTCCGGTCTCGACATCCACTTCAACTTCGGCAAAGGCGGCTCCGTGAACGCCGGTGCCTGAGAGCGCCGCTTTCCACTCGCCGTGCGCCGTAATGCCGGCCGCGGGCAGCGCCGCGCAAGCTTGCTTCCACGTTAAAGTCTTGCCGCCGCCGGTGATGCGTTTGTTGGCGAAGGTGATTTCTTCCGGCTTCACTGCGCCAAGCAGCGGCAGTGTCTTTTCAATCATCGCCTGGCGAGCGTTAAAGGCCGCGTCCTTGACCGCCGGCGCGAGCGACGCGGCCGTCGTCGAGCCGCCCGAAGGATTGGCCGCTCCGAGCTTGGAATTGCCGATCTTTTCTTGCACATCGTTTAAGCCGAGTCCCAATTCCTCGGCGACGATGGCGCGCGTGTAAGTGCGCGTGCCGGTGCCCAAATCCTGAGTGCCGACGGCGACCGTGACGGCGCCGTCGCGAGAGATTTTGACATCAACTTCGCAGGCCTTATTGCCGCCGCCGCCCCAGGTGCCGACCGAGCAGCCTATGCCGCGTTTGAGCGGCCCCACGGCGCTGCCCGGCGTCGCGCTCCGGCGCCCCCATCCGATTTCGCGCGCGCCGCGGTCAAGCTGGCTGTGATAAACCTTGTCCTTGAGATTCTTTTTGCGCAGTTCAAGCGGATCCATTTTGAGCGCGGAGGCCAATTCATCAAGCAAACACTCGATCGCAAACGAAGCCTGCGGGTGGCCCGGAGCGCGCATCGCCCGCGAAGAATCTTCGTTGGTATGAATCGCCATCACTTCGCGGTAGGAACTCGGCGCTGTAGATGTACGGTTGACCGGCCTGCGAACCGTCGCCAAGTCCGCCAAGCTTGCGCTGTATGGCTTGGAAAGCCACGATGGTGCCGTCTTTGCGCGCGCCCGCTTTAAGCGTTTGCCACGAGCCGGAGCGATTGCCGGCCGTCACAAACTCGTCTTGGCGCGTGAGCATCATCTTCACCGGCGCCTTCGTTTCTTTGGAAAGACGGCAAGCCAATCGGCCTTCAACGCCGATCCCAAACTTGGAGCCGAACCCGCCGCCCATGTGCTCAACCACGGCCGTCACGGCGCCGAGCGGCAGACCCAATTCCTTGGCTGAATCTTCGGGAATGGTAAACGTGCCTTGCGTCGAAGCGTAGATGGTCGCTTCGTTGCCGCCGCGATAATCGACCACCATGCCGTGCGTTTCGAGCGACGCGTGATGAATGATCGGCGAGCGGTAGTCGCCCTCAACGACCACGTCAGCTTCCTTCATCGCCGCTTCGACCTTGGCGGGATCTCCTTGTTTGCTGTTTGGCTCAACGTTCGGATCTTTCAGTAAAACCTGCGGGGCATCCGCCTTCATCGCGTCTTCGGGCGTCACGACGTGCGGCAGCACTTCGTATTCAACAATCAGGGCGCGCACGGCGTCGTCGGCGATCTCAGATGTAGTGGCCGCCAGGCCTGCCACCGGTTGACCTTGATAGCGCAACTCCCAGGGAAGCGTTTCGCCTTCTTTCGCCGGGGGACGCTCGTCGGCGACGGCGCGGACGCCGGGAATCTTGAGCGCCGCCGACGCGTCAAACTTGACTACGCGTGCGTGCGCGTGCGGCGAGCGCAGGATGCGGCCGAAAAGCATTCCGGGCAAGCGCATGTCATACGAGTATTGCGCGACGCCCGCGACCTTGAGCGGAGCGTCTACGCGACGAATGCGTTTATTAAGCAGCGTGTGCTTATCATTCGGCCCCCACTTGGGCCCAACGCCGTCGTCGTCGTCAACTTCGATTTCGACAACAGTGTCGATGCCGTCGACGACCTTGGTGACTTTGACTTTTTTCTTTTTCTTCGCCGGTGCTTGCTGCTGCATTGATCTTTAAGCCTCACTTTCCGCATCGCCGATGCCCATCAGTTCGGCCGCGGAGGAACCGCGCCGCCCGCTCGTCGCTGCGGCGAGCGCCGCCTCGAAGACTTTCGGGTAGGTGCCGCAACGGCAAAAATTGCCTTTGCAAGCTTCGCGAATCTGGTCCACGCTCGGGTTCGGATTCTTCTTCAGGTAAGCTGAAATCGTCGTGACGAAACCGGGCGTGCAGAAACCGCACATGGACGCGTCGTACTCGACAAACGCGGCCTGCACCGCGTTCATCCGCTCGGGCGTTCCCAATCCCTCGACCGTGGTGATGCGCTTGTTCTGCGCGTCGACGGCCAGCACCAGGCAGGAATAAACGGGCTTGTCGTCAACGAGCACCGTGCAGGCGCCGCACGTGCCTTGATCGCAAACCAATTTAGGCCCCGACACCATCGGCTCGAGATGGTTGCGCATCGTGTTGAGCAGCGTGGTGCGCGGCTCTACGCTCGCACTGCGCTTTCGCCCGTTGATTTGCAGCGTGACCTGAACCGCGTTCGCTGATGGTCCGGCTTGCGCCGCTTGGGCCTGCGCCTCGGTGTGCAGCAGCAACCCATCCGCGACCGCCGCGCCCGCTCCCACGAGGCCGACGCCCTTCAGGAATTTGCGCCTCCCCGGGTCAAGGGGCACCGCTTCAGTCTCAGCCTTCACGTCTGTTTCGTCTGCCATAGACTTCTCCTCCGCCGCGTTCACGTCAAGATGCACAAAGTTTTGCGTTGAGTGGTTCCGCTAATGAGAGCCAGCAATTTCGCCACAAGCTTTAATTTGGTGTTCGCGAGACATCATAGCCTGTGAGGAAAGCTATTATCAAGATTCTTACGCAAACTTTTACGAAAAAAGCGCGGAGAGACAGGGATTTGCCTTTCTCTCCGCGCTGAACTGATTGATGAATGGCCCCGGTAACCCTTTATGGCGTTAATTGATCGATTTGCAAACCAATCGGCGCGGCGCCCGCGCCTTTGACGCCGTCGATGACCTTGGCGACTTCGCCGTAGGAGATAAAGCGCGGGGCGGCGATCATCACCGTCTTCGGCACACGACCTTCCGCCGCCGCGCCCACGACCAGCGCTCGCGTCGGAAACAGTTCCCGAGCATGCGCCTCTCTTTGCGCAAAAATCGCGGTGAGCGCGGCGCTCAGCTTGGCGGTATCGTTCACCGAGCCGACATCCTCATGCGACCGGTTCAAACGAAGTGTGAGGTCTTGATTGATGTTGACGACAAGCGCATCCGGATGCGGCTGAATTTCATCGGCGGAATCGGGCGGTTGCGGAACCAGCGCTCTAAAACGGCTGGGCCTGAGCGGCGTGATCACCATGAAGATGATGAGCAGCACGAGAAGCACGTCGATCAGGGGCGTGACATTGATGTGCGGGACAAGCGGTGCGGGGCCGAAAGCGTTGCCGTCTGTTTTTTCTTTCATGCGCCTTTAGACAACGCAATGCCAAGTTTTGTTCCTCATTAATCACTGTCATCGCGCCATCTCACCAACAGCTGAATTGCTGCCATCAGCGCCTTTGTGGCAAAATCCTTCGAAGAGAGGTTTCTATGTCCACCCGGCCCAAAACAACTTACCTCACACCCGCAGAGTATTTGGCGATTGAACGCCAAGCCGAAACCAAAAGCGAGTATCTTAACGGCGAAGTGTTCCTCATGTCCGGCGCAACGCGCAAACACAATCTCATCGGGACGAACCTCACGCGCGAAATCAGCCAGCGATTAAGAAATCAACCGTGTGAGACTTACGCCAACGACATGCGCGTGCTGATTCCGGCGACCGGCTTGTACGCGTATCCAGACTTAGTCGTCGTCTGCGGCGAGCCGCAGTTTGAGGATGCCGAACTCGACACGCTGCTGAATCCAACGCTCGTCGTCGAAGTGCTTTCAAAGTCAGCCGCCTCTTACGACCGCGGCGATAAATTTAATCACTACCGTTCCGTCCCAGCGCTCTCCGAGTATCTCCTCGTCGCGCAGGATGAATACAAATTTGAGCACTACGTCAAACAATCAGACGATTGCTGGGTGCTCACGGATATTCGTGGGTTGGAGGCGCAAGTTAAATTGACATCGATTAATTGCGTGTTGCCGCTCAGCGAAGCTTACCTGCGCATTAAAATGGACGAACCATCCGCGTCGGAAAGCAAAGCAGGATGAAGGCGGGGGGCAAGGATTTTCATTGCGTTTTGCCTTTGCTTTGCATTAATAATGCTTACGCTCATTAATTTCTGTCTGATTACCTTGTCAACAATTTGAAAAGCAGCAGCGGAGGCCGACGCGTGCCAGGGTTTCGTCCCGGGCGAATCGGCCCCGCTGAAAGGATGATAGAGATGTTCACGAACCGTCGCGACTTTTTGGTATCTCTCGGTTTGACGTCCGCCGCTGTGCTCGGCCGCGAGGCCGCACCCGGTTTCGCCGCGCAGAAGAAAGCCGCGTTTAAGGTGGGCGTCACCGACTGGAATCTGCGGCAGGAGGGTAAGATTGAGTCCATCGCCCTCGCGAAAAAGCTGGGTTTTGATGGCGTGCAGGTCAGCATCGGCGTCGGCACAGACAAATTGCCGCTCAGCGATCCGGCGCTGCAAAAGCAATTTCTGGATGAATCGCGGCG
>JBBJMB010000143.1:0-9313 GCA_037719755.1 Pyrinomonadaceae bacterium
AACAGCGCCGCCATCACCGATTCGATAATGGTGAAGCCGCGCTCATCCGCGCCGATTAAATGATCCGCGCTTTGTTTTCTCATGCTGTGTTCTTCTTCTTTTCTGTGGAGATAGGTCAATCATCGACGGCGGGGCTCGCGCGATGGCAGGAATCCGTCGCGCGGCGCAGCACGCCGTCTTCAAAAACACAGTAGGAACTGCCGCCGCCGCTGGCGGGAACGGCGAGAAACTCGAACGTGCTGGTCGTCATTTCGGGGTGCGTGATCGACCAGCCTTTGAGGATCAAGTCATGATCGGAGGCGAGAAATCTGCCGTTCGGGAGTTGCTCGTTTGTGAGCTTGTTCCAGTTGTCCGCGTAGACTCGCTTTCCGAGCGAAGTGCGAAAAGCTTCCTGCCGCGACGCTAAATCAAGCAGCCGCGCTTTCACCGTTTGTTCGCCCACGGCGCGGCGCGAACCGATCATCGCCGGAATCGCGATTCCCGCCAAAATGCCGAGAATCACGACGACAATTAACAATTCAACAAGTGAGAAACCGTCTTCCCTGCGCATGGCATTTCTCCGGTTGATGAGAAAAGAAAGATGCATTTTTATTTCACGCCTACAAAGCAATGGGCGTCGGTTGTCGCCCCTCTTGCGTCGCGCGCGCGCCGCGCTGCTCCGCCGCGCTTTGCGTCATCTCGTGCAACTCTTCCGCGTGGGGTGATTGTTCCGCGGCCTTTTGGAAAGTGATCAGACCTTGTCGCAGCAAAACGGCGAGCGATTGATTAAGGGTTTGCATCCTTGATTTATCTTGGCCCGTCAACATCATCGGGTAAATCTGGTGCACTTTGTCTTCACGAATGAGGTTGCGTATGGCCGGGTTGGGCACAAGTATTTCCAGCGCCATCACGCGGCCCCGCCCGTCGGCCCTTGGCAGCAATACTTGGCTGAGGATGCCTTCGAGCACCATCGCAAGTTGCGAGCGGACTTGCGATTGTTGATTGGCGGGAAAGACGTCGATCACGCGATTAATTGTGGTCGCCGCGGAGTTGGTGTGCAGCGTCGCGAAGGTGAGCTGTCCGGTTTCGCTGATGCGCAGCGCTTGCTCGATGGTCTCCAAATCGCGCAGCTCGCCGACGAGCACCACGTCCGGGTCTTGCCTGAGCGCCGTGCGCAACGCGTCGGCGAAGCCGTGCGTGTTGATGCCTACTTCGCGCTGATTGACGATGCACCCTTTGTGGCTGTGTATGTATTCGATTGGATCTTCGACCGTAATGATGTGCTCGCGCCGGTCGCCATTGATTTTGTCGATCATCGCGGCGAGCGTGGTGGTTTTTCCCGAACCCGTCGGCCCGGTCACAAGCACCAATCCGCGCGGCAACTCGCAGAGCTTGCCGACGGAGGCGGGCAAGCCCAATTCGTCAAAAGATTTGATCTCAAAGGGAATCACGCGGAAGACGGCGCCGTGCCCGCCGCGCTGGTCAAAGACGTTGACGCGAAAGCGCGACAAACCGCGCACGCTAATCGAAAAGTCGAGCTCAAGCTGCTCCTCGAAGCGGCGCTTTTGCAAATCGGTCATCACGCCGTAAATCAAACGCTTGGTATCCTCGCCCGTCAGCGGCCGATAGTTGTCCAATGGCCGCAGCGCGCCGTCGACGCGAATCTGCGGCGGCGTGTTAGTGGTCAGGTGAAGATCCGAGCCGCCCGCCTCGATTAGTTGAGCGAGCAATTCAAAAAGCGACACCTGCTCGTTCTCTGCAGTGTAAATACTCATTCGTTTTAATACTCATTCGCTTTACCGCGCGGCGGAGATCTGCCCGATCAGCGTGAAGAGCGGAAGATAAGCCGCGATCACGACGAGGCCGATGATGAGGCCGGCGCAGACAAGGGTCAGCGGCTCGATTAACTTCGAGAGGCGCGTGATGGTTTCCTGCACGCGGTTGTCGAGCAGTCTGGCGTAGCCTGCGAGCTGCGTGTCGAGCCGTCCCGTTTTTTCGCCGGTGGCGATCACAGCTTGGAATTCGTCGCCGAAGAGAAAGGCGTATGGAGCGAAGGCGGTTTGCAGCTCAAGGCCTCCCTCTTGAAACGCTTCGCGAATCGCCGTGAGCTGTTCGCGGTAAACCACATTCATAGACGACTCGGCCGTCTCCTTCAGCAGTTCGCTTGGCGTCACGCCCGCGCCCACCAGAATCGAGATGAGGTGCACGGTGTAAGCGGCGTGAAAAGAGCGCAGCAGCGCGCCGACGCCCGGCCAATTGAGGCTGCTGCGTTCGATGGCTTCGCGGCCCTCAACGCTCTTCACCCACTTCACAAGGTAAGCGCCAAGCGCGATGGCGCAGACGAGCGCAAGCAAACCGGGCAGGCCGATCATCAAGCGGCTCAAGCCAAGCAGCGCGCCGGTCATCCACGGCAACTCGCCGTGGCTTAACGGCAGCAGCGAGGCGTAAAACTCTTCCATCTGCGGCAACACGAAATAGCACATCACGCCGATGATGACGGAGGCGAGCGTGAGGATCGTCGCCGGGTAGTAAAGCGCGCCCTTAAACCGGGCGATGTTTTCAGCCGTGCGTAGCTGCGACTCGCCGTACTTGGTGAGCACATCCGAGATGTCGCCTTTTTTGGCGCCGATCCCGATCATATTGGCGAAAGCCCGAGGGAACACATCCGGTCGCAGGCGAAACGCATCGGCCGGGCGCGCGCCTTCGCGCCGCAACTCGATGGCCACATCCATCAGCGCTTCGCGCAGCAAGTTATGGCGCGTCGCGCGCGCGATCTCCAGCACGGCGCCGGCAATCGACTCGCCTGATCCGACGCGGTCGGAAAGCTGAAGGCTCAAGGCGCCTAAATCTTCACGCTTGAAATTCTTGCGCCGCCGCTGCTCGCGCCCGAGATGCGGCGTGATTTCTTCAATTGAGATCCGCGCCTCCTCCAATTGCCGGCGCGCATCTTCTTCGCTGTGTGCGTAAATGTAATAACGGATCGCATCGCCGATGATCGTCTGCCCACGGTAATTGAAGCGCACCAGATCATCCTCGGCGAGAAGCCCGGCGCGCGGTCTGGCAAAGTTGTCCACTTGAGCTGACATAAGTTCCTTTAAAAGTGCTGAAGTGAGAAGTGCTGAGTGCTGAGTGCTGAGCCGGAAAAGGTTAACTCTGCGCACGGTAGCACCGAGACGATGACTAACTTCTCCGCTCTCGCTCAGAGGCTGTTCGCAAAGCCCCGAGGGGGGCGCATACGGTATTTCGCCCCTTCAGGGCTCGGCCAACTCATGACCTGATACCTGGGGCGTTGCCCCAGGCTATTGAATGTCGCCCCTACGGGGCTTGGCAAACACTCCCTCAGCACTCTTCACTCAGCACTCAGCACTTCTCACAATCCGAGGGGACAGTCTTCGTTTGTGAAGACGTCTGAATATTCCGCGTCGATGGCATCGGCGTGTTCTGCGTTTGGTTCGGCGGCGCGCGTGCGTGTCTCCGGGGTTGTCGCTGTGCGCGCTCTCTCGTTTCTGATCGGCTGATGTTCTTCGCGGTGCGGAGCGGTGCGCTTTCTCGCGGCTTCGCTGAGCAAGTGTTCGACTTCATCAAACGAGGTGACGCCGCTCGCGAGCTTGCGCGCGGCCGCTTCGGCGAGCGTGATCATGTTGTGGTCGCTGACGGCGCGCTCCACAATTTCGTCGCCTTTGATGCCGCGGCTGATGAGGCGGGCGAGCTCAGGCGTGACGCGCATCACTTCGGCGATCACGGTGCGCCCGCGATAGCCGATCTCGAAGCAGTCGGCGCAGCCGACCGCGCGGTAAAGCCACGGATGTGCGTGCTGGTTTGTGTTGATGCCTTGAAGCTCCGGGCGATCCGGAAAAAGCACGCTCATCAATTTTTGCGCGATGAGCGGAGCCAGCGGATCGGGCTCACGACATTGCGGACAGAGTTTGCGCACCAATTGCTGCGAGATAACGAGCCGCAGCGACGGGCCTTGGTTGTATGGCTCCACGCCGAGGTCGGTCAAGCGGTCGAACGTGGTCGCCACGTCGTTCGTGTGCACGGTGGTCGGCACGAGATGGCCCGTGCGGCCGGCGCGAAAAACCATGCGGGCCTCCTGCTCATCGCGAAACTCTCCGGGCGAGAAAATGTTCGGGTCTTTGCGCAGCGAGATTTTGAGCGCTTTGTCCCAGTCGCAGCCCGGCTTGATCGGAATCTGCGTGCGGTGCGCGTTCGGAAATTCTATGGGGTCGCCTACCTGAATCACTTTGCGGCCGTCGCCAACTTCCAACTTTCGGATAATCGCTTCGAGCGTGTTTGATTTGCCGCTGCCGGTTTCGCCGGTCACGAGAATGATGCCGTTTTTGTGCTTCAGTGCTTTGAAGATCTCCGCGAGCTGTTGCTCTTCAAAGCCTATGTCAGCGAACTCGAAAAACTTGTTGATGTTAAGTCGAATGGTCACGTCAACGCCGTAGAGCGCGGGGCTTGAGGCGAAGCGCAGCGTCGTTTTGGTGATGCGCCCGTCGGGCACCATCACGCGCCGGTCAATCGAGGCGTCGCACGGCGCATGAGGCAGTTCGTAGGAGTTAACGTTCGCCAGATCGGCCAGCGCGTTAATCAGATGATCCATGCGCGCCGCCGGCACATCTGCGGCGTACGCGTACATCACGCCGTCGATGCGAAAGCGAATGCGGCCGAATTCCGGCCCCGGTTCGAAATGGATGTCGCTTGCGCCGCGGTTGACCGCTTCCTGAATGACAAAGTTTGCGTTCGAGCGCGTCGCCGCCGCGCCGTTGATCGACATCTTCTTCTAATTTGTTGTGCGCCGCTTTGGCTGCCGCTTCCGCGCGCGGATCAATCTCTTGCCACGAGACAGAGTGTGCGGCGATGAAGTGTGCTGCTGATGATGATGGGCGGTTTTTTTAGTTGAGCTTTCCAGCTCTTCGTCTGTGGGAAAGCCGGACGAAGCGCGGGCGCGCCCGTAAGCGATCTCCATCAGAATTTCAAACTGATTGCGTGAGACGCGCGTCGGCGTAATCAGTTTGGTGCCGACGCGCAAAGCGCGCGCGACATTGCGCAGCGCCGGAAAGTGGGCCGGGTCTACGGCGCCGACGACGTAGCCCGCGTCGTTGGCGTCAATCACGACAACGTCGTTTTCCTCAGCCACGCCTCGCGGCAGCAACCGCGCGTACTCGGCCATGCGCCGCGCGATGTCGCGACTGACGAGCATCGGCGCTTCGTCCGTTTCTCGCCTGCCTCCGTCTCCGAGCTGTGCCGCTTCGCCGCTGTTACTTCGCATCGCTCGCTTAACCTTTGGGCTTGACTCATATGGACTGGGCCGCTGCGCTTGGGGAGGAGGAGGCGGCGAAGTGATGGCATCGGCCGGCGCGGGGAATGCCTTGATGTCTTGCGCTTGATCGATCACTTCAATGGCGATCGCAAAATAAAGGCGCGTGCGCGACTGCTGTTCAAATTTGCGCTTAAAGAGCCAGCCCAAGCCGGGGATGTCGCCGAGGCCGGGCACTTTCGTTTGATTGCGCTGCACGGCGTCGGTCGAAAGCCCGCCGATCACCGCCGTTTCGTTGTTGCGCAAACGCAACACGGTTTGCAGCGATTGGCGGTTGACGCCGGGATAGCCGTTGTAAAGCACGTTGGCGATGTCGTTGTTCTCCAGCTGAATGAGCAGCGTCACGAAACCCGCTTTCCCGTCTTCCAGCTCCGCCACCTGCGGCGTGATGCGCGCGATGCGGCTCGCCTCAATAAATTGCACTTGTCCGACGCCGAAGGCCGAGCCGCCGGCGAGGGCCGCCGTTACCACCGGAATTTGCGTGCCTGAGACAAGATCGAATGTGTCGCCGTCGCTGACCACGCCGAACGGACGGCTTTGGATGTTGATTAAGCCTCTGTTTTGGGCGAGCGTGAGTTGATAAGCGAACTGCGCCGTACCGATAATCGTCGTTACGCCGAAGACGCCCGTCGGCGCTCCGGCCTGCAGGCCGCTCGGGACGGAAAAATTACGGCCCGGTGTGGGAATGCCGCCGGGGTTGCGGCCGTCTGTGGGCAAAGTCGGGGTGGTGCCGCCGCCGCTGTTCGGGCTGGCGTTGGGCAGTGAAGTGAAGCCGCCCAGATTGGTTTGGCCGGCGTTTCCGACGACGGCGGCGATTTGCGATCCGATGTCCGTTAACTTGTCTTCGTTCACGTTGTAAACGAGCGCCCGAATCAGCACTTGATAGCCGGGGCGATCCACGCGGTCGATCAGCCCGCGAATCTCCGCGATCTGTTCGGTCGTCGCGGCGACGAGAAACTCATTGCGACCGGGAATGCGCCGGAACTCGGCGCGCGTGTCTCCGCCGGCGCGCAGTATTTCGCGAATCGCTTCATCAAGCGATTGCAGCGTGGCGCCGGCGCCGCCCTGCACGCGGCCCGCCAGATCCGTGCGGCCTCCGGCGGTGGGCTGCAGATAGCGCAGCTTAAAGACTTCGCGAACGATGGCGGCCGACTTGCGCTTTTGATCTTGAATCTGCGCGATCTTGGAGCGCTTCGCGATTTGCACCAGGCTGCTGTTTTCATTGCAGATTACGTCGAGATCGTTTAAGTCGAGCTGCGTGCGCAGAATCTGATTCCAAGGGGCATCGACGAACGTGAGGTTGACCGGTAGATTCTGGATGTCGCTATCAAGCACGATGTTCGCTTTGAACGAAGTGTTGATGGTTCTGACCAGATCGCTGAGCGTCAGCGGCCGCGTGGTCTCGACCGAGATCGGCTCGCCGATGTATGTCGCATCGCACAGCGTATTAAGCTGTCTCGGCTTTGCCGGTGTGGTTCCAGCGGCGGCGGTGGCGCCGCCGCCGGTTGTTTGCTGAGATTCAATTGGCGGCGTCTCGTCGGCCGCGCGGCGAGTAAACGCGGCCTTGAGGTAACGCGTTTCGCGCCCCTGCTGTTTCGCGTTCTTCACTCCTGCTGCGCGGTGAACAGGGGCCGCGACTGGTCTTTCGTCATAAATCGGGAACGTAAACTCATTGTCGTTGACGGCGAGCGATGAAGCCTGATCGGGTTGGCGGTCGAAATTAAAGGCCGGCACGTACACGCTGCGCCGCAGATCGCTCGCCGGGGGTAATCGGGAAAGCGGTTTGATGTGTTTTTTGTAACGCTCGCGCACAGCTTCTTGGAGCACATCCAGTTCGCCCGCGCGCGGCGTGCGTTTTGACGGCGCAACACGCAGCGCGGAATCCGCCGGCAAACGTTCGTCTCCTTCGTGCGGCGCGGCGCGTTCGTCTTCAGGCGGAGACTTCGGCTCCGTTTGTTTCGTGCCGGGAATAGGTTCCGGAATTGACTGATGCGACGAGTCGGGCGCATCGCTTGGAGAAACGCTCAGGTCCAAGTTGTCTGACCACGCGACGATTTTGGTTTCGCCGGCGTCGGTCATAAACACCGCTCCGTTTGAATTGGCGTCGACGAGCCGCGCGTCGAAGAAGCGCGCGCCCACTTCGACGTTAAAGGCCATCCGCTCCGGATTGACATAAACCCACAGTTTTTTACGTTGCCCGCGAATCTGAATCGTTCCAAGTGGCGAAAGCTCCGTTAAAAGATAAGCGCTTGTGCGCGGCAAACAAGCGCGGCCGGCGACTCTTTCTTGCCGGCAGATGCGTTGCCAGTTGGTCAGCCTCGTCATTAATTCCGGCGCACGCGGCGCGGCGGAAGGTTGAGACCTCGACAGCGAATTGAAGCCTGTGCCGGCAAACGGCGGTAACGCGGAGGAGGTGCCGCGATCCGCGAAAGGATCCGCGTACTGCGACAAAGCAATTATTTGGTCGGGCCTAAACGCGTCGGCAAGCTTTGCGTCTAGATCCGGGGGAAGCACGGGAAGCTCAGCTGCGGCGGACGCGGGCGGCGCCGCCGTGCCGGCGACAAACGTTTTGTTGCTTCCACCGGTCACGCGCCGTACGGCGTAGGTGGTGACGGAGCCGATCAGGAAAACGGCGAGCAGCACAAGCGCCAGCAGTTTGCGATCAGTCGGAAGAGCATCAATTGACTGAGTTGTTTGGCGCGTTTGATGGCGCCGAGTGGTGAGGGGCGGCGTCGTGGTCATTGACTTGGTACCTCTGAGTTTTTTAGCTCTTCGTCGCGATGCGCGTGGTCGCCGTGTCTTTCGGCGAGCAATTCCGCGGGCACCGGCGGGAAACCGGGTGGCGAATAGAAAGTGACAAGCGTGAAGTCCACGCTCTCCGTCTTTCTCAGCGACGTGATGGCGATGTCGCGCACATGAATGATGCGTGGGTAGCGCGCGACATCGGCGAGAAAGCGCACCACCGCGCCGTGGGCCCCGACAACGGTGGTCGGAACAACGCGCTCGTACAGTGAATCCGCCGCCGCCGACTTTGCGCCCGGGCTGGTGGAATTGAAGCGCGTTAAGCGCACTTTGTTTGCGGCGGCCAGGCGCTGCACGGCCGCGAGCACGTTGCTCACCTCAACTTCTTCCGGCAGTAATTGGCGGGCGTGGTCATGTTTCTCCAGCAAGCGGCGAAACTCGGCGATAAACTGCTGCTTGGTTTGCCTGACGGCCAAGTCAGCGTTGTGGTCGCGCTCAAGCGTGCGCAGCCGAGCCGCCCGATTCGCGTTCTCCGCCGATAACGTGGTGAGAAAGGCACCGGAGAGCCAGTAAGCGATGAGGCCGGATAGCACCAGAGCGATAACTAACGTCAGCGCGGGGCCGGCGCTGACGGCCCGCTTACCTAAGCGCCGCCAGTGAATCGTGAATTCGCCGATTGTGGCCTTACTTTTCAATGCATTGCTGCTCACCGGCGTCCTCCTTGCGCTGTGCTTTGATTTCTCACAAGTGTGGCCATCGCTTCGCCGGATGCTGTGCGGTCGGCGGGGCGCAACGCGCCTTCCGCAGCCGGCCCGGTGGGCGGCGCAGTTCTCACAACGGGGTTGATTTTCTTTTGCAGCGGCGTGTAAACGGCGCGAATGGTAAAGTCGAGCGGCGCGTTGCTCTGCGCTTCACCTTTGGCAGGGTTAGCCGTTTGAATGTTGTTGGAGATGTTGGTAAAGAGCCCGTTGGAGAACTCCAAGCCGCGCGTAAAGGCCGTGACCGATTCTTCACGCAACGTGCGTCCTTTGAGTTCAAGCGATCCGCCCGCCGTGGTTCTCATCTCAGAGATAAACCAGGAAAGATCTCCCGCAGGCCATTGCCCATCGAGATCGTTCAGCAATTGCGCGGTCGCCGGTTGCCGGCGTCTCAGCTCAAGCGTTTGCTCCGTCAGCGCGACGTATTCGGCGAAGTGCTGCTTGGCCGCGACGCGCAAGTTCGCCTCCGCCTTTAACGACTCTGCGCGGTGCTCCGCAGCGTGCAGATCCG
>JBBJMB010000144.1:0-9279 GCA_037719755.1 Pyrinomonadaceae bacterium
GAAGCGATCCATGTCAATCACATACACGGCGTCGGGGCCCGCCAGCTGAAGCAGCCGCATGCGGCCGAGCAGCGGATCAAGCGAAGTTGTTTCGGTGTCGAAGCCGATGATCTCGCACCTCGATAAACGCTCGACGGCCGCGCGCAATTGCTCGCCGGTGGTGACCACTTGGTAATTGAGTTCGTCCATTTTTTCGGTAGGCGCTCAGGCTCAGTCAGCGACCGCGAATTTGCTTGGCCGGCGCTCCTTTATGAGGGCAGTTGTGTTTCAGTTTTGACGGTGAACAGCATCAACAGCGCGGCCACGGTGCCGATGGCGGCGCTCGCCAAAAAAGCGACCCTGGCTCCGCGCCAACTCCACAGCGCGCCCATCAGCAGCGATGCCGGAAAGACCGTGATGCCGAACGCCAGATTATACAGTCCGTAAGCCGCTCCGCGCCGCTCCAACGCGGGCACGAGATCCACCACCAGCGCCTTTTCCGCGCCCTCCGCCAGCCCGGAATACATGCCGTAAATTAAAAACAGCGCCCACACCTGGCCTGGCGTTTCAACAAAAGCAAAGCCGGCATACACGGCCGCGTAGAGAAGCCAGCCCGAAACGATCAGCGTTTTGCGCCCCAGACGGTCGGATAAATCGCCGCCGATAAGCGAGCTCACCACACGACTGACGTGCAGCGCGGCCCACAGCAGCGGAATCGTCGCCACTGAGACGCCGGCCGTTTGCGCGCGCAGCAGCAAAAAGGCGTCGGAAGAATTAGAAAGCGTAAAGAGCGAAACAATTGCCAGATACTTTTTGAAGTTGACATTCAAGCCTCGCAGTGTGAGCCGAGGAATCACCACGGTGGTGGAAGCAGCTTCGATTCTTTCAATTTTTTCGCGCACAACGAAGACCGCAACCAGCACGGCGGCGAAGGCGGGCAACGCGGCCAGCAAGAAAACCGTGCGGTAATCCGACGCCGAAGGCGCGTCGCGGTTGTCGGCCAGAAAGTAAAGTATCAGCACGCCGAGGAGCGGGCCGATCACGGCTCCCGCGTGATCCATCGCCCGGTGAAATCCGAAAGCCAGGCCGCGTTCTTGCGGAGCGGCTGCGTCGGCGATCATGGCGTCGCGCGGCGCGTTGCGCAAACCTTTTCCGACTCGGTCCGTGAGCCGCAGACCGAGCACTTGAAACCAGCTTGAGGTGAGCGCCAGCAAGGGGCGCGTCGCCGCGGCCAGCGCATAGCCGAAGACGACTAATCCTTTGCGCCGGCCGCGACGGTCGCTGAAATACCCGGCGAAGAGTTTGAGCAGACTTGCGATTGATTCGGCCGCGCCTTCGATGAAGCCGATGGCGGCCGGCGATGAGCCAAGCGTGAGCGCGAGAAAGAACGGCAACAGCGGATAAATGATTTCGCTCGAAACGTCGTTCAGCAAACTGACGAAGCCGAGGGCGACCACGTTGCGCGGAAGTCGGCGATAGCGTCCCCACAAGCCAACGCGGCGCGTTTGAGAATCGCTGTCGGGTTGCGCGCTTGGATCGCTTTCTTCACGGCGAATATTGTTCACTCGATTAGTGTCTCGGCCTTAACGCGCGGGCGCGCGCCGCGGCGCGGCAGAGGGCCGACGATCTTCCCGGTTGCTGCCGCCGATGCTACCGCTGCCATACCACCAGAGCAGCGCGCCGGCCACAACCAATAAGATCAGAAAGCCGATCAAAGCCAGGCGCATCATGAAACGCACGGCGCGCCAAAGGATGAGCAGCAGCAACGCTCCCCCGGCGAGCACCCCGACCAGGATGAGCGGTGAAAAGTCCATGTTAACCGAGGGCAAATAAAGAGCGCTGGATGCGGCCGTGCATCAGGCGCCGGCGCGCTGAAGGATGTGAGCGTCTCTCGCTTTATCGTAACTGGCGCGCACCACTGTTTTGATGTTTCCGCGCACATTGAAATCTCCTTCAATCTCGACGCGCACGGGATCGCAAGCGCGCACAAAATCTTCCATCATGACGTTCACAACGTGTTCGTGAAAGATTTTCACTTCGCGAAATGAATTGACGTAAAGCTTCAGGCTTTTCAGCTCAATGCATCTCTCGAAGGGCACGTACTGAAGTCGAATCTTGGCAAAATCCGGGAAATCGGAGAACGGACAAATCGCGGTGAATTCGGGAATTTCAAAGTCGATGCGGATCTCACGTCCCACGTATTCGTAGGGGAATGTGTCGAGCGGGGCGAGTCGCATCTCCGCGCGCGGCGTCGGTCTGATATCTAGTCCCTGTTGGTTTACCGCAGGTAAATTAACTTCTAACGTAGGCATCATCACTCCCGGCGAAAACGATTACGGTCGGCATCAAAAACGTGATTTTACAGGAGGCGCTCGCTTTACAGCAAATCAATTGCTTTGAAGCGAAAAAGCAAAGGGAGAGAACTATTTCAGTCCTCTCCCTTATCCGAATGATCGACTTTACCGGCGAGCCCTTAAGCACTCTTTTCTGTGGCGCGCTCGAGGTTGCGAACCCGGTCGTGCGCTTCTTTGACTTGGTTATATTGCTTTTCAACAACCGACTTAACATCGGCGGGCAAAACTTCCTTGAGCGCATCTTGATAATTGCTCACCGCGGAATCTTCACCGCGCTCGCACTCAGCCAACACCGCGTTCTCATCCTGGCCCGTCACCGCCGACTTCAGATTAATCCATCCGCGGTGCAGCGTGGCCGCGACGCTGCCCGTTTTTTCCGGGTCGCCGCCCAAGCGCCGCACCTCGCCTTGCAACTCCGCCGCAAATTGCGCGCGCTGTTGCGAAAGTGTGCCAAACAGAGTCTTGATCTGTGCATTAGTGACGCCATCGGCGGCGGTGCGAAATCCGTTTTCGCCGTCTTTAAGCGTTTCGATGAGATTGTTGAGAGTCGAAATCACATTGTCGTTATCGGCCATTATTTGCTCCTTTATTTGAGACGCTCCGAGAAAAGTTATTCCACAAGCGCCCCCGCGATAAGCAAGAGGCGCCCAAACGAAGACTTCAAATTGCACGCGCGCGGGCAGTAGCACTTGTTCCGCGCCCGATCGTAAAAAACTTGACCAAAGCCATTCCGGCGATAAAGCCCCCGATGTGTGCCGCGTAAGCCACGCCGCCGCCGGATTGCGGCCCCCCGCCCAAAACGCCGAAGCTGCTGATCAGCTGAAACACAAACCACAGTCCGATGGCAACAATTGCGGGCACCGTTGTCAGCACGCTGAGGATAATGACCCGCACCGAGCGGCGCGGGTGCAACACCAAATACCCGCCAAGTACGCCTGAGATGGCGCCCGACGCGCCCAGGCTCGGGATAAACGGATTACTGTCAAAGATAAACGTGGTCACAACATGCGTGAGCGACGCAATAATACCTGTTAAAAGATAAAAGGCAAGAAACCTTTGCCTGCCCAGCGCGTGTTCGATGTTGTCGCCAAAGATCCACAAATAAAGCATGTTCCCGAAGAGGTGCATCAAACTACCATGCATAAACATGGAGGTTAGCAGCGTCAGGTAAACAGAGCCCGGCGTCGGCTGGAGGTCTATGTTGACGCGCTCGTTGCCAATCGTAGTGGGAACCGGTCTGTCTATGTCAACGCCGGTGCGGATCTCTTGGGGCACGGTCGAGAAGGCATAAGTAAATTGATCGTTGCCGCCGAGTCCCTGCAAAAACACGAAGACCAACGCGTTGATCGCAATCAGCAGGTAAGTCACGACCGGAGCCGTGGTGCGGTCGCTGTTGTCGTCTCCAATGGGAAAAATCATACGGGTAAGCTTCCTCTCAACTGACCGTCCGGCCCCTACGTCGTGCGGCTCTTGCTGTGAAATATTAACTGAAAAGACTTCCGGCTTGCACGCCTCAAACGCATCTCTTGTTCCGTTTAATTGCTACGGTCGGTGTGAAGGTGGCCGTGACTGTCGACCCTCAAACGCATCTCTTGTTCCGTTTAATTGTCAGCCGCCCTGTACAACCATTACGGGCGATCTTTCCCACTCGGAAGGTCGCGTCCGCGCCGGCTCTGGCCACAGAGGCAGAACGATTCTCATACATACGACCGCTGCGCGTCCGCTCGCATTTAGTTCATCTGGCGGAAGGGTTCAGCGCAGCTTCCGTCTCAAGCGGCGGCGGCGGCCCCTTCAAGAGTTCGTAACCTTCCGAGCGCGCCACGTAGGTCGCGACCGTGAGATCGCCCGCCACGTTAAGCGTGGTGCGGCACATGTCCAGGATGCGGTCGACTCCGAGGATCATCGCGATCAGCGACGTGGGAACGTTGATGGTGGCCAGCACGATGATGATGAACGGGATAGACCCGGAGGGGACACCGGCCGTGCCGATGCCGCCGAGGATCGCCAAATAAGCCACCATTATTTGTTGCCCGAGACTGAGGTCAACGCCGGCCAGCTGCGCCAGGAAAAGCACTGTCACTCCCTCGTAAAGGGCGGTTCCATTTTGATTCGCAGTGGCGCCCACCGTGAGCACGAAGCTGTTGATTTCGCGCGGCACGCCGAGATTTTCCTCTGACACGCGTAGCGCAGTCGGCAGCGTGGCGTTCGACGATGAGGTCGAGAAGGCGGTCAGCATCACGGTCTTGATGCGCCGGAAAAACTCGATCGGGTTAATGCCCGAAAGAAAATAAACGGAAAGCGAGTAAACGCCGAACATCTGCAAAGCGAGACCGCCAAGCGCTGTTACCATAAACCACGCGAGCGCTTGCAGCAGATCGAGCCCGAAGCGCGCGATGTTGCCGAAGAGCAGGCACGCGATCGCAAAGGGCGCGATTTTCATGATGATTTCGATGACTTTGGCGGAGATATCGTAGAGCGCCTGCAAACCGCGCAGCAGCGGCGCGGCCGTCGCGCTCGGAACAAGCGTCGCCGCCACTCCGATGATCAGCGCGAAGAACATCAGGTGCAGCATGTTCGGCGTTTCCGAAGCAATTGCCGTCACAGGATTCTTCGGAATGATTGTCGTCACCACTTGCATCAGCGGCGACTCGCCTCCGCTCATCTTCTTCGAGTTTTCGACCTCTTTATTAGCCTGGGTGCCGAAGCGCTCTTGCAATTGCGCAGAGGTATTTGCATCGATTCTCTCGCCGGGCCGGATGGTATTCGCCATCGTGAGACCGATCACCACGGAAATGGCTGAGATCACCAAAGTGTAGGCGAATGATTTGACGCCGATGCGCCCGAGCCGGCGAATGTCGCCGATGCCGGCGATGCCGACCACCAGCGAAGAGAAAACCAGCGGCACCACGATCATCAGCAAAGAGCGCAGGAATAATTGGCCAATTGGATCGGTAATGTTTCTGATCGTCCAATCGACGCTCGGGTGGTCGCCGCCGAAAAGTTGGTTGGCGAATACGCCCGCGACCACGCCGACCACCAGGCCAATCAAGATGCGCGTGTGAAGCGCCATGCCCCGCGGCTTGTCTGCTGTTTCGTCGTCGAGATCCGTCGTGACTTCACGCTCAAAAGCGTCGCGACCGGGAGCGGCGTCGCCTGTGGTTGCTTTTTCGTCTTTGTCGGCCATGGGTGGTTTATCGCGGACGGCAGCGACAACGCTCGGGTTCACGTCGCGCGGCGTGTGCGGAAGCTCCTCATCTTCCCCAGCGTAGTTTATCGCGCAGAACATCGAAGTAATTGCGGTTTGCGGGCTGAATCAGTTGGAACGTGGTGCTGCTTTTGCCCACCACGACGCGATCATTCACTTGCAGCGGAAAGCCCACTTGCCCGTCGAGCGTCAAGGCGACATCTTCTTCCGTTTTCAAGATGAGCTCAATTTCCGCGCTGTCGGGCACCACCAGCGGCCTTTGCGAAAGCGTGTGCGGGCAGATGGGAGTGATCACAACGGCGTTCATCGAAGGGTAGATGATCGGGCCGCCTGCGGAAAGGTTATAGGCGGTCGAGCCGGTCGGAGTGGAAACAATTAACCCGTCGGCCCGAAACGAGTTCACAAACTGCTGATTCAATCGAATCTCGATCTCGATGATCCGCGACAGCGCGGACTTGCTGATCACAGCGTCATTTAAGACGCGGCCGCCGGAGAGTCTCACTTCCCCTCGCCGCAGTTCCGCCTCAAGCATCACCCGCCGCTCGACACGGTAATGGCCGGCGAGAATCGACTCAAGCGCCGGAACCATTTCCTCAATTTTAAACTCGGCCAAATAGCCGAGATGACCGTAATTAATGCCAAGCACGGGCACTTCACGATCGCCAAGAATGCGGGCCGTCGCAATCATGGTCCCATCGCCGCCGAGCACCACAATCAAGTCAACGCTCTCGGCCAAGCGTTCGCGCTCAACAACTTCGAGCGCGCACCCGGTTTCCGACTCGATCTGCGCCCGCTCCAACTGCGGATCACCGACCAGGGTAATGCGGCGCTCACTGAGCCATTCGAGCAGACGACAAATCGTCTTCATCGCCTCGGGCTGATGCGGCTTAACCACAACGCCTACGCGTCGTATAGAGGGTGCGACCATGAAGCTGCTTTGCAAGAAATCTTCTGTCTGATGAGCGCCGCACACAGTGCGACACCGCTCTTTGACCGCCCGTCCAAAAATGCGTTTGAGAAAAGTCGAAGCTTAGCGCGGATAGTACCCGCGCGTGATTTCCAGTGTCAATGATTGGAAGTCGGAATGATGAACGATGAACGCGAAAGTCAAAGCCAAGACACGCTCATTCCTACCTGGTCTTCATCGTTCATCGTTCATCGTTCTGACTTCCGAATGGATCCGGGCAATGATCTCAGAACCTTCTGCGCTGCAGGGCGCGCCTTTGACCACTCGCCCGCGTGCTCACCTAAAGCTCGGCCTTCGTCCTCCGGATCGACCAGCGTGAGCCACAGCGGGGTGGGCGGCCAGGCCCAGCTTGAGCCGTAAACCTGCCGGTTGAGCTGTTCAATGCGGTGCTCCGTGCGCCACTGCAGCGCGAGGGGCGGAACGTCCTCCCAATTGTCGTAGCAAGCGTGTTGAATACAAGGCGCGGGCTTGGCGCGACGATGTACGACGCAGCCCACGCCGGGCTCGAAAAGCGGACAAGAGTAAGTTTGTTGGAATGTGTCGCCGTGCAATCGGAGATTGTGGCGGGCGACTGTTGCGGCCGCGCGACGGTAAATGGCCCGCCGCTCGTCGTGGGTGAGGCGCGGCGTGCGCTCCAGCGTTTCGCGCATCGCGATGGCCTCTAAGCGCGTGATGTGAACATTAACAAAGTGAGCATCCGTGCAGCACACGCCTGCGTTCGGACAGCTTTTGCAAGCAAGCGCGGCCGGCTCATAAACCTTGATGATGTGGCTTTTGTAAGCGGCTTTGACGCTCTGCATTTGCGCCAGCGCCTGTTGTTCGGTGAGCCGCTTCATTGATCGTCGCTTCTTTCGTAAAGAGCCAAGTACTCGACGTTTCCCTCAGCGCCTGTGATCGGCGATTCGATGACTTGCGCGACGCGAAAGCCGAGTTCGCGTGCGGCCGCGTTCACCGCTTCAACCGCGCGCGCGCGCTGCGCCGCATCGGTGACGATGCCGCCCTTCCCGACCGCGCCCCGGCCCACTTCAAACTGCGGCTTGATTAAAACAATGATGCGGCCTTGTGCGCCGAGCAGAGGCCCGAGGCTGGGCAGAATCTTGGTGGCCGAGATGAATGAAACGTCCATCACGATCAAGGGGAACTGCGTGGGGAAATCATCCGGCTTGAGATAGCGTGCGTTTGCGCCTTCGCGCACTTCCACGCGCGCATCGCTGCGCAATCGCCAATCAATTTGGTCGTGCCCGACATCAAGGGCCACCACTCGTGCGGCGCCGTGCTGCAACAAGCAATCGGTAAAGCCGCCGGTTGAAGCGCCGACGTCCAAGCAAACAAATTCTCGCACGTTGATCTCAAACTCGCGCAGGGCGGCCTCAAGTTTGACGCCGCCGCGACCGACGTAGCGAGCGGCCGGGTCGTCGGCACCTTTAACGCGAATTGCCGCGTCGGGCGCGAAGCACTCCGAAGGCTTGGCGACGCGCTGATCGGCCACCAGCACCACGCCGGCCATCACCAGCGCCTGCGCCTTAGTGCGCGACGACGCCAATCCGCGTTCGACTAAAAGTTTATCTATACGCTCGCCACGAACCATCGCGAGAGATACTTTATCGCAAATCGTCGGGCGTCAGCTAATGGGGAATAAAAAAAGCGTAGCGGGGAAACAATCGCGAGAGCAGTAAGTTTATAGATAACGCGGATCAGTTGGCGGGGCCGAATCGCTCGCAAACCGTAAACAGCTTTAGCGTTGCTGGCTTCCTTCAAAAATCGCCGTTACGCGATCAACCTGACGGCGTGATTTTGCTCGGCCCTCAAAGAGTTCTCGTACGCGGCGGATTTCTCGCGCATCCTGCGGCGGCGCAACCGCATCGCCTTCACTCTTTTCACGATTTTGACTTTTCTGTTCGTCATGATTAATTTGTCCGGACTCCTCTGCTTGATGCTCAGTTCTTCTCTGCCTGACGGCAACGACGGCGCCGCCATCAACAGCCACGCTTTCAACTGATGCGCTTGGCCGTGCTGCCGCCACTTCCTGCCGTCGCTCTTGACGTGACACCTGGTGGTCGTTTGGCGCTGTGCGCGGCAGTTCTTTGGGCGCGTCATCATCGCGCGCTGAGGAAGTGACCGTTACCGGCACCGGCGCCGCTTTTCCCTGCTCGCTTAAGCTTTCTTCTTGCGCGGTCACATCGACAAAACGTGATTCTGCAATGGCCGGCGCCGCTTCGGGCCGAGCGCTTTCTTCGTTCGATGGTTCAAGAGGCGAGTTAAGTTGATTTTCCGTCAGGCTTGAGGTCGGAGCGATTTGCCTTTGCGGAACGCGTGTTTGATGACGGCTTAAAATAATGCTGCCTGTGGCTGCGCCGATCACAGCGGCGCTGACGATCAACGCGACAGGCAATAAGCGGCTGGTGTGGCGCCAGCGGGGTTTGACGGATTCGACGACGGCGGTTGGCGGCAAGGGGGTGACGGGCCGGGCGCGCTTGGCCGCCTCTTGATTAAATTGCGGAGCGGACATCGCGTCCTTCCCATCAAAATAGTCAGAGCTGAAATGATTAGTTTGTGGCATCCGTAAGGTACAAGGTCCACTAAAAAAGTTAGTTAGCGTCGAACTCCATAGCAAGAAACGGGCCAAAGCATAAGTGGACTTTCGACGTTAACTGTCAGATCGCAAAATAAGCGAAAGCGGTTGCCTTCAGAAGATTATTTCGTTTCCACTTCGTCTTGAAATTATGCGAATCAGTAGTTGAAAACGAGGGAAAACATCGCAAAAGCCAGCTTCC
>JBBJMB010000145.1:0-9265 GCA_037719755.1 Pyrinomonadaceae bacterium
CGTAAATGATTTCCGTTGTCCGCCCGAGCGCCTTGAGGGATTCATCCAGCTTCGCTTGGAGCAGCGGCAAATTCGGCTCTTCGTTGTAGACCGGCAAGAAAATAGACAAATCCAGAAGACTTTCATCCGCGCTTTCGTGGCGACTTGTCTCAGCGCGCGGGCGCCTCAAGGTCAAAATGTCTTCTTCGTAAGTCTTCATTCAATTTTCTCGCCGCGCCACACAAACAATCGAAACGCCAAGCGGGAGATTCGTTTTGCGCAGCACCACGCTTTCCGCGCCAAGCGCGCGCCCCAGCAGTCCGTTAAGCGCCGGCACGTTGATGTTGTTCTCCGACTCGGGGCGGTAGCCCGTCGCGCGCATCACGAGGCGGCCAAGCAAAATCGGCGCAAAGAAAGTGAGGTTCGCGTAAGTGGCGCGCTCCACTTTCAAATTGGCGGCGGCGACCGCGCGCCGCAGTTGCGCGACGGTGTAACGGCGCCGATGATGGCTCACATCATCCTGCACGCCCCAGAGAAACATAAAAGCCGGCACGAACAAAAGCGCGTAACCTCCCGGCCGCAGCACGCGTCGCATCTCTTTTAAGCCCGCGACATCGTCGTCCAAATGCTCCACCACGTCGAGCGCCGTCGCCAAGTCGAACGATTCATCTTCGTAAGGCAATTGTTCCGCCGCCCCAAATTTCACCGCGGTCAGGCCACGCCGGCGGCAAAACTCAAGCGCTTCTTCGGAAACATCCCGCCCTCGGCCGCTCCGAATCGACCCAGCAATTCGAGATTCGCCCCCGTCCCGCACCCCACATCAAGGATGCGCAGCGAACCATCACGCGACACACTAAGGTCAGCGGCGATCCCCTCAAGGAAACTCGCCAGAATACGGCGCCGGCCCGCAAACCACCAGTGCGCCCCTCCACCTCAGACATGATCGCGTAAGTGTGCTGTTGCATAACCGCTTGGGGAGTGACAAGTGACAAGTGACAAGTGACAAGTGACAAGTGACAAGAAAGAATCTGCTTTTTCTTGTCACTTGTCACTTGTCACTCGTCACTCTCCGCACTCACTTGTCACTCTCCGCACTCACTTGTCACTCTCCGCACTCACTTGTCACTCCTTCCGCCCAAAGCCTCGCCAGCTGTTGCTGTTGTGCCAGTGAATCTGTGTTTCCGTTGTTTTTGCGGCCAGCCACCACTCCTCGAATTCGGCGCGCGTGATGTAATAGGCCGTGGGCGCCACCAGGTGGTCGAAGACGATTGTGTGTTGCTCGCGCCAGCCGAAGTCGGAGATTGCGCGCAGGTAGTCATTGTAGAACAAATGGCGAGCCAATGTCGTCCCGGTTTTGCTGTGATTGAGCGGCCCGTAAATCAATTTCGTGGCCGCAAACAAAAGGGCCGTGGGCAGTTTTGAGAGCTGCAACAGTGCGCCTTGGTTGATGCGTGAAGTAAAGCTGTGCCGCAAGGGGTTGACTAATTTCACGATCCACTCGTTATTTTCGGCGCCGTAGACCCAAGCGGAGATGTGGCCGCCGGGCTTGACTTGATTGCTCAGCGCAAGCAATCCGCCGCGCGGGTCGGGCAGGTGGTGCAACACGCCTACGGAGAAAGCGTAATCAAAAACCCGCTTGACGGGAAGGCGGTAGATATCTGCCTGAATAATGTGCGCGTTCTCCAGTTCGCGCGTAGCCGCAAACGCGGTCTCGACCGCTTCGCTTAAGTCTACGCCGACGACGGCACGCGCGCCCCAGCGAGCGGCCAACTGCGTGTGTCGGCCTTTGCCGCAACCGCCTTCAAGTACCGCTTTGCCTACGAAGAATTCGCGCTTGACCGGCGAGATCCAATTGAGGAACTGCTCGGCGTAGCGCTCATCTTGTTGCGTAAAATGACGCCACTGCCAGCCGAAGTTTTCCGCCGTTTGCGCTTGATCGACTCCCATCGCCCCCGCGTCGATGAACCTCGGGATGCCGCGCACAACCGGGTAACATCGCCGGCAAGCGCCGCACTCCAAAGACGCCTCAAGCACCTCGCGCCCTTCCCGCTTGGTGACCGCGTTCAATTGGAGATCCGCTCCACAATGTGCGCAGGCCAAGTAGGGCAGAAGGCTTTCTTTCATAAAACAAGTTGGCTCATCTTGGCGACCCTTTGCGTCTTGCTCTTTGCGGTGCTTTGCGTTTAAGTCTCACCTCACCGCAAAGAGCAAGACGCAAAGAGCAAGACGCAAAGAGGCGCTAAGAAACTTGCGATTTCAAAACGGCTTAATACTTGGGCACGGCCGGGTCAACGTCCGTAGACCAAGCGGTGATGCCGCCCTTCAAGTTAAGCAACTGGCCCTGGTAGCCGGCGCGCCGCAACGCCTCAATGGCTTGTGCGCTGCGGCCGCCTGATTTGCAATGCACCACGGTCGTTTGCGCAGAGTTGAGCTCGCCCGCGCGCGCAGTGATTTCGCCGAGCGGAATTAACTTCGCGCCCTCAATGCGCGCCGCATCGTACTCGCGCTGCTCGCGCACATCTATGATCTGAATGCTGTCGCCGCGATCAAGTCGCTCTTTCAGCTCTTTCGGCGTGATCTCCTCCATCGCTGGTGAACCCATGTTTTGCATAAGCGCCTCTTTTTTCAATTCTCAGAAAAGCTCTGTATTCTAAACGCCGGGCGAGCCGCAAAACAAATCAGCAGATGACCTCCGCGCACGGCTTGCGACAATCTGAGGATTGTCGGACACTTCCGCCACAAAGATTGGCCACAGAGAGAGGACAATCTCTGACATCGCACTCAATTAGCAAAAGATGCACGACGTTTGTATCATCGGCGCCGGGCCGGCCGGACTTTCGGCCGCGCTGTGGTGCGACGAACTGGGCCTCGACACGCTGCTGCTTGAGGAAGCCGAAGAAGTCGGCGGCGGGTTGCTGCGCGTCTACAACCCGATTGAAAATCACCTGGGCGGGCGGGCGCGCGACGGGCGCGCGTTGCGCGACGTTTTCGCCGCGCAAGTGGAAGCTTCCGAGTTCGACCTCTGGACGGGCGTTAGTGTCAAAAGCGTTGACCTCGCGTCAAAGAAGATCCAGCTCGGAAGCGGCGAGCTGCTGCGCTCGATTGCCGTCGTCATCGCGACGGGCGTGCGCCGCCGCAAGCTCGGCGTGCCCGGAGAGCAGGAGTTCGCCGGGCGCGGCGTGATGGAATCGGGCGTGCGCGACCGCGCGGCTTTCGCCGGCAAAGATGTCTGCGTCGTCGGCGGCGGCGACGCCGCGCTTGAAAACGCGCTGTTGCTCGCCGAGGTTTGCCCGACGGTGACGCTTGTTCACCGCGGTTCCCGCTTGCGCGCGCGCGCGGAATTTGTGGAACGAGTGCGCGGCGAACACCGCATTACCGTTTTTCTCGAATCAACGCTGCGCCGCATTATTGGCCAAAATGAAGTTGAGGGTGTCGAAATCTACCACGCGGGCGCCATCAAGCCGTTTGAAATGGGCGTGCGCGGCGTGCTGGTGCGCATCGGCGTGGAACCGAATACGGAACTTTTTCGCGCTCAAGCGGCGACGGATGAGGCGGGCTACATGACGGTCTCCAATTATCAGGAAACGAGCGTCACAAACGTCTTCGCGGTGGGTGATGTCTCAAACCCGCTGGCGCCGACAATCAGCGGCGCGGTTGGCGCGGGCGCGACCGCCGCCAAGGTCATCGCCGGGCGTTTGAACCGGCAACGTTAAGCGGTCAAGGCTAAGAATATGTTTCAAGATGACGAAGCGGTGTACAAAAGCGTGCGGCCAAGCGAAGTGCAGGCGCGTCGCGCGCGCGGAGAATTTTTGCGCTTGATCGACGTGCGCGAGCCCGAGGAACATGAAATGGCCGCCGTGGATGGTGCGGAATTGCTGCCGATGAGTCGCTTTGAGCGGTGGGCAAAAGAACTGAACCGCGAAGACGAACTTGTCATCATGTGTCATCACGGCGTGAGAAGCGCGCACGTGTGCCGGGCGCTGGCGGCGCGCGGCTTTCGCCGGCTGAGCAACCTCACGGGGGGAATCGATCTCTGGTCGGCGGAAGTCGATGCGAACGTACCGCGGTATTGAATCGGCACCTGCCAATCACAAAATTTGCGGTTATGCGTATGCAAAGCGAAGCGGGAAATGTGGCCAAGCCGTCGCCCGCGTACGGCGAAGAGCACAGGGCGGCGTATGCTGCGGAGTATCTGGCCGGCATTGATCTTTTTAATGCCGGTGAATTTCACGCGGCACACGACGCATGGGAAGAGCGCTGGCTGGGCGAAGTCGGGCCCACGGAAAAGCTTTTCTTACAGGCCATGATTCAATCGGCGGTGGCGTTTCACCATTTAGAGATCAAGCGGCCGGGGGCGGCGCGCCGGATGCGCGAGATGGCGAAAGAGCGATTCGCACGCCTCGGCGTGCGCGCGGTTATGTCGCTTGATGTGGAGCAGTACCAGCGAGATTTGGATCGCGCGCTCGGGTGGCTTGACGCCGCGCCCGATCCGCGCACTTTGACTCCGCCGATGATGACGCTGCCCCGCATCGCGTTGCTGCCCGGAATCATGGAATGCGATTGATAAACCATGCCCGGAGCTGCGACCAGCTCACGTTTCCCAAATCTCTTGTGTTACATTCGTCGGCTTGGCGCTTTAAGCTATTGGCGGATTCTGTGAAGAAGAAGGTCATTGCTCTTGGAAATTATTGAGAAGATCGATGCGTGGCGGGCGAAGTACGACGAATGGCGAGGCGACGCTCACCGCTCTTCCGGACTGGACATCGGAGATGGTTATCCTTACGTGGTTAACCGGCGCTCTCCGTTTAGGCCCGCGCGCAGCGCGCTTCCGATGCTTAATCTCGCTTTGATTTCTTCGGCGGGCGCGTACATCGACGGCACGGAGCCTTTCGCGGCCGACAAGGCCGGCGGTGACACGACGTTTCGCGAAATTCCCACGGAGATCGAGGCGCAAGATCTGAAGTACGTCGCGCGCGGCTACGATCCGAAAGCTGTGCTCGCCGATCTGAACGCGCAAATCCCGCTGGGACGCCTTTTCGAGTTCGTCAGCAACGGCATTCTCGGTCAGCTCAACCCGGCTTTTTGGAGTTTTTGCGGCTTTATTCCCGACGCGGCGCGCGTGGCCGAGCAATTAGCGCCGCAACTCGTGGAGCGCGCCGTGCGCTACGAGGTGCAGGCCGCGCTGCTGATCCCCGCTTCGCGCTTGTGTCATCAATCGCTCGCGCTGGTGGCGCGCGCACTTGAGGGCGCAGGCATTCCGACGATGCTCATCGCAGTTGATAAAGAGGTCGTTGAAGCCGCGCACCCGCCGCGCGCCGCTCTCTACCGAGGCCAGTTCGGCAGCGTCGCCGGGCAGCCCAATTGGCCCGAACACCAAAGGCGCGTGCTCGACGAATCGTTGCGCTTGCTTGAGCCGCTCGACCAAGTGGTGATCCGTCGCCTCACGGTTGACTTGGAGTCTGAGGTGGAAAAACAGCGAGGAGAAAAGTAGGCGGGCGGAGAAGTAAGAGCGTGTTGAAGAATGATCCCCGAGGGCGCAATGGCATGACGCTCAGAACAAGCTGATTGATGATAATCCTCCCTGTCCAGGTCATCATCAGGCATTGAGGCCAAAATGTCCGACAATCTTTAGATTGTCGAATTCACACCCAGCTGCGCAGCTTGATTTCTCACGAAGCCAAGCGACAATCGAGAAGATTGTCGGACATCATTCACGTTAACTCGATGCCATGGCCCTTGCAGGGCGGAGGCGACTCCCAAATACGCTCCGAAAACGCCTTACTATCCTGCCTTTTGTACAATTTCTGCGCTCTGTCGGAGCGCTTCCATGTCTGAGGCCATCTGTGCGATCAGTTCGGCGATTTGTCCGAAAGTGCATGGCTTGCCGATGATGTCGTCCACCAGCGCGTCACCGCCAATGGGCGGCGCGGCTTCCGGGCCGTAGCCGGTGGTTAACACAATTCTCGCGTGCGGCTGGCTGCGACGTATCTCTTTGGCCACCTCCCAGCCGTTTAAGCCCGGCATCGAAAGGTCGAGCAAAACAAGATCAAATTTTTCGGCCGCGATGGCCGCGAGCGCCGCCCGGCCGCCGTCGGCCTTGACCACTCGGTGGGCCAAAATGACGACAAACTCGGCGAGCGTCTCGCGCACGCAAGGCTCATCATCCACCACCAGAATAGACAATTGACGCTCGCCCGTTTGATCTGTTTGCGATCTCGGCGCGCGGGCGGCCGCCGCCGCCTCAATGGCCGGAAGCTCAATCGCGAATGTGGTGCCGCCCTGGGAAGCGTCCGACTCGACGCTAATTAAGCCCCGGTGTCGCTCGATGATGCCGTAGCTCACGAAAAGTCCGAGGCCCGTACCCTGCGCGCCTTTGGTGGTAAAAAGGCTCAAAGATGCGCTTGCGCACTTCTTCGGAGATGCCCCGGCCGGTGTCCGCGAAAAGCAATTGAATGCGGTCGCCCCTGCGCCGGCAAGCGATCTGCAAACTTCCCCGTCCGGCATCGCGTCAATCGCATTGACGATCAAGTTGACAAAGACTTCGCGCAACTCGGAGGCTGCGCCCTCAATGTAAATTTCAGCGTCGGCGTTGAGCTGCACGTCATAGCGCAGATCGCGCGCGCGCGCCTCTCCTTCCCAGCGCATGCGCGTCAGCTCAATCGCATCGCGCAGCAAAGTCTCCGCGTTTAAAAGCTCAAACTCCTGCACCCGCGGTTGTCGCGCAAACGTTTGAATGCGGCGCACTGTGGCGGCGGCGTCGGCGGCCGCCGTTTGAATAACGTCGAGGTGGGTGGCCAGCGTGGCGTCGCGCACCAGCCGGCTGAGCAGTTGCGCGCGGCCGATGATGGCGGCCAACGCGTTATTGAAATCGTGGGCGACGCCGGAAGCCAATTGACCGAGCGCGCGCAACTTGTCGGCTTGCGCGGCGCGCTCGCGCTCCATTTTAATTTCCGTGATGTCGCGTGCGATTCCCAAAACTCCGGTCGTGCGCCCGTCGATCACCAGCGGCGAGTGGTCGACCATCGCGCAGCGCAATTGGCCGTCGACTCCGAAGTAAGACATCTCGAAGCTTTGCGGCTCGCCGCGCAGCGTGAGGGCGAAGAGCGCCTCTAGTTGCGCATGGTCTTCGGGGCGCGCCCATTGCGGAAAGCGGCGGCCGATTAAATCCTCGGGCGCATATCCGCCCAGGCCGGCGACGCCCTTGTTGCACCACTGCACGCGAGCATCGACGTCAAGCGCGTAAATCGCTTCACGAGCGCTGTCAAGCACACTTCTCTAAAGCGACTGCTGCTCGCGCGCCACGGCCTCAATTTTTCTCAATTCGGACAAATCGCGCACAAAGCAGACCGCGCCGATCACGCGCCCGTCGGTGGCTGCAATCGGCTCGGCCGTAAAGAGCAGCGAGCGCTTAAAGTGCGGCAAACTGATTTCGTCGGTTAATCGGCGCTTTTCGGCGAGCGCACGCGTGACAATGCAGTCAGCCTGCTCGGCGTGCAGAATCTGGCAGCAACGGCGCCCGATCAGATTCTCGGGAATCATCCTCTCAAGCGCCGCGCCCGCGCGATTAACCCGCGTCAAATCACCGTGTTCGTTGAAAATCAACACGGCGTCGGACATGGCGTTGAAGGTTGTTTCCCATTCCTCCTTCGCTCCGACGATGAGCTTAAAGAGTTGCGCTTGGCGAATAGCGATTCCGGTTTGCACGGCGACGGCGCTGGCGACGGCCACATCGGCATCTCGCCAGCGCCGGGCATGCGTGACCGTGGAGAAGGCCAAAGCCGCCGGGATGTCATCGCCCACCCGGATGGCCACGTACATAATCGAGCGGACTCCGATGTGGCGCAGGAAATTCTCATAAATTGGCCGCAGCCGCGCATCGTGCTCGATGTCGTCGAAGGTGAGCACGCCTTCGCACCGGATGCTTTCGATCAGCTCGGTGAGCATCGCCGCCGGGTATTCTCTGCGCGCCGGGCTAATGCCGGGCGCCACATACTCCGCGACGCAACGCACTGTCTCGGTGTCACCGGTTAGCGAAAAAAGCAAACAACGGTCGACGCCCAAATGCACTCCGAGTTCATCGACCGCGGTGCGAAAAACTTCGGCCGGGTCGAGCGAGCGGCGCACGGCGCTTGAAATGCGGTTGACAGAGCTTCGCGCTCGGCCTGTTGCGCCAACGCCGCCTCGGCCCGTCTCCGCTCCGTGACATCGTTGGCCAGCACCAGGCGCGCGCGGCGCCCGTCAAACATCAATTCGTGCGAAGTGATTTCAACGTCAATCACGCTGCCTTGCTTCTGACAGTGTCGCCAGATGCCGGTCAAATCGAGGCCGGGCTCGAGCTGAGAGATCCTTGATAAGAGAGCGGTGACATCCTCCGCCGGGCGAATGTCTTTAATCGTCATGCGCAGAAACTCGTCGCGCGTGTAGCCGTAGTGACGCACCGCGGCTTGATTCACCGCGAGAAAACCCAAAGTCTCAAGATCGTAAACCCACATCGGCAACGGGCTGCTCTCAAAAAGCAGCCGGTATTGATCCAAAGCGGCGCCGGAGATGTCTATCGCCTCTTCTGACGACGCGGCCCAGACGTTATACGTGCCGCGGTAAAACTGCTCGACGCGGTGCCGCTCGGTGAGGCGCGCCACTTTGACGAGAATCTCTTCGCGGTCACAAAGCGCGCTCAGAAAATCATCGGCGCCCGACTGCGCCGTAAAATCACGATTCTCGTCGTGCGCCGGAGAGGCAGCAAAATCAGCCGCCGCGGCACGGACAAGAAAAAGGGGAACGGAAGCGGCGCCAAGAGAGCGCTTGAGCTGACAACAAAATTGATGCAACTCGGCGGCGCCGCGCTCTGGTAAAGCGATGACGATAGTGTCCGCCGCTTCCGATACGGCGAGCCGGGCGATATCCTGTTCGCTGTCGGTTGTGATCAGCCGGTAGCCCGCCCCTGCGAGCACGTCGCAGACAGGTTGAGCCGTTGCGACCGCGTCGCTGACGATGACGACCGTCAGTTTCTGACTTGGTGTTTGTTGAATCATGCCGAACGCTCACGCGCCGCAGTTGAACGAATGGAAAGAAGGCGGGAACCAGGGTGCGTTACCGGAAGACGCCAATTGGAGCGGCGCCAAAAACTTTTTTGTTACGAAATCGGCCTCGCTGGGCCAATGCAAGTTAGGAATGATGCAGTTCGCGAATCGGAGGTATCTCGCAATCCGGTCCGCGAGTATAGCAGACGATTTCTGAGGATGTCACCTGTACGTAAAAAGGGTATCTGTTCAGAGTGTCAGGTAGG
>JBBJMB010000146.1:0-9259 GCA_037719755.1 Pyrinomonadaceae bacterium
CGGTTTGTCCGATCATTATTGGAAGATCCTTCTGGCCGCGAAAGCGAACCGGATCTTAATGTGTCATCTTGTGCGCGCTCATTTTGCTCTCAAACCCCCGATTTTTCAAGGAGTTTTTGCCGTGCCGTAGACTTAACGCACACTTTCCCGTGCTCCAGCCTCAGAGCCGACAAAAGAGCGCAGTTCGACCAGATTATGAACGTGCATTTCCAAATCGTCTTGTGGCGTCTCGAGCAGAAGCGCTACGTGCCAGAGTCTCGTGTCACGCGATTCTTGCCGGCGCGTCGCGCCCTACCAGAACGAGCCGGATGCGTTGCAAATTTTAATCGGAGGCGCACGAAGAAGCGACCACGGACTTCACCAAAAAGTTGCGACGAGCCTTATTCCAAGTTACATTTTCAGCAAGCGTTTGCTCCAGAGAGCGCATGTTGGTCATAAAGAGATTTTCGGCTCCTAACAAATTAAATTGAGAAGAGGAAAAATAAACGATGAAGAGATTCAAGGTGATGAGCGCCCGCGTGGCGGCTATTTTATGCGGTCTGATGTTAGGTTCCTCGTTCGCGCGCGCTCAAGATAATCAACATCCGCGCCCTCTGCGACCAATTCACACCTATTCAATCGTGGCGCGCGACCCGGCGACGGGTGAGCTCGGAGTGGCAGTGCAATCGCACTGGTTTTCCGTTCGCTCACTGGTCCCGTGGGCCGAAAGCGGCACGGGCGCAGTCGCGACCCAATCATTTGTTGACCCGGCTTACGGAAAACTCGGGCTCGACCTGATGCGCGCCGGCAGAGCGCGCCTGACGCTGAAGTCGCTGCTGGCCGGAGACGAGAATCGCGATGTGCGACAAGTGGCGATGATTGACGCTCAAGGACGTGTGCTGGCTCACCGGGAGCGAAAAACATCGCTGCCGCCGGGCACATCGCCGGTAAAATTATGCGGTGCAGGCTAACTTAATGCTCAACGACCGGGTTTGGCCCGCCATGGCGCACGCCTTTTTGAATCGGCGAAAGGCGTTTAGCCGAACGGATGCTCGTCGCGCTCGAGCGGGGCAAACGGCAGGGGGCGACATCAGAGGCAAGCAATCCGCTGCGCTCATCGTCGTCAGCGGCAAGCCGACGGGGCGCTCGTGGGCCGATCGCGTTTTTGATCTCCGGGTCGATGACACGCCAGAGCCACTCTCCGAACTACGCCGTTTGGTGACGCTGCAACGCGCGTATAATCACATGAATGCCGGCGACTTGGCGGTGGAGAAAAAGGATCATGAGCGGGCGCTCGGCGAATACTCGGCGGCGGAAAAACTAGCCCCGGACTCAGCCGAAATGATCTACTGGCACGCGGTTTGCGCTTTGTGAATATGGGGCGCGTGGAGCAATCTCTGCCGCTCTTCCGGCGCGTCTTCTCCATTGATGAGAACTGGGCAACGCTCTGCCGCGCTTGGTACGGGCCGGATTGATCCCAGACGATGAGAAGCTCATTGAGCGGATTCTCTCGGCAGCAAAGAAAAGATAGGAGGCGTTTTCTAAACACATGACATCGCGCTTGCGAGTCGCTGTCAAGACATGATATTTTCTTGAGGTTCTCGGCGCGCGCCGTTACCTTGGACCTGTACCCGGTGTGCCCGAAGTAAATGCCCGACAGGTTGTTACCGTCCCGGCATGCCGATCTTCCCCGCCCCTTTTCGCACTTGTGCGGCGACCAGTAATCAAAGGAGTAATTTCCAGGGCTTTGATAGATACACGAAAAGTGCTCGTCACAGGCGGCGCGGGCTTTATCGGCTCACATCTAGTAGACCATCTGCTTGATGAGGGCACGTGGCAGGTCACGGTGATAGATGATTTCAACGACTTCTACTCACCTGAGACGAAAAAAGCAAACATCCGCGCGCACCTCGATAATAACAACTACAAGTTGATACAGGCTGACATACGCGACCGCGCCACTCTCGAAAGTGTTTTTGCGGCCACGCATTTTGATTGTATCGTTCATTTGGCGGCGCGGGCGGCGTCCGGCCCTCTCTACGAGAGCCGATGCTCTATACGGAAACGAACATTTCGGGGACGCTCAATTTACTTGAGCTGGCGCGCGAGCACAACATCCGGCAATTCATCTTCGGCTCATCTTCGTCGGTTTACGGTATCAATGCAAAGATTCCTTTTAGCGAAGACGACCCCGTTCATCAATTGATTTCCCCGTACGCGGCGACGAAGGCCGCAGGTGAGCTGCTCTGCCACCGTATGCTCATCTTTACGGTATCCGGTGCATCTGTTTGCGCTTCTTCACCGTCTATGGCCCACGACAACGCCCAGATTTGGCAATACACAAGTTTGCGAAGCTTTTGAGCCGCGGAGAGTCTATCCCCGTCTACGGCGATGGGACCACGCGGCGCGATTATACTTTCGTTGACGACATCATGGCCGGCCTGAGTGCGGCCATTGACTACCGAGAGAGTTTGTACGAAGTGATTAATCTGGGCGAATCGCGCACCGTGGAGCTGCGCGAGCTCATCGCCCTCTTAGAGAAAGAATTGGCGTGTCGCGCTTCGATTGATTGGCAGGCGGCGCAGCCTGGCGACGTTCCGCAAACGTTCGCCGATATTACGAAGGCCCGCCGCCTGCTCCACTACGATCCGCAAACGGGGATCGAGACCGGTATCAAACGTTTCGTTGAATGGTTCCGCGCCCGCCAAGATGAACAAAAGGCGGCAGACGCCGACGCGCCATCAGGTAGGAGACCGGTAGTGATGAGTGAAGTGATCAGAAAACTCAATCTTGGTTGCGGCGACTTCGGAAAGAAGGCTTCATTAATGTTGATGGCTGCGCACAATTCAAACCGGATGTCCTACACGATCTGATCGCGTCCATATCCTCTCCTCTGATCATTTCAGTCTTGTTGAAGCGGATCACGTTCTCGAGCACCTTCACGATCCTTTCGCCGGATGAAGGAGATCACCGTATATTAAAAGAGGACGGCAAACTAATCATACGCGTTCCTCATTTCAGTCGAGGGATGACGCATGCCGATCACAAACGGGCTTCGATGTGACGTTTCCCTATTATTTCAATCCGACGTTCACGGCCGGATATATGGGATCAGATTTCAGCTCGAGGAACTTTCCTTGACGTGGTTCGCGCAGCCATTTAAAAGAAGAAGGTTCTGCCAAAGTCGGCTTATTACTTTGGCTCGATTTTCGGTAAGGGAGTTGATTTTCGCCAATTTGTCTCCTATTATATGTTCGAGATTATGGTGTTTTATGGTTGGCGGATTTGAGGAAATCGAGTTTCGTTTTACTTGCAAAAGTAAATCTGAAGATCATTAAATCGTCTGCAAAATGCCCGTTGAGACATCGCCGATGGTCTCTTCATCCAAGTACTCATCATAACGAACAACCGTCGGACGTTCCTGCGAGATGAAGGAAAAACTTTACAATGCCTGGCGTGCCCTACGTGCCGAAGCGACGACGGACTCAAAATTGCGAGCGGTAGAGAAGCGATGGGGCGGAGATTATGGATGGTGAGCTGGAGTGTGCGGCTAATGGCGCGCATCGCTTTGTGATTCGACGCGGCGTGCCGCGCTTGTTGACTTTGGAGCGATTGCGCAAGACAAAGTCGCAACGGCGACCAACTTCGGTGGCAGTGGCAGCATTTTGCTGAAGAAGGTGGCCTTCATGCCGAGCAATTCCTCGGTTGGATCGCGCCGGTCGAGCCAGAGTTCTTCGCCGGCAAACGGTGCTTGAGGGTGGGTGCGGCGAAGGTCGTCATACGCGATTAGTCGCGCAATGGGAAACGCGCGACATAGTCGCCATAGATCTAAGTGACGCTGATACCGCCTTTGTTGCGACCCGCGAGTGGAGAATGCATATCGTCCAGGCCGATGTTTCAGCTCCCGGTATTCATCTTCGACTACGCTTTTTCCATCGGTGTGATACACCATCTGCCGGACCGCGCCGGTTTTATATCTCTTGCTTGAAGGCAGAGGTGACATTTATCAGCCTGGATATACGCGAGAACAAGGTGGATCACTCGCTGGGTAAACCCTGTGCGCGAACGGATTACGCCCTAGCCATCATGCGTTACTACATCTGTCGAAACTGCCGGCGGCGGCGCTGTTTGCCGCGACCAAATTGATTTACCGGCCATTAAACCGAAGTGAGCGCGGCGCGAAGTGGGCGCGACACTTGTTCTACAATGACTACTTGAATACATTTGGGCGTTTTAATTGGCGCGAGCAGCATTCGATAGTTTTCGATCATCTCAATGCCCCGACGGCCTTTTATATCCCGCGCATAGAGTTTGAAGAGTGGTGGAAGGCCATTGGAGCAAGAGACGTGCAAATCGGATGGCACAATCGTAATAGCTGGCGCGGCTGGGGGCAGATGGACCACCACCGAGATGAGTAATAGTATGGGACATGTGAGTGGCCGCGTCAGCCTTCCCTGAGGAAATGAAGAAAGTGAAGCTTTATAGCGAAGAAGACACGTCTTTAGAACGCGAGACCAAGGAGAGTGAAGATGACCCTCCTGAAATTTCCGTGTTTTTGCCGGTCTTCAATGAGAACCACTTGCGCCCGCTTCATGTGAAGCTGGGTGAAGAACTCGTCATACTCGGGCGAACGGCGGAGATCATCTATGTTGATGATGGATCAAGCGATGGCAGTCTCACGGTCCTACGTGAAATCGCGGCCCACGACCCCCGATGCGCGTCGTCGCCCTCAGACGAAATTACGGCCAGACGGCGGCAATGGCCGCCGGTATTGATGCGGCGCGGGGACAGGTTGGTCCTGATGGATGCCGATCTCCAGAATGATCCCGCCGACATCAAACGACTGCTGGATAAGCTTGAGGAAGGCTACGACGTCGTCTCCGGTTGGCGCGGAAACGCCAGGACAAATGTGGACGCGCAAAATTCCATCGGTGATTGCCAACCGTCTAATTTCATATATCGGCGGCGTGCCTCCACGATTACGGCTGCTCATTAAAGGCTTACCGCCGCGAGACTTCAGACGTTCGGCTCTACGGCGAAATGCATCGCTTCATACCGATCTACGCGTCATGGGCGGGCGGGCGTGTCGCCGAGATTCCGGTCGCGCACCACGCGCGCGATGGGGAAGTCTAAGTACGGTTTATCGCGGACGCTCAAAGTCGTCTTCGATCTGATGACGATCAAGTTTATGGCTTCCACCAAACGAAGCCAATTTATGTTTTCGGCAGTTTTGGGATGATCGCCTTTGCTGTCTCACTGCTGGCCGGACTATGGGCCATCGTCTTAAAACTTCAAGGGTCTCGTTTATTTTAACGCCGCTCCCGATCCTGGCGATTGTCATGTTTGCCGTTGGCATTCAATTCCTGCTGATGGGGAATCCTTGCCGGGGCTCGTCCGTATCTACCACGAATCACAGTCGAAGCCGATTTATGCCATTCGCGAGGTCATAGGATTCTAGGTCATGTGCGGCATTACCGGATGGGCAAATATGGATGCGAGCCCCTCCCCGGCGGGCGGACGGGAGCTGCTGTGCTGTGCGCCCGGATGCGGCATCGTGGGCCAGATTCCGAAGGATCATTGGTGGACACGGGTGTCGCGCTCGAATGCGTCGCCTGGCCATCATCGACCTGGTGAGCGGTGAACAGCCCGCCCGAAGTGAAGATGGGCAAGTGTCGGTCATCTTAAATGGCGAGATATATAATTACCGTGAGCTGCGCCGGAACGAAAACAAGGACACCGCTTCGCGAGCGCTTCCGACACCGAAGTCCTTCCTCATCTTTATGAAGAATATGGCCCCGCCGGAATGCTTGAGCGTCTAAACGGAATGTTCGCTTTACTGTGGGACGCCGCGAAGAGAAAACTATTTCTGGCGCGCGACCCGCTCGGAGAAAAGCCGCTCTACTGGGGCGTCTTCGATAATCCCCTTCGCCTCGGAGCCAAAAGTTCTTCCGTCCATCCGGCCGTCAACCCGCGGTTGAACCTGGTGCCTTGCGTCTTACCTGTCGTTCGATTACGTCCCGGCCCCGCTTTCGATTTACGAAGGCATCAACAAGCTTCCCGCCGCGCATGCCTTAACGCTTGAACAAGGGCGTTTAGAGGTTTGGCCGTACTGGCAGTTGAGCTTTGCCAAGCGCGAGCCGGTGCCAAGCGAGCACGAAGCAGCTGAACACATCAGAGAATTGCTCGGCGATTCCGTGCGGATGAGACTTGTATCGGATGTGCCACTCGGCATATTGCTGTCAGGCGGTGTGGATTCTTCGACAATCGCCGCGCTCGCCGCCCGCACCTCAACCGGGACCATCAAGACTTTTTCGATTTCTTTTGCCGAGCGCTCGTTTGACGAATCGCAGTATGCACGTGGAGTTGCCGATTACCTCGGCACCGATCATCACGAAGAACGTTTGAGCGCGCATTTGGCGGCTGATCTGATCGGCGAGATCGGCTCATGGATGGACGAGCCGCTCAGCGACCCGTCACCATTCCGACGTATATGCTATGTCGTTTCACGCGTAACGTCACCGTGGCACTTGGCGGCGACGGTGGCGACGAGCTCTTCGCCGGCTGCAGATGTACTCGGGACATAAGTGGGCGCGTCTCTACACGGCGTGCCCCGTTCACTTCGCTATAGGCCGATCGAACCGGCGATCAACCTCCTGCCGGTCAAGACTAAAAACCTCTCTTTGATTTCAAAGCGCGGCGCTTCATTGCGGGCACGCATTACGACGACCGGGTCGCACGGCATCACATCTGGTTCGGATCCTTCTCGCCTGATGAACAAGAACAATTGTTGACGCCGGAAGTAAAGCGACAGACGAGCGACGTTTATCTGGCGCGCGGCGCTTGCGAAAGCTGCGACGCGCTTGATACGGTTGAGCAGATGCAATACTTAGACACAAAACTTTATCTGGCGGAAATATTTTGGCGAAAGTGGATCGCGCCAGCATGTCTGTTTCATTGAAGTGCGCTCGCCATTTCTCGACCGTCGAATGGTTGAATATGCTGCCCGGTTGCCGGCCAATTATAAATTGCGCGGGCGAAACTCCAAATACATCCTCAAACAAGCCGCCGCCGCTGCTTCCGGCCTTTGTGACCAAGCGTCGTAAGAAAGGATTTGGCGTGCCCGTCGCGGCCTGGCTAAAGGAGCGTTTACGACCGCTGGCGCGCGATTTGCTCGCGCCCGCGCGGCTACGTGATGGCGGGTTATTCGATCCTGATTATGTGGCCGAATGCTTGATGAGCATGAGCGAGGCATCGCCAATCACCGCAAACTTCTTTGGATGCCGTTTGTCTTTGAGCTCTGGCGCGAACAATTTCTATCAGATGTTAGATACAGAGATCGGATATTGGGAATAAAGACCGGAGCACCAGGATCAGGGCTTGCTGACATCTCGCATCTAACTTTAATCTTGTGATGAATGAGCTTGAGCGAGCGTATACAAGCCTTGCTGCGGTGCCGCAAGCGAGAGTTTGCCGGGTATGATCCGTTTGACGCCCTGAAGACCGCGTCTTTCAAGCGACGCCCTTACGTCGCTCGCGCGCCGTGCGTCTTCTTGACCCAGGCTTTAAGCGCTCGCCAATTAATTTGCGCGCTCGCGCGCGTGCCGTCGAGAAAAACCTGAAAGGCGGCGCTCTTCGCGCTCGCGGCGATGGCGCGCTTTCGGGCGCACTCAAAGGAAGAGGATGAGCGTGAAGCCCGTCAGTTACTTGATGATCTGCTTGTGGCGCGGCTTGAAACCCAGCAATGGTGGGGTTATAATTTTGATTGGCAAGGGCGCGCTTTCTTTGCGCCACGCGGCGCCGACCATCGTTCCGACAGCTTTCGCCGTCCGCGCTCTGGTCGAAGCGGCGCGCCTGTTTAATTCTGAAAAGTACGGCGCCGCCCGCCGCGCATGCGATTTTATCTTGCATGACCTACAACGAAGCGAAGAAGAAGAGGAAGAAGTTTGTTTCAGTTATTCGCCGCTCGACCGGACGCGCGTTTTCAATGCGGCCTGCTCGCGGCGAAGCCCTCGCCATGACGGGAAGTTTAACCCGTGAACGAGCGGCAGGGCCGAGCGGGCCGCGCGTTACGTTGTCCGCCGTCAACGCGCGGATGGTGGGCCTATGGCGCGAGCTTATCAATCGTGGGCGGACAATTTCCATACGGCCTTCATTCTCACATCGCTCGCACGGATCAGCGGCCCTACGTGGCTCTCCGGCAAAATCAGATGAGCTCGCCTTAGATGAGTTCACCAGGGCGCTTCTCGCCGGTTACGAGTTTTGGCGAACAAATTCTTTCTTGCCGATGGATGGCCGAAATACTACCCCGACCGCCCTTTTCCCGCCGATGCGCACTCGACGGGCGCCGCCATTATTGCGCTGCTCGAAATGCGATCAAGAGACACAGAGGCGCTACAACTTGCTGAAAAAATCGCGCCTGGCCAAGAGAGCTGCGCGACAAAGCGGATATTTTTATTATCAGCGGCGGCGCTTCCTCACCGTACGCACGGTATGCGGCGGGCGCAAGCCTGATGCTTTATGCGCTCGCACGACTGTTAGAGGAAAGCGAGCAGTGAAGGGGCCTGTAAAACTTCTTGCTGATTACTTGTTGCTGGTATGCGATTTGGATTGATCTGGCAAACTCGCCACGTGCCTTTTTCGCGCGCTCACAACAGATTTATTGAGCGCGCGCTGCGTTCAAATGACGATGCGCGCGTTTGCGCAACGGTGGAATTGGCCGAGGCCGCCGGTCTTGGAGCGATCTGTATTGCGGGCACGGCGGGAGAGAGCTTTCAAGCAAGGCGGGGAATCTACTTCAACGCGCCAGAGACCTCAGATGGGCGCGTGACGACAATTCTCGGCCCCGTCGTTTCGATCTGGCTCTCAGCCATAACTCCTACCCGCAAATCTGCGGCGCGGTTCCTCGAATCAAAAGTGTGACGTTGATGGACTACGAACATCAACCGGCAAACCATTTGGCCTTTCGGTTGGCCGGACGGATCATCGTGCCCAGCTTCTTTCCAGAAGAAGCGCTCCGCCGTTACGGCGCATCCCGTCGAAAGGTGAGACGCTACAACGGGATCAAAGAAGATGTTTACCTGGCAGATTTCGTGCCTGATGCAGGTTTCGCCGAAACGTTGAAGGCGCTTGGCATCAAGGAAACCGATGTGCTCGTCGTCGTGCGCCCCCCGGCACGCGATGCGCTGTATCATCGCTTTGATAATGCGCTTTTCACGCAACTGCTTAAACGCTTGAGTGCGCGTGAAGGCGTCAAAGTCGTGCTGCTGGCGCGAACTCCGCA
>JBBJMB010000011.1:0-26563 GCA_037719755.1 Pyrinomonadaceae bacterium
TCTGGGCTTTTCTTCAAACTCGATATTTTTTGAGCGAAACATGAGTTGTCACTTGTCACTTGTCACTTTCTTCTGTCACTTTCCTCTGTCACTCATCACCGGTTAGTGCCAGACCGAGCCATCGGTTTGACACTGCCGCTGTCAAGTGATCGACGCCCTCGCCGTTGATTGCCAACCGTCGGCGCTCATCCGGGCGATGAGTTTGACGGCCGGCGATTACATTCTTTTCCTTGTTTTTTGTTTTGTTTCCTCGCAATTAACTCGCCACCTTGCCTTAAACAGGAATCGACTTCTGCGGTAATAGCTTGATTTAGTGGTGACAAACATTTGTTAGTCGTATATATAGCTGGTGCTCAAGTAGAGAGCTGGTGCTCAAGCAGCGTGCGGCCGCGAGGCCGCGTAGCACTTCAGCAAAAGCAAACGTTTGTTATCGGCAGGGCATCTATTGCAGTAGCGGCCTCATAATTGCTTGCGAGTCGGGCATGTTCAGTCGCTCGCGTTAATCCCACGCGCGGCGCACACCCTTCCCGCAACAGGCCCGGCCCCGAAATCATCAAGTCAGATTAAAAAGAGATGGAAACACAAAAACGCATCCACGCGAAAGTTTTACTCGATCCCAGCCAAAAGAGCCCGCGCGCGCGCGAGTTTGAAGACAAGCTTTCGGCGCGCATTGTCGGCCAAGAGCGCGCCGTCCGGCGCTTGAGCGGCCTTTACCAGATTTTTCTGGCCAGCATGAATCCTCCGCACCGTCCCGTCGGCACCATGCTTTTTCTCGGGCCGACCGGCTCGGGCAAGACCCGCGTCATGGAAGCCGCCGCCGAAGTGCTTTTCGGCGATTCTCAGGCCGTCGTCAAAATTGATTGCGCCGAGTTTCAGCACTCACATGAGATCGCCAAGTTGATCGGTTCCCCGCCCGGCTATTTGGGGCATCGCGAGACGGCGCCGATGCTCACCCAAGAAAACTTGGACCGCTATCACACCGAGGACAACAAGCTTTCAATTATTCTCTTTGACGAAATTGAAAAGGCCTCGGATGCGCTCTGGCAATTGCTGCTCGGCATCCTCGACAAAGCGACGCTGACTTTGGGCGACAACCGCCGCGTAGACTTTTCACGCTCGATGGTGGTGATGACCTCAAACCTCGGCGCCCGCGAAATGGCCGAATTGATTTCCGGAGGCATCGGCTTCGCCCCGGCGAAGGGGGCCACCAACCAGAACGACACGGAAGTGGATCAAAAGATTTACCGCACAGCGGTCGAAGCGGCGCGGCGCAAGTTTTCGCCGGAGTTTATGAACCGCATCGACAAAGTGGTGGTCTTCCGCAGTTTAAAAGAGCATCACTTGCGGCAGATACTTGAGCTGGAATTGCAGTCCGTGCAAGACCGCATTATGCATTCGGCGGGCGTCAAATTCGTCTTTCAATGTTCTGACGCCGCCAAAGATATGCTGCTTCGTGAAGGCATAGATTTCAAATACGGCGCGCGCCATTTGAAGCGGGCGATCGAGCGCTTTCTGGTTTTCCCGCTTTCCAATCTGGTGGCGACCGATCAGGTCGGTCTCGGCGATTTGGTTCATGTTGACTTGACGCCAAACACCAACAAGCTTGTTTTCTCGAAACAATCAGGCGGCGCTTTAATCAAAGACGGCTCGGATGAGCAGAGCGGCCCGGAAGAGACTGCGGTCAAATCCGACGGCGTTGGCCTGCCGATTCCGCAAACCAAGGCCGCACGCAAAGGACAAGGGCGCGGCGAAAAAGGCGAAGGCTAAGCAGAAAAAGTAGCACGAAGCTTCCCGCTTGTGTGTTGCGCGCTACTTTAAAGACCGCGCCTGTGCGGCCTCAAGATTGATGAGCGCTTCACGGGCGATCCGCGCGAGATACGGATCGCGTGCGCGCAGCGCCGCGCGCAGCATCGTCGCTGAGCTTTGGTCGCCGATTAAACCGAGCGCGCGCGCCTCTCGCCTCACGTCATCGCCCGCCCGCTCATTGCCGAGCACTGTCATCAGCACCGGCACCGCTTCGCGGCTGCCAAGATGGCCGAGCGCGGCGGCCGCAGAGCGGCGCACGAACTCATTCTCTTCTTCTTTTCTGAAAATCAAACGATTCAGGCCCCGACCCGGACGCCGACGCGCGACAACGGTGATCAATGCTTGAGTCGCCGCCGGATCCCTGATGTGCCCGAGCGCCACGGCCGCCGCGCCGCGCACACCGGGTTGCTTGTCTTGTCCCAGAACGGCGATTAGCGATGATGTGGCTGTTTTGCTTTGAGTTTCGCCGAGAGCGTAAGCCGCTTCGCGCCGCACAAAATCATCGCGATCCTTAAGCAGCGGAAGCAGAAGCGCGGCCGCTTCTTCTGGCGGCAGCGCAAGCACGGCGCGAGCGGCTGTGGCCCGCACAATGGGGCGCGCGTCACCGAGCGCGGCGGCGGCCAGGCGTGACGCTTTGGGCAGCTTCAGCGCTCCCAAGCTCAACGCCGCGTCGCGCCGATCTTCCGCGTCTGAAGCGCTCAATTGTTGACGCAACACTTCAAGCTCGCGCTGCGGCGCGGTCGAGCGAACGCCGCCGGCTCCCGGTACCGTCGCCGCGATCACCGAGAAGGCGGAGAGCAAAGCGAGGGTCAGGGGCGGCCTCACGACAAGGGGGCGCCAGATACGGATCGCGGCCCGCAATTGATTGAAAGTCATTTCCCTTCCGAGTGCTGCTCTCACTTCAGGCACGCGTCGAACTGGCGGCGGCCGAGTTGCGCTCGCAACGCCGCCGAAGGTTTTCCCACTCGAAGGTTTGTCGGGCGCGCTTGTTTTCGCGTGAATCGGCCAGCGCGGCGATCAACTCGTCCTCCCACTGCCCGGGCCTGGAGAGGGCGCGCCGCATCGATTCCATAATCGAAATGTATTCGAGGACTTCTTTGACTTCCGTATCAGTGAGCGCATCAAGCTTAAAGGCGAGTCGTTCCCGCTCGGAGATTCTCTTGGCCATCTTCTGTGCTCCTTCGATCCAGAGATCGGAGGCGGCCAAGAAGTAGTGTTAGAGCGCAGTCAACTTCGTCGGAAACGAATGCGACGGCAGCAGGTCACACCGCGGTGGCCGCCCGAGTATGTTCTTGAGCGCGAGGGTGAGGCGCAGTAACCGATTGTTCACCAGCTTTTGTGGTTCTCCCGCATTAGAGAATTAATGAAGAATACGACCCGCTATTCAGCGTTCGACCGATTAGCAAAGGCAGGCGCAATATACACCATCGCTTTGATTCAGGTAAATAGCGGCCGGGCTTACAGGCAGCGAAGAGCGGTGGATTTTTAGGCGTCGATGCGAGACGCGACCGAGTGCATGGTGTCCACAATGAGAACCGCAATCGGAGGATAGAAAAGCAAATCAGGGCGCAAACTTTGGTCGAAAAAGAAAGCCATGTCTTGCACCACGTAGTGAACATGGCCGCCCATGTAAAGGCCAATTGCAATGCTCGTGACATAGCCGAACACCAAAAAGGCGTAAGCCGTTAAGCGAGTGAAAGGTTTGCCCGTCGGCTCTTCGCCGCGCATGATCGAGTCTTGAATGAACTTAGGCTGGTACGTGTAGCGATCAAAGCAATCGCGCAACCGAATCGCCAGATGCCACAGTCCGATCAAAAAGAGCGTGACCACAATGGTGCGGCCCCAAAAGCTGTCAAAGCTTTGCCAAAAGCGCGGCTTCAAGAGCGCGACCATAAAGGTCGAAAGAAAAAGCGTAACGGTAGTGAAAACCGCTTGCGTGCGGGCGAACGTCTCGATGCGCTCCGCTTCAAGCCATCTATCCACGGCGCGGTCCCAGCGCGCCTGCGCGGCCACTCGGCGCGCTCGGCGCGCATGGAGATTATCGGAATGAAGCACCGAAGACGACGCGTTGTTCAGCTTTTTCCGCTGGGCGTCGTAAGCGAAGCGTTCCTGCGCATCGCTGAGCGTGCGGTAAGCGAGCGCAATCAACGCGAACTCGCGCGCAGCCTCGGGCGAGCCGCCGTTGACATCCGGGTGGCTGGCACGAGCCAAACGCCGGTAGGCGGACTTGATGTCCGCCGCCGAAGCGTTCGGTTTGACGCCGAGAATGTGATAATGGTCAACCACTGCGCTTTTCTGTAGTAGGGCCGAAAGCCAGCGATCTCAAAGAATCCGCCACCTGCTCGAGAGAGCAATTGACGCGGCCGTTTCGAGCGTCAATTGCGACGCGCTCATCATAACATTATTGGCGCTCGGCCGGAGCCCATCTCAACCGGAACTTTTCGCCTGCGCTTTGCTCGCCTCGTGCTCCGCCAGCCTGACCAGCGTGCGCACCGCGATGCCGGTCGGACCTTTCGCGCGAAACGGCTTTGCGTCATCGCCCCAGGCCACGCCTGCGATATCCAGATGGGCCCACGCCACACCCTCGGCAAATTCTTTTAAAAACGCTGCCCCCGTGATGGTGCCAGCCTTGCGCCCGCCGGTGTTTTTGATGTCGGCGATTTCCGACTTGATTTGCTTTGAGTACTCTTTATCAAGCGGCAGTTGCCAGAATTTTTCACCCACCTGTTTGCCCGCTTCAATAATTTCGTTGATTAGTTCTTGATCCGTGCCCAGGACGGCGGCGTTGACGTCTCCGAGCGCGATTGAGACGGCGCCGGTAAGCGTCGCCATATCGATGATCCGCGTTGCCCCAAGCTTGATGGCGTAAGTAATCGCATCGGCCAAAATAAGGCGCCCTTCGGCATCAGTGTTAATCACCTCAATGGTCTTTCCGGACATCGCTTTCAGAACATCTCCCGGCTTGACGGCGCGCCCCGACGGCATGTTTTCGCTTGAAGGCACCACGCCGAGCACCGAAACCCCGGGCTTGAGCTGGGCGATGGCGCGCATCGCGCCGAGCACGCTCGCGCCGCCCGTCATGTCGTACTTCATTAACTCCATGTTTTCGGCCGGTTTGATGGAGATGCCGCCCGAGTCGAAAGTAAGTCCTTTGCCGACAAAAGCGAGCAATCCATTGCCCGTTTCCGGGTTGGCATTGGCCGGAGTGTATTTAAGAACGATCATCTGCGGCGGCTCTTCCGAACCGCGCGCGACGCCCAAGAGTGCGCCCATGCCTTCTTGCTCCATGCGGGCTTGGTCAAGCACGTCGATTTCTAAACCGAATTGCTCGGCGATCTCCCGCGCGCGCTCGGCCATGTTGGTCGGCGTCATGTGGCTGCCCGGCTCGTTCGCCAAATCGCGCGTGAAATTAACCGACTCGCCGATGATGCGCCCGCGCCGCGCCGCCTCGCGCAGTTGATCGTCCGCGACGCCGTCGGCCACCACCACCAGACGATCAATCGTGCGCTCTTCCTTATCGGCGGTGCGGTACTTGTCCGTGTCAAAGAGCGAGATAAAAGCGCCCTCGACGGCCGCCGAGATTGCGCGTTCGCGCGCCCCGTCCTGCTGCTCATCGGCACGCGCGATTAATGCGATGCTTTTGACGCCGCGCGCGCGCAAATTGCGCGCAGCGGTGCCCGCCATTTGCGAAACGTGCGCCGCCGTGTAATCGGCGCGCGGCCCGACGCCCACCAGCAACAGGCGCTTGGCTTTCAAATGATTATTGCCGTCCGCGAGGTGCACGTAGACCGTCTCGCCTTCTTTGCCTTTAAGCTCCTCCGACGCGATCACAGATGCGATCACGCCGCCGGTCGCTTCATTGAGCTCTCGCAGGATGCCTTCGTCCGCTTTCTCGTCCTTGAAAACGGCCACCGCCAGCGCCTGCACGTCAAGGTCGGCGTAGCCCTTTCCACTCGTCTCTATCTCCATTAAAGATTTCTCCTCATTGAATATTTGCGCTCACAAAGTAGCACAGGCTTCCAGCTTGTGTGTCGCGCGCGTCAGACACAAGGTAGCACAGGCTTCCAGCCTGTGTCTGACGCGCGTCAAACACAGGCTGGAAGCCTGTGCTACTTTGCGAGCTCGCCCGTCGCCGGCTCCTTCGCCTCTTCTCAAGCGCGTGACCGCTCTTTTAGTTGCGCACGGGTTTCACGCTCGACCGTGCGGCGCATCTCCGACTCGCGCTTGTCGTAAAGCTTCTTTCCGCGGGCCACGCCGATTTCCAGCTTGACGCGTCCCCCCTTGAGGTAAACGCGCGTCACCACCAGCGTCATCCCTTTGATCGTCGCGGCTTGATCCAGCTTTTGAATTTCGCGGCGGTGAAGCAGCAACTTGCGCGTGCGCACGGGGTCGTGGTTTTCGCGATTGCCGAAAGCGTAGGGCGAAATGTGTGCGTTAAAAAGCCAGGCTTCGTGATCGCGCACGGCGACGTAAGCATCCTTGAGCTGCACCTGGCCGGAGCGTATGCTTTTGACCTCGGTGCCTTCGAGCGCAACTCCCGCTTCATACTTTTCCAGAACATGGTATTCGTGAAAAGCCGCGCGATTGGTGACAATGTTTTGCTCTTCTGCTGACATAAATCTTTTAAATGCTAGACGCCGCCCCCCCGCTTTGACAAGCGGCGGCGTGCTTTTGCGAAATGGCGGAAGCGCTCACTTCATCGTACAGCGTGGTGCGTTGCACGGGGCGCAACTGCGCGGCGGAAATGCGCGCGGCCAATTCGCCGGCCGGGACGTAAGATCCGTGGTCGGCTCCGGAAGCGCGCGAAATTTTCTCTTCGATCAGCGTGCCGCCGAGATCGTCCGCGCCGCAACCAAGCGATGCCACGGCTTCATCCAAGCCGCGTTTAACCCACGCCACAGCCTGAATGTGCGGCAACTCCTGGCGGAACAATAAGCGCGAAGCGGCGATCACGTTGAGCGCTTCGCGAGTACGCGGGCTCTTTAGTCCCCTGCGAATCGCAATTGGCGCGCGTGCGGAAACAAAGGGAAGTTGAATAAACTCGGTGAAGCCGCCCGTCCGCCGTTGCACTTTCAACAAGCGCAGCAAATGTTGGGCGCGATCGTCGACGGACTCGATGTGGCCATACATCATCGTCGAAGTGGTCGGTAGTCCAGCGCGATGCGCCGTTTCCACAATCGCACACCACTCATCGCTCATCACTTTTTCTCCGCACAAGCGGCGGCGCACCGCGTCAACAAGTATTTCGGCGGCCGTGCCCGGCATCGAACCCAAACCCGCATCGCGCAAATTTGCGATGATCTCGGCATGAGACATGTGGCTGCGCTCGCCGATAAAGGCGATTTCTTCGGGCGAAAAAGCGTGTATGTGAAGGTGAGGAAAGGCGCGCCGGATCTCGCGCACCAGCGTGAAGTAAAAGTCTATGGGCGTTTGCAGATCCAGGCCGCCCTGAATCGTGACTTCGGTGATACCGAGCGGCGTGCGGCGTGCGATGTGCTCCAGACAATCGTCAAGCGACATGCGGTAAGCGTCCGGCTCGGACGCGTCGCGCCTAAAATTGCAGAAGCCGCAGTGCTGCACGCAAACGTTGGTGAAATTAAGGTTGAGGTTAATGACGTACGTGACGCGGTCGCCCCACAACTGACGCTTCAGCTCATCGGCCGCGGCGTACATCGCGCGCCGCGCGCATTCATCTTCCACGGAGAGCAGCGCCACCACGTTAGAAATTGAAAGATCATCGCCGCGCTGGCTGCGCCGGATGGCCAAGTCAAGACTGGAAAATTCACTCAATGCTCACAGCTCCTCGCCCGCGACAACACGTCCTATTTCAATTTATTTTCCGTGCCCGCCAGCAGTCTGCGGATGTTCGCGTGATGCATCGCGACGATCATCAGACTGCCGAGCGCGGCTGTAAAAAACAAGGTAGCAAAAACAACCCACTGCGTTTCCACGCGATGAATAAACCACAGCCAGAGCGGAAACGTCAGCGCGGCGATGGTTGAGCCGAGGGAAACATAACGGGTCGCCACAACCAACGCCAGGAAGATCACCGCCGACAGCGCAACGGCCGGCGGCGACAGATAAGGAAAATGCCGAGCCCGGTCGCGACGCCTTTGCCGCCGTGAAATCTTAACCAGATTGGGAAGATGTGACCCAGCAGAGCTGCGATCGCCGTCGCCCCCACCCACCATTTGCTGAACGCCAATTCTTGCGCGAGTGCTTGCCGTGCCAGCTCCATTGCCAGGAATCCCTTCGCCGCGTCAAGCGCGAGGTAGCGATCCCCGCCGCCTTGCCTGCGCTGCGCGCGACGTTGGTGGCTCCCGTTCCCCCGAACCGGTTTGCCGCACATCCGTGCGTTTATTTGCGCGCACGATCAGATAGCCGAAAGGAATTGATCCCAGCAGATATCCGCAGACGACGACAAGCAGAGGAGGCATGAAACGAGTGACTCCGCTAAGGACAGCGATAGCATGTGGAGCAGCCGGCTGACTATACCAATTCAAACATGACGCGACAAGGCGGGGTTTTCCGCCGCTCCGGGAGAGAATACGCAAGTCAGGCCGCTCACCTCGGCGGTGAACTACCTGTCAGTTTCGTCAAGTCGCAAAATTCTTGAGCAACTGCAAGCCGGCCGTTTGACTCTTCTCCGGGTGAAACTGAACTCCGCAAACGTTTTCCGATCCGACGACGGACGCGTAACTCACGCCGTAGTCGGTTTCGCCGATCACCACCGCGTCGTCCGCCGGCTCGCAATAAAACGAATGCACGAAGTAAAAAAACGAATCGTCTTCGATGTTTTTGAGCAGCGGGTGAGCGCTCGTCTGTTTGCGGCGCGCTTGATTCCAGCCCACTTGCGGAACATGCAGACCCGGCGCGAAACGTCGCACGCGGCCGCGCAAAAATCCGAGGCCGGGCCGGAGGCCAAACTCCTCGGATTCTTCAAACAGCATTTGCATGCCGACGCACACTCCCAAAAGCGGCGTTCCTGCGGCCACGCGTTCGCGCACCACGCGATCAAAGCCGCGCGCCTCAAGCTCTCGCATGCACGCGCCGAACGCGCCGACGCCCGGCAGCACCAATCGCTCGGCATCGCGCAACACGCGCTCGTCGTCGCTCACCACGGCCTCGCAACCGGTGGCCGCGAAAGCTTTCTCCACCGAGCGCAAATTGCCGACGCCGTAATCGATGATGGCCACCCTTATCATCGGGTCACAAAATTCCTTTGGTGCTTAAGACTCCCTGAATTCGCGGGTCGCGCTCCACCGCTTGGCGCAGCGCGCGGGCCGTGGCCTTAAACGTTCCTTCCAGAATGTGATGCGTGTTGCGGCCGCGCAGTGCGTCTATGTGCAAATTGCAGCGCGCGGCTTCGGCAAACGAACGCCAGAAATGCTCGGCCAGCTCAACCGAAAAGTTGCCGACTGTGTCCCGCCGCGTCTCCGCTTCGTAAACCAAGTAGAACCGCCCCGAAAGGTCAATCACCGCGCGGCACAGCGCTTCGTCCATCGGCACGATGCTCATGCCGTAGCGCGCGATACCCGCCTTGTCGCCCAACGCTTCTGCGACGGCCTGACCGAGACAGATGGCGACATCCTCGGCCGAGTGATGATCGTCGACCTCAAGGTCTCCGCGACACTCGATCTCCAGATCAAACAAACCGTGGCGAGCGAAAAGCTCCAGCATGTGATCCAGAAAGTGAATGCCGGTCGCGACGCTCGCCTGGCCAACGCCGTCGAGCGTAATCGCCACGCGCACATCAGTCTCCTTGGTGCGCCGCTTGATTTCGCCCCTGCGCGGTGGAGCTTTAAGTTCAGTCGTCATAAACGTTCATCCTCATTATCTTCTCTGTGCTTCTCTCTTGTCTTTTCTCTGTGTTTCTCTGTGTTTAAGTCAGTCACATTTAAACGAGAGAGAATCACAGAGAAGGATCACAGAGAAACACAGAGAAGATTCATTCATGAAATACATCTCGCAGCGCATCGATTAACAAATCATTTTCGTGCGGCTTGCCGACGCTGATGCGCAGGCAGTTTTCAAGCATCGGATAGTGGCTCACGTCGCGCACTAAAATGTCGCGTTGCAGCAGTTCGGCGAAAACATGTTTCGGGTCGCGCGCCACACGCACCACCATAAAGTTGGCCGCCGTCGGCACCGGGTCGAGGCCCTTGATTGCCCCCAAGCTTCGGAAAAGCCGGTCGCGCTCGGCGCCGATACGGCGCACCAGCGGCCGCAATTCCGCTTCGTACATCTCGATCGCGACTTCCGCAATGGTCTGCGAAATCGCGTTCAGGTTGTAGGGCAAAAGCGCTTTGCCTATTTCCCTCACAAGCGATGGCGACCCGAGCAGATAGCCCACGCGCACTGCGGCCATGGCCATCGCCTTTGAGAAAGTGCGCAGCACCACCAGGTTCGCATGTTCCGCCAGCAGCGGAACGACGGAATGCTCGGCGAACTCAAAATAAGCTTCGTCAATGGCGACCACGCCCGGCGTGGCTTTTAATATTTCCACCAAGTCGTCGTCGTCCAAACGACAGCCGGTCGGATTGTTTGGCGAGCAGAGAATAATCACGTGCGGTTGATGAGCCGCGATGGCTTGGCGAATGGCCGCCGCGTCGTAGGTTAACTGCGGCGCGAGCGGAACGCTCACCACTTCTCCGCCGAGCACAGTGGTCACCTGCCGGTACAAAGCAAAAGTCGGCTCCGAAATAAGCACGCGCTTGCCTTCGCCCACAGTGACCATCAACAGCGCTTGAATTAATTCGTTCGATCCGTTTCCGGCCAGCACGCCGTCCGTTCTCCAATTGGCAAACTGCGCGAGATGCTGGTGCAAACTCGCGGGCACAAAGTCAGGATAGCGCGACCACTCACGGCTTTGCAGCCGCCGCAAACTTTCCTCCTTGATGCGCGCGGGCGCGTCCCAGGGGTTCTCGTTTTGATTAATCTTGATGGTGGCGCGATCCGGCGCCAGCGTGTAGGCACGCAAAGCGCGCACGCGCGGCTTAATCGTTTCAAGCGGGTCGAACACTGCTTTGGTTATCTCCTCACCGTGAGTTATTGCGCGGCGACAAGGGAGCTTCCGAGTTTTCGGCGATTAGTGTTGACGCGCTTCCCCGTCCAAACGCATCAGAACGCTGCGCGCATGCGCCTCAAGTCCCTCGGCGTGGGCGAGGTCCGCGATCATTCCGGCGGTTTGTTTCAACTCATCCGCCGAATACTTGAGCACGCTGATGCGCTTCACAAAATCATACACGCCAAGCGCGGAAGAGTAGCGCGCGGCGCGCCCCGTCGGCAGCACGTGATTCGGGCCGGCGAAGTAATCGCCGACGGCTTCCGGCGTATGCTGGCCCAAAAAGATCGCCCCGGCGTGGTAGTCAGCGCGGCCGCGCATCGTCGTCGCGCGTCATCAACTCCAAATGCTCGGGCGCCATTCGTTGGCCATCGCGCAGGCCGCTTCCACCGCCGGCACGACAATGATCGCTCCGTACGACGCGAGCGCGCGCTCGGCGATCATTCGCCGCGGCAGTGTTTCCAGCTGGCGAGCGACTTCGCGCCGCACTTCGCGCGCCAGTCGCTCGCTTGTCGTCAGCAAAATCGCGGAAGCGTCTTCGCCGTGCTCGGCCTGCGCCAGCAAATCCGCGGCGATGAAATCCGGCCGGGCCGTTTCGTCGGCGATCACCACGACTTCGCTCGGGCCGGCGAGCGAGTCTATGCCGACCACGCCGAAAACGATTTTCTTGGCCGCCGCGACGTACTTGTTTCCGGGCCCCGTAATTTTATCGACGCGCGGCACCGTCTCCGTGCCGTAGGCGAGGGCGGCGATGGCCTGCGCTCCGCCGATGGCGTAAATCTCTGTGACGCCCAATTCAAGGAGCGCGGCGGCCACCGCCGGGTTCTCCGCGAGCGTGCGCGGCGGCGTCGCGATTAGCAAGCGCTCGACGCCGGCCACCTGCGCGGGCACCACATTCATCACCACAGACGAAGGATAGCTGGCGGTTCCGCCGGGAACGTACAAGCCGGCGCGCTCAATCGGCACGATGCGTTGCCCGAGCCGCACGCCCGCTTTCGCTGTGATCTCCCATGACTCTTCGCGCTGGTGCTCGTGAAACTCGCGCACACGGCGAATCGATTCCTTGAGCGCCCGAAGCACGCGCGCGTCAACCGCGCTGGCGGAGCGCGCCAGGGTCTGCGCACAAACTCGCAGATCCGCCGGCTCCATCACCACGTTGTCAAAACGAGCCGCGTATTCAACGAGGGCCGCGTCGCCGCGGCGTCGCACGTCCTCTACGACGGCGGTCACAGAGCTCATCAAATCGGCGTCCAACGAGACGCTGCGGCTCGCGATGCGCGCGAGCGCCGCGCTCAACTGCTCTTTGTGTGAGCTGTTAATAATCTCCAGCACTGCTTCGGCTACCTCACTCGAAAGTGACAAGTGACTTAAGGAGTGACAAGTGACAAGTGACAAGAAGAGAAGAAGCTCTGTTCTTTCTTGTCACTTGTCACTGTCCTGTCACTCCTTAAGTCACTTGTCACTCGTCACTTGTCACTTCCTCTGGCCCATTTTGACGATCAACTGCGCGATGGCTTCCGTTTTTAATTGATAACTGGCGCGATTAACTACCAGGCGCGCCGTCGATTCGGCGATTTCCTCTATGACCACGAGCCCGTTCTCCTGAAGCGTTTGCCCGGTCTCCACCAAATCGACGATGCAATCGGCTAAGCCAAGCACCGGCGCCAGCTCCACCGAGCCGGAAAGCGTGATAATCTCAACCGGCACGCCGCGCGCGCCGAAATGAGCGAGCGCCACGCGCGGATACTTGGTGGCCACGCGCAGCATGCCCCGCTCGCCGATGGCCGCACAATCTTCGGGCGCGGCCACCACCAGACGGCAGCGGCCGAACCCGAGGTCAAGCGGCTGCAACAAATCCGCTTCGGTTTCAAGCAACACATCGCGGCCGACTACGCCGCAGTCGGCGATGCCGTGCTCAACGTACACAGGCACGTCCGCCGGTTTGACGAACACGAAACGGTAGCGCCCGCTTTCGTCTTCAATACTTAAGCGGCGCGAACGCAGCGCTTCGTCGCTGGCGCTCACTCCGGCCTCTTTCAGCAAGCGCAGCACTTCGGACTGCAAACGGCCTTTCGCCACGGCGATGGTTAAGACATCGCACGCCGGGAATTGAAGATCAGACTCCGGAACAACAACCGGCGATGTCGCAGGTTCAGGCGCGTCGCGCTTCTCACCTCTGACTTCCAATTGCTCTCTCATCTCGACTCCAATTTGACGCGCTCGCCTCTGGCTCGCGCCTCGGCGGCTTCAAGGAATGCGCGATTCCCTTCGCCGCTGCGCGTTTCGACCACGAGCGGCTCGCGTTTGTGGCCGGCAAGCGTGGACGCCGAGCTCGCACGACCGAGCACATCGGTGAGCGCGTCTAAGTCGAGCACAAATCCGATGGCCGGCTCCGGTTTGCCAAAGTTTGAGGTCAAATTGTCGTAGCGCCCGCCGCGGCCGACTCGCGCCCCGGCGCCAAAAACGTAGATCTTAAAAACGAGTCCGGTGTAGTAATCGAGCGACGAAACATCGCCGAGGTCGATTTCAAAAGAGTCGCTCAAATCAAGCGATTCGATCACATCCCACATCGCGTCGAGCGCCTCAAAGGCCGCCATCGACCGCTCGTTTTTAATGACGCGGCGGGCCTCATGCAAAATCTCGCGCTTGCCGGAGAGCCGGGCCAGCCGGGCAAAAGCGCGCCGATCCTCGCCGGAAGTTGTGTAAGGCTCAAGAAAGCGCTCCAGCTCGGTGGCGTCTTTGGCGTCGATTAATTGTCGCATGCGCTCGCGCGACGCGCCGTCAAGCTCCAGTCGCTCGGCGACGCCGTTAAAGACTTCGACGCTGCTCAAAGTAATGCGGTGCGCGCGCCGCAGGCCCAAGCGTTGCATCACTTCCGCCACAATCGCGAGCACCTCCATGTCGGCATGCCCGCCGGCCGCAGACCCGATGTGCTCGCAACCAAACTGCGTGCTTTCGCGCCGCCACTCGGCGTGAGATGTAGGTTGCTGGCGAAAAACAGGTGCGGCGTAGCAAAGCCTGAGCGGGCGCTGGCGTTTTGCGAAAAGCGTAGAGGCCGCGCGGGCGACGGATGACGTAACGTCCGGGCGCAGGGCGAGCAAACGTCCGTCCGTGTCCGTAAAGCGAAACGAGCGGCGTGCCGCCTCATGCCCCATGCCGCGCTCAAACAGCGCGTAGTAGTCAACCGAGGGAGTGGTGATTTCTTCGTATGACCAGCCGTCAAACACGGCCATCACCGTATCTTCGACCGCGCGCCGCAAACGCGCTTCGGAGCCGAAGTAGTACCGCAGGCCATTGGGAATTCTTGAGAGCGGCTCAGACATAAAGCGTCTTTATCGCACATTTAAGCCGCGCGCGGCAAACGCGGCTTATGCCGGCCGAGCAGGCTAGCAGGCTCTGCGGCCCGCTTGGAAAGCTCCGCGAGGGGGAGTGCTGCATCAGAGGCCCCACAGAAGCCCGACCGTGAGGGCTTACTTTTACCCACAAGTTGGTAAGCTCTTTGTTTTCCACAGCCGCATGCGCTCCATTGGAAGATGGCGAAACAGCGTGTCGCTTAAAAAAGCCCGTCCATCAAGGGTCGGCGGAGCACTACAAAATGCCGCCCAAAAGATGTGGGTAAAAGTAAGGGTTAACGCCTGTGGGGCTACACGCTGTGCCGCCCGCTCACGCGAGCCGGAAAGATCGTAGACAATTAAGGCACACACCACAATGAGCGTGGTCAGAGTCACAACGACAATTCTTTTGTTATTTGCGCGTCGAGGGATGGAAGCTTCCGCGCCCAACGTTAAAGCGTGATCAGGCATTTGACTTTCCCTGATCCGCTTGCTTCGCGCCGTCGGTTCTTCCACATCCATCGCTTGCTGATCGGCCTGCGGATTCTGCGACCGCGTCAGCACTATGCTCCATCACCTGCTGAACATCCGCGATGAAGCGATAGCCGCTTCGCGGTACGGTTTCGATGTAGTGTGGTTCGGCTTTACTCTCGCCGAGACTTTTGCGCAGCACGGAAATACTAAAGGTCAGATTACCTTCTTCGACATGGCTTTCTCCCCACACCGCTTTGAGCAGTTCTTCTTTCGCCAGCAAATGGCCGCTGTGTTCGACGAGCACCACCAGCAGGTCGAAGACCTTCGGCGTGAGCGGCACGCTCTGCCCTTCGCGCAGCAGCAAACGCTCAACGGGAATCAAGCGGAACGAACCGAATTGATAAAAACCCTGTCTTTGCTTGCTCATCGGGGCTCTAAGAAATTTCTAAGAAACACTTATGCGTTCTCTAAGGACATGCGAGCCGCGCGCCGATTATAATCAACGTCGAAATTGAAAGAGTCGAACGTCGGCAGCGAAGACCGTGCTGCCGATCATTTAGATCTTTAAAAAGTAGTAGCAACCGCTTTCCTCATTATAGGCAAGCGACGACAAAAGACCGCTCTTTTCGCGGCCCCTTCCGAAAAAATGAATGAACGGACGTGGTTTTGTTTGCGGCTTTGTGATCGCACAAACGAAGAAGTTGCCGTGAGCAAACGGGTTCCTTTTGCTGTACTTTACTTCGGCTTTTCACCAAGTGTAAATCAGGAGGTATTTTGTGATGAGTGAATCTCACCGACTTATTCCCGCGCTGCTTTTGCTCGCTTGTTTTGTGTTCGCTCCCGAGGCTTTGGCCGACAGCGTTGCGATCACCAGCGGGCGCTTCTTTGTCGAAGGTAGCGCCGGCTTCAGATTTGATCTGCGGGGGGCTCTCCGAGCTTTTGGTGATGACGCTTTATAAGTACATCAATGATAGACACTTACGGTATTTCGTTCATAACGCCGTTAAGTTTTGCTAAGTGCAAGCATCATCAGCAGATAAGCCTAACTCTTATCACCAAAAGCACGGGAGAGCCCTGCGGGGCTCTGAACTGCGCGTCACAGGCGGCGGCAATGTCCCGAGTAATCGGATTGGCCCCGACGGCTGTGGGATAGATTGCACTGAAGGCACTCTTGATAGTTCGGCCGGCGGCTCAGACGTTAGTGGAACGATCACCTATCATGGCCAGACATATGGATTTCCGTCTGGCGCTGAGGGTGAGTTCAACGCCAATGTTAATCTCAGGTTTTTTCGGGCAACTTTGTTATTCCCGATGAACTCTGGAACGCCGGTGCGATACGGATCACGAGTCTCTTCGACTTTCAAGCCGGCTTCGAATATGGATTATCATTCTCTCAAGTCGAGCTTGAAGGTAGCGGAGTGACACGCTTGCTGCTCGTCGGGACGTTTATCCGGCCACCTTTAGGCTCGGAACTCTCGAATACGAATTCCTTGCGCCGGGCGCGCCGCGACCTCAACCCGGAGTGCAGGCCGTTCCTGAACCGGCGACCATGATGCTGCTCGGCACCGGACTGGCCGGCATCGCAGCGGCGCTCAGAAAGAAGCGTCGACGTTAAGCCGAGTAACGGCGGCCAAAATGTCCGACAATCTTCAGATTGTCGCTGACACGCCCGGCTCGCGAAGCTTGTTTTCTCACACGGCCGCGCGACAATCTGAAAATTGTCGGACATTTTGGCCGCAATTGATGTCGGCCGCAAGTAGTCGCGCTTCGGGCAAGAAGACGACTCTGTCAGGACAAAGAACGATCCGGTCGCTTTCGGACGCACTCGCTCAGATTCGCGCGCGGTGCTTTTTTATCTCTTCATCGCTTCTTCGTAAACGGCCCTGGTCATCTCCGCGGTGCGCTCCCAGGTGAATTGACGCGCGCGTGCGAGGCCCGCGGCGGAGAAGTGTTGGCGCGCTCCCTCATCTTGATGCAACTCAAGGATCGCGCGGGCGAGGCCGCTCGCATCCAGCGGATCGATTAAGCGCGCCGCGTCGCCGACCGTCTCAATCAGGCTGGCCACTCGGCTGGTAATCACGGGCGCGCCGCACGCCATGGCCTCCAACGTGGGCAAACCGAAGCCTTCGTAGAGCGAAGGATAAAGGCACATCTCGCAAGCCGAGTAAAGGGCGCGCAAATCATCCTCCGTGATGTAGCCGGTAATCTTGATGCGCTCCTTGAGGCCGGCCTTATTAATGTAAGCGAAAAGCTCATCTGTCAGCCATCCCTCTTTGCCGGCGATCACGAGTTGCGGACGCCACGACGATGCGCTGCTGGCTCCGAGCACTTGTTCAAACGCCTTCACAAGTGTGATGAGATTTTTGCGCGGCTCGATGGTGCCGACGAAGAGGAGAAAATCGTCATCAATCTTTAGTCGCCGTCGCGCCTCGCTGATTTCGTCGCGCGTGGCGGGCCGAAAGCTGCGCCGGGCCGCTTCGGGCGTCACGGCGACTTTTGCGGGGGATATGTTGAAGTGCTCGCACAATTCGCGCTTCACGGCTTCGGAAGGCGTAATGATCATCGTCGCGGCGCGCGCCATGGTCGGCATGCGGCGGCGCGCGGCGCACGAGATGCTCTTCGTGCGTCTCCGGGTGCAGCAGCAGCGACAGATCGTGAATTGAAACAACTGTGCGGCAGCGATTCCAGAGCGGGACGTTGTAGTTGGTGCCGTGAAAAAGAGCGTATCCCGCTTCACTCAGGTAAAGAGGCAAACCGATTGACCACCAGTGCTTGCGCAAGCGGTTGATCCGCGCCTGCACGACGCGCAAATTTCGCGGCAGCTCAAGCGCTCCGCCGTCGGTGAGATCGAGCGTCGGAACCGGCGCCAGCAGCTCGAAATCATCCGCGGGGGAAAGATCGGCCAAGCCGCGAGCCAGCTCAAAGGTGTAATGCCCTATCCCTGTTTTGCTTTGCGCGAGGGAGATCGCGTCGATTCCAATGCGCATCGGGTTGGTGCAGCAGAGATTCTCACTCTGTGCCTCTCTGTGTTCTTTCTCTGTGTTTCTCTCTGTTTAGGTCAGTCTGACTTAAACGAGAGAGAACAGAGAGAAGACACAGAGAAGCACAGAGAAGATATTTAATTGATCTGTATACGCGGCGCGGACTCGGCCGGGCGGCTAGCGGCGCCGCCGGTGATGGTGACGACGATCGGCGCATCGCCCGCCGCAGCAAGCGTCGCGGGCAGCCGCACATCAATTTGTTCTATGCCGGGCGTGAGCGTCGGGCCGGCGAACACAATGGCGTCGCCCGTGAGATCCGTGTCCTTGATGCGCACCGTTATTTGAGTTCGCGTCGCGGTGGCCGCCCCCGTCACCAGGATCCTCAGCACCGTCGGGTCGGTTTTGGCTAGGTTGTCGCTGCCGAGGTAAGTTGTGGTGATCGTGAAGGGCTCGACGGTGCCATCCGACAGCGGATTGGTGACGTTCAGAACCGCAGCGCGGCCTCCGCCGCCGATCACGCTCGCAAAAATGTCCGGCTGAAACGCGGCCAACTGAAGGGCGCTGCGCACAACGGCCGTGTTGTTATTGAGCGTGACGGCGTAAGCGTTGGCGCCGGTCGCCGCCAATCCCGACGGCACAACGAAGCTGATCTCATTGCTGCTCACTTGATAAAGTCCCGCGGCAATGCCGCCCACGGTGAGTGAAACGCCGTTTAGCTCCGTTGGCAATTGCGGGCGCCTCATCTCCGGAGCGGCGCCGGCCGCGCGAGCCGAAGGCGCGAGCGGGACCGCGCTTGAGCGGGCGACGCCCAGCATGCCGGCGGCAAGTCCAGTAACGGCCGGCGGAGTCGGCGTCGCGGCGGGAGCGACCACTTCGCGCCCGCTTGCGCCCGTCGCATATGAAATGGCATTCGCTGACGCCGGCGTTTCCGAGGCCACGTCCGGCCTAAACAAGTAGTAATCTTCGGGCAGCCGGTCGATGTTTCCGCCGCCGATTTCTCCGCGCGTGCCGAAAGCCAGGCGCTGCGCGGTGTTGCCGACCAGCGGCTGAATCTCGGAAGGCAAAAGCACTGTGCCCGCCACGCCGGGCGTAGTCGTTAAGCGCGTGAAAGTTGTTGGAGCGGCGACCGGTGTGGTGAAGACTTGCGCGTTGCGGCCGGGATTCAATCCGTCCGTCGCGGTGGCGGGCGCTGTGCCGTCGGCGTTGAAGTTAAGCGAGGTGGCGAAGACTAGAAGATTGCTGTCGCCGCTAAACGTCGGGTAGCGCAGCACGCTGGCGTCGGTGGCCGCGGCGCGCGGACCGACAAGCGCGAAGGAATTGGCGCCGACGTTGTAAAGATACAGGCCGGGCGCGCTTTGCAGCGCGGCGCTGCCGGCGAGATCGGCGTAAGACTCAAAAGCGATAAAAGCGCCGTTGCGGCTGAGGCGGCGCCCGGGACTGAAAATATTCACAGTCAAGCCAGGGCTCGTCGTCGTTCTGGTCACTTGCCGCAGCGTGGTTCTGGTCAGGCCGTTGAATCCGGCCAGGTAAACTTCGGCGCTTCCGTCAGCGTTGTCCGCAGCGCCCGCGGAGTCTTGAGGGTTGGCGTTTGAGACAAAAGCTATTGATGCACCGTCGCCTGAAAGCGCGGGGTTTTCGTTGAAGATTTGATTACCTTGCGTATCCGTTAACTGCGAAAAGGAATTGCCCGTGCGGTTGTAAACATAAACTTCCGGGTTTTCATCGCCGTTCGCGAGTCCATTTGAGACGGCGAGCTGGCGCGTCGAGATAAAGGCGACGAAAGACGCATCGTCGTTCATGGCGACGCTGCGATTGTCAAAGGCGATAAAAGGCGCCAGGATTTGCCCGGCGCTATTCAGGCTTCCCGGCTGCGGCGGACGGCTGGCCAAAGTGTTTGTCAACCGGGTGAAGGTTCCGGCATCCAGATTTACTTTCGGCACGTCAAGGCCGCTCGATAAATCAACGTCCGTCGTATCGGGAATGCGGTAAATGAAAATCTCTTGGTTGGCGTCCGTCGTGCCCAGGGCCAATCGGTTAGCGGCCTCGTTGGCGTCGAGCGAAGCCGGGTTGGGGGCATTGGAATTAAAGGCGATCCACTTTCCGTCGTAGCTAATCGCCGGCCTATTGTTGCTCACCTCAATTTCGACCCTGTTCCCCGGCACAGGGGTCGGCGACGGAACCGGCGTCGGCGTGGCCGCCGGCGTGGGTGTCGGGGTGGGCGTGGTGGGCGTGATAAGGGCGCTTTCCGTCACCGTGAGCTGAAAGATACGTCGCTGGGCGTAATCGAAAAGAAAGATCTCGCGATTGCCATCTTCGTTGTTGCGTCCTTTGCTGATGAGCGCGCCCGCCGTGTTGCGCACGTTCGGCGTCTTCTCAGTGGCGATGTCTCCCGTCGACTCGATCACCACAAAGCGCGCGTTGCCGCTGATCCCGCCGGGGAAAGATTCGCCAAGCGCTGAAGTGGTGATCTGCACCACAGCCGTGTCCGCTGATTGAGCCCGCAAAACAGCGCACAATCCGCAGCAAGCGAAGAGAACCAAAACACACGTGGAACGAAAAACTAACTTCACAAATAAAGCCTCCGCAATCAGATGACGGCGATTCGATAATGAGACGCCCTCGGGAAGGAATGTAAGGAAACCACGCGACGAGCGTCCGCTGAAAGTAGGACATTCTATGCGGATCAAGAATGCGGCGCAAGTTCGCCCTCACACGCGTCTTCCGCGGTGAGTTTATGTCCAAATTCAGGTCGCATTAAAACGCGCCCGGCACATACCCGAACCGCAATTGATACTCGGTTGACGCCGCGAAGCCGTTAACCATTGTTCTGGCGTCGGCCGGGTTGGCGTTAATGACGCGCAACCAATCGTTGAATCCGGCCGGCTCAGGGTCTCTGCGCAAATACCCGAAGTACTGCATCGCCACAAACGCCTCGTTATAAAACCTGTTTGAGACTTCCGGGCTTTCGAGCGCTTCTCTGAACACTTGAGCGCGAGTTTTTGCGCCGTTCGCAAGCTCGTTGATCCACTGGGTCTTCGCGCCGAGCGCGACGCCGGTTGTTTGCTCCAGCTTGTTAACGAAGTCCGTCGGGCTGATGGCGTCCGGGTAGGCGCGCTGCACGGCGGGCCGTAGGAGCCAAGCGTTGACAAAGGCGTTTTGTTTGCTGATCCGCTCGTCAGCCGTTTGACCGGTCACGGCGCGCATGTCCGGAAGTATTTCCGTGTAAAGCGGCCGGCGGCCGAACGTCGCCTGGTAGTAGCGGTAAATGAAATACCCTTTGACCCTGAATTCATCAGACAAAAAGAACGAAGACGAAACCGCCAAACGGTCACACGAAATATCGCCGCCGACGCATCCGCCGAGCCGGTTGAGCCAGGCGTTAAGGCCGTCCGTGTCGGGCTCGCGGTTTAAGAAATCCAGATACTGCCGCCGCACAAACGTCGACGAATCATAAATCGGATTGGCCGTCGGAGCGCTCAAGACGGCGCCGAGCGTCGCCAGCACGTTCAGCTTGCCGTAGCCGAAAAGCGGGTCCCAGCCCGGCAGCGCGAACGAATCGTTGTCAGCATAGTTGGTCAAAACTCTCTTGATCTGATTGTTGCTTAAATTCGGATTGGCCTGAAGCATCAGAGCGACCGCGCCTGTGACCACCGGCGTCGACATGCTGGTGCCGATTTCCGCGCTGTAGACCGAAGCGATGGCATCGGGAAAACTTTTCGGGTTGACGCCGAAGTTGGAGTCAAACGACTTGGCCGAATAAAGGTAGCGCCCCGGCGCGCTAATGTCAGGCTTAGCCCTGCCGTCGGCGGTCGGCCCGCCGCTCGTAAAATCAGCCGCAACGCCCGTGGGTTGCACCTGTGATTGCGACACGAATGCGCCGACCGTGATCGCACCCCGCGAGTTTCCGGGCGAAGAGATCTTTCGCGAATCGTCAACATAAGCGGGCGGAGCGTTGTCCGGCAACGTATCATCATCGAAGTCGCCGTTGCCCAGCCACACGTCGAAGTGCCCGTCGGTCGCGACCGCTTCTCCAGCGATCTTAAACTTCCAATCGGTTCCGGCTGACTCCGCCCCATCCTCGAAAGTGACAAAGATGTCGTGGAGGCCTGCGTCAAGGTCGTTATAAACAACCTCAACGGCCGGGTCAGGGTGGTCGGAAATATCAGTGCCAACCGGGTAAGGTCCGAAAACTGTTCCGTCAGGCTTGGTGATCGTTAAGGTGAATCTATCCGAGGCTGAGTAATAAAACTCAAAATACTCAACGGAGACGGCCGTGTAAGGAGGATCCCCGGTTCTTTCCCTGGCGTCCACCCGTAATTCGATCTCACCGCCCTGCGGTATATACCCGCTGGCGTGCATGTCATCGTTTCCCTCGTTGCCGGCGGCGACGCAGACGGCGCGACCAGTTCCGCCATCGACCAACGCGTCAATTGCCTCTTCGTTAAAATTTGTTCCGTTGTGCGGGCCGGTGTGTCCGCCGAGGCTCAAGTTGGCAACGAATGGCCGGCCGAGTTCTTCGGACTTAAGTCTGATGAAGCTGAGGGCGTTGATCTGATCTGAAGAGTTGAAACCGCTTTCCTCGCTATCATCTCTGGTGGCTTTGACGATAATCAAATCCGCTTTTGGCGCCATCCCGGCAAACTGTCCGATGCCGTTATCGGCTAAGCCATTTCCGGCGGCGGTGCCGGCGATGTGCGTGCCGTGGCCGCTTTTGTCTCGCTGCTTTACTTTATCGTCGGCTTGGCTGGGGCGCCCCGGTATCTGGAGCGCTTCGTTGATTTGGGCTTCGGTGTAGAGGCGCCCGATGGGCGTTGTGCCCTCCGGCAACGTGTAATTCAAGTCCCAATCCGGGCCGCTTTGCTCATACCTCGTCATGTCTAACAGATACTTGATGCGCGTCTGCTTACCGCCAGAACCGGGAACGGTGAAATCCAAATGTCGAAAGTCGATGCCCGAATCGATGATCCCGACGACGACGCCGGTGCCATCTTGCCCGATTTGCCTTTGCCCGGCGGAGCTGTCGATTTTAACGGCCTGCCTCGCGACATCGTTCATGGCCCGGGAAATTGTCCCGAGCTCAATTTTTCGCACGGACGAAAGTACGGCCAATTCCGACAATCGTTCGGTTGTCGTCTCAACGGTGGCGATATCGCCCACCAGCGAGCCGACCAGGAATCCGGCCGCCTTCAATTGATCCGCTTTCCGATCTTTCAATTTGACATGCAAACTGAGCGCAGCCCCACCATCCGCGCGGCGCTTGACGGCGGCGATGCGCGACAGCCTTTCCAGCCGCGATTGGCGCCCGCCGGCCCGCCCTTTTCCGCCGACCTCTTCGCGGGCCGCTCGCCTCACCATCTTGGTCAGCTTATCCGCCTTTCGCTCAAAAGACTGCTCCGCAGTTTCCGCGGCCGCGCCGCCCTTCCCGGCATCCACAGTCAAGGCGAGAAATACAACCGCTAACAGAAAGACCGCCAGGCAGGCGATCAAAGGGAAATGGGCGTTGCGTGTCGAAGCGAGCAAGCGAGGTGGTTGGGGTGGAGCAAGGCGGGGCGATTTGTAAGGCACGGCGGTAAATCTCCATTAAATCCCGCGGCCCGCGAGCATGACGCGGACGGCCTCGCGAGAGAATGTGCGTTGATCGTGGATGAGCGTAAAAGAAAGCGCCGGACGGCTTTTGTCGATGGTGCCGCTTCTGACGATTATCAGGCAAAGCTTGGTGGACACTGCTCCGATGCGTTGACACCCATTCACGGATGCACGGAATGAGAAAAGAAGGTCCTCGCACATCTCGGTAAAGTTCGTACGGTTTAGCAACTGATTTTTCCGAATTGCTACAACAAAACGGAGAGCGTTTTCCGTTTCGATGGGGAATTATAGCCCTGTTGCCGGGCAAACATCCAGGCAAGCGTTAACGGAAGCGTTAACGAAGCAAGCGTTAACGGAAGCGCTGCCCGATTTGCTCTGTGCCGAAGGTGCCGATGCCGTTTAAGCGGAAGCTGAAGAGAAATCGATTTTCGTTGCGCAATCCGACGTTAAAGCTGTAGTGCTGCATGGTGACCGCGCAGCAATCGAAAGCGTAGCCGATGGTCTCAGTCGAGCTGATCAGCGAGTTGCTTCCCTTGCCCGGTCGATTCTGGAAGTCGAAGAAAAACGAAACGCCGCCGAAGATGCCGCGCGCGCGGTTGCCGACGAACAGCGCGGGGCTCCACTGCGAGCCGCGCAGCGTTCCCGGCTCTTTATCAAGCGTGCCCGCGAATGGTTGTTGCAAAGACGACGCGAGGCCGATGGCCCGCGTGTAATAGAAAGTTTGAACGGCTTCCACCAATGGCCGCGCGATGCCGAACGTGACCGAAAGATTTCGGAAGCCTTCGCCCTGCGTGTCAAAGTCTGTGCGCACGTCGGCCAGTAAATATGCGGCCGGGCGGTAGCGCGCCTCAATCGCCAGCGGCGAAAAGCGGCGGGCCACGCCGCCGTAAGTGAAGCCCGAAAAAGTTGTGATCGGGTAAAACTGATTGCGGCGCCCGGGGATGAGCGCGCCGCCGAACGTGGGATCGAAAAAATATTTGTTTCGCAGCGTGATCGAGAGCACTTCGTTTGGCTGGCCGGAGAGAGTCGGCTGCGCCGCGTCGCTTGTTTTGTCGACGGTCTGCTCCGCCCGAAAAGCATTGCTGCCGCTCACCCGCTCGGTTGAACGCTTGGTGAAAAAGCGATTCGTGACGCCGTACTCAAATTCGTTTGTTTCGGCGATGGTGTCCAGATAATCGAAGCGAATGATTCTTTGAAAATTATTGACGCCGGTGATTTTTCGGTAAGTCAGGTAAGGCTCGATCACGTGGCGAAAACGCAGCGAGCGATCGCCGCGATAGAAGTTTCGCGCAAGCGCCGGGGGTCTCAAGTCGCCCTCGAATTCCACGAAACCGCGCGTCACGTCGCGCCCCATCCCCAGCCGGGTCGCGGGGTCAATGGAATTAGAGTAATAAGTGGCGCGCGCGCCAACTGTCGCAGTAAACGACCAGCCTTGGTAATACAGCGGAAGACTTACGCGCGGGTTCAGGTCCAGGCGCTGCACCATGGAAGGGCTCACAATCGGCTCGATGTCGTCGCCGCCGTTGGCCTTAAACGCGGCGATGTCTTCCACCGTTTCTTTGCGGCTGACGCCGTCAAACGAAGCGCCGAAGGAAAAATAGACCGGATGATTCTCAAAGAAGCGCAGCGCCGACGGGCGCTTCTCAAACGAGACGCTCGGCAATTGGCGCGTGCGCACGCGCACGTTCGGGATCGACGTGACGTTGGTGCGCGCCAGAAAGTTGAGGCTGTAATCGGAAAAGTTTTTGTTGATGAAAACTTGCGACCGCTCATCAGGCGAAATCACTTGCTGCACGTTGTCGGAAAATACTTGACGGTAGGAAAGGTTGGAAGTGATGTTGACATCCGCGGCCGCGAGAAATCCGTTCGAGAAGTAATGCACGCCCTCCGCGTAGAAGCTCGATCCGCCCTGGTCCGGATGCTCCGGGCCGGCCGCGGGGCCGAACATGCGATCCTTGACGGCGAAGAAGCCCAAGTTTAAATACGAGCGCGAATTAGCGCGCGTGCGCAAATCGGCCCCGAGGCCAAGGCCGCGCCCGGTGTAGACATCGCCGCGCACGGTGAGGTCGGCCGAGCGGCCAAGCGTTTGGTAGTAAGCGCCGGAAAGCCGGAGGCCCTTTTCGCCCGAATAGCTCACGGTCGGAGTGAGAATGCCCGAAGCGCGGTCGCGCCGCTTGATGGGCACGGAGGCGTAGGGCAGCAGCATAATGGGAATGTCTTTAACGCGAAAGCTGGGCGCCCTCAGTTTCACGCGGTCTCCGGTTTGATTTCCGCGCGGCTCGCGCGAAAGCTCCACCGGCACGATGTCTTCGCAGGCGGTCACTTGCACGTTGGTTGCGACGATGGTGTCTAAGGCACGCGCCGACGCGTCGGCGGTGAAGTATAATGGTGCCGTCTTGCGTTTGATTGGTAAAGCCCGTGGAGTTTTCAAAGTAGCCGAGCTTGGCGGCGTAGTTGAATTCGCCGCGCGAGCCGGTGATGCGCTGGCGAATGGCGCCCCTTGATCGAAAACCACGTTCCCTTCGGCGATTAATTTATTCGCGGCTTCGACGACCGTCACTTTGTCGGCCTGCAAGCGGTAAACGCCGATGCGCGCGTCCACATCGCCCGAGTAAACGTACACCTGCGCGCCTTTGACGCCGGTCACTTCCTGCTGACGCGCAGTGATTTTCAACTCGTCTGTTGTTAAGTCGGCCGGGTCAGCGCTTTTGGCCGGAGCGGGCCGCGGCTGAACCAGCAATTCCTGCGTCAGCGGATTGACGTTCGGCGTGTCTGTGATCGGGTTGGTCACTTGCCGGTCGACGCGATTGGTCTGCTGCGCGACGGCTGTCCTGGCGCTCGCCAGCAAAAGCGCACAGGCGACAACCCACGCCGCAGCAAGCGACAGCAGGAGCCCTAACGGGCGGTTAATTGAAGGGGAATTGATTGCCGCAAAGAGGATTTGCCGAACCTCCGAAGACTCACGATCAAGAGTTGCGCGCTACAAATTCGTTGTTCAAAATGTTCTCACGACCGGGCTGCGATGCTACCACGCACTGCGGGCAAAGCAAAGCGAGCGCTTGTGCCCGCTGACTTTGGCTGTTGATTAACGCCGCGAGGGCGGCGGTTGGGCGAGGTCGATCTCAGGGATCGTTCTTCTTTCGTGCCCGAAGCGCAGACGCCTCGGCCGACATCTTTGTGGCCGCAGTGTCCGACAATCTTTAGAGGGTGTTTGGAAATTGCATCCGCCCTGAAAGGGCCATGGCATTGAGTTAGCGCTGGGAGCGCAGGCCGCCGGGGCGGCCCCAGGCCCCCCCCCCCCCCCACACCCCCCCCCCCCA
>JBBJMB010000147.1:0-9133 GCA_037719755.1 Pyrinomonadaceae bacterium
GAAAGAATGTAGAAGTCGCAATCCAAATCCTGCACGTCAATTTTGAGGTGCGGTGCGCCCTGTGCGCCATCAACCAGCACGGGCACGCCTTGCTTGTGCGCGCGCTCCACAATCTCTTTAACAGGATTAATTGTGCCGAGCGCGTTCGAGATGTGCATCACCGCGACGAGTTTGGTGCGCTCGTTAAGCAGAGCATCGTACTCGTCGAGCAGCAGTTCGCCCGCATCATTCATCGGGATGACGCGTAAGCGCGCGCCTTTCTCTTCGCACAGCATCTGCCACGGCACGATGTTGGCGTGATGCTCCATCTCCGAGATAATGATTTCGTCGCCCGCGCCGATGAATTTGCGGCCGTAGCCGTGCATCACCAGGTTGATGCCTTCGGTCGCGCCGCGCACAAAGATGCACTCGCGCGCTTCGCGTGCGTTCAGAAAACGCCGCACCTTTTCGCGCGCGCCTTCGTAGGCGGTGGTCGCCCGCTGGCTCAAATAATGAACGCCGCGATGAATGTTCGAATGCTCTTCCTGCAAATAGCGCGTGCCGCGCTCGATCACCACCTGCGGCACTTGCGACGACGCGCCGTTGTCGAGGTAAACCAGCGGCTTGCCGTTCACGGTTTGCGCGAGCACCGGAAAATCGCGACGCACGCGCTCGACATCCCAACGGGAACCGATCATCGGCTCACTAAGCCTTTCCTCTACGGCTGACATATATTTTAAGCTTCCAGACGCGCGTGAAGTCTGTTGAGGATCGCTTCATCGAGCTGCGCCTTGATGGATTCGATTTTGATCTTTTCCACGATCTCTTCGGCGAAACCGTAGGTGAGCAGGTTGCGCGCCACAGGTTCATGCCAACCGCGGCTCAGCCAATAGAACAGCTCTTCTTCTTCGAGTTGGCCGACGGTCGCGCCGTGCGCGCACTTCACATCGTCGTTAAAAATCTCAAGCTGCGGTTTAGTGTCAACGCGCGCCTAGCGTGAAAGAATCAAATTCTTATTCGTTTGTTTGGCGTCCGTGAGCCGCGCGTCGCGCCTGACAAAAACTTTACCGTTGAAAACGGCGCGCGACTTGCCGTCCAGAATGCCTTTGTAGGTTTGGTGACTGACGCAGTGCGGACTCGCGTGGTCGATCACCGAGTGAGTGTCTGTGTGCTGGCCTTCGCCGACGATGTAGAGGCCGTCGATCCAGCACTCGGCGCCTTCGTGATCCATCGTGACCACCACGTTGTGGCGGGCCAACTGCGCGCCAAGATTAATCGTTGTGCAATCAAAAAACGCACTGCGCATTAAATGCGCTCCGGTGTTGGCGACGTGAAAGGCGCGCGCGCCTTCGCGTTGAATTTTGTAAAGCGTGAGTCGCGCGTTTTCATCAACAAACAATTCCACGACCGGATCGGTCCAGTAAACTTTGTCGCCGGCGATGCTTTCGTAACTTTCAATCACGGTCGCCGCGGCGTCGCGCTCTAACATCACCAGCACGCGCGGAAACGTTGCGACTACCGCCTGAGACGAATCCGCCAGAAACATCAGGTGGATCGGCGCCTCAACTTGCACATTCCGCGGAACATAAACGAATCCGCCGCCGGTAAAAAGCGCGGTGTTAAGCGCCGTGAACGCATTTTCGTTGTAATCGGCGATGCGGCCCAAATGCTCGCGGATTCGCCCGGCATAATCAGCGTCGGCAAGAGCCGCTGAAAAATCCATCACCACGACGCCGGCCGGCAACGCCTGCGTCGCGGAAAGCTCGGGCGCGTAGATTCCGTTTACAAAAACCAAACGACTGCCGCTTGACTCCGGGTAAGCGACGCGTTCGATTGACTCTTGGTTTAGATTGATGTTGGCGGGCGGCGGCGCCTCAAAATCCGTTTTCGCGATCACCGCGACGTTCGTGTATTTCCATTCTTCTTCGTCGACCGTGGGAAAGCCCAATTGTTCAAAACGGTCGAACGCGCTTTCGCGCAGTCGCGCGACCCAAGCCGGGTCGCCTTTGTCCTCGAGCCGCGCACTTAAATAATGAGCGTAAGCGCTCTCAATTTTTGTTGCCTGAGAAGTCATCTATCAATTACCTGCTGCCGGCGCGCCCGCTGTGGCGAGCATCTCGGCCTCCTGTGGTTGGGCATCTTTCAGCCAATCGTAGCCTTTTTCTTCTAATTGAAGGGCCAGCTCTTTGCCGCCCGAGCGCACGATGCGACCCTGGTACAAGACATGCACAAAGTCGGGCACAATGTAATTAAGCAAACGCTGGTAGTGCGTGACAAGAATGATCGCGTTTTCACTGGTGGCCAGCTTGTTGACGCCCTCCGACACAATGCGCAATGCGTCAATGTCTAAGCCCGAATCGGTCTCGTCCAAAACGGCGAGCTTCGGGTCGAGCACCGCCATCTGAAGAATCTCGTTGCGTTTTTTCTCGCCGCCCGAAAAGCCTTCGTTCACCGAGCGAGACATCAATGCCGGCTCCATCTCAACGATTTTCGCACGCTCGTTGAGCAGATCCTTAAATTCCAGCGGATCAAGCTCTTCTTCGCCCAGATGCTTGCGCTTTTCGTTATAAGCGAGGCGCAAGAATTGGGCGTTGGAGACGCCCGGCACTTCCACCGGATATTGAAACGCCAGAAAGACGCCCGCCCGCGCCCGCTCGTCCGGCTCAAGCTCCAACAAATTCATTCCCTCAAAAAGCACTTCGCCGCTCGTCACCTCATAAGCCGGATGACCCGCCAGCACCTTCGCCAGCGTCGATTTACCCGAACCGTTCGGCCCCATAATCGCGTGCACTTCGCCCTTGTTCACCGTCAGACTAATGCCGCGCAAAATCGGCTTATTATCAATCGTCGCACTCAAATTCCGAATCTCTAACACAAGTATCTCCTTCGGAGAGTGACAAGTGACTGCGGAGAGTGACAAGTGAGTGCGGAGAGTGACTAGTGACAAGTGACAAGTGACAAGTGACAAGAAAGAATTTGCTTTTTCTTGTCACTTGTCACTTGTCACTTGTCACTTCCTTTGTCACTTGTCACTTGTCACTCTCCGCAGTCACTTGTCACTGTTTTACCCCACACTGTTTTCGAGCTTCAGGCCGAGAAGGCGGGTGGCCTCGACGGCGAACTCCATCGGCAATTCGCGGAATACTTCTTTGCAAAAGCCGTTGATAATTAATGAAACGGCGTCCTCTTGCGAGATGCCGCGTTGCCGCAGGTAAAAGAGCTGATCTTCGCTGATGCGCGAAGTCGTGGCTTCGTGCTCGACCTGCGCGGTGTTATTCATCACCTCTATGTAAGGAAAAGTGTTCGCGCTACAGTTGCCGCCGAGCAGCATCGAGTCGCACTGCGTGTAATTGCGGGCGCCTTCGGCGCGCGGCAACACTTTCACCAAGCCGCGGTAGCTGTTGTTTGACCGGCCGGCCGAGATGCCTTTGGAAATGATGGTGGAGCGGGTGTTTTTCCCGATGTGAATCATCTTCGTGCCGGTGTCGGCTTCCTGCGCGTGATTGGTGAGCGCCACCGAGTAAAATTCGCCGATCGAGTTGTCGCCTTGCAGAATGCACGACGGATACTTCCAGGTGATGGCCGAGCCGGTCTCAACCTGCGTCCAAGAGATTTTTGAATTGACGCCCGCGCACTTGCCGCGCTTGGTAACGAAGTTGTAGATGCCGCCTTTGCCTTCGGTGTCGCCGGCGTACCAGTTCTGCACCGTCGAGTATTTGATCTCGGCGTTATCCAAAGCGACCAGCTCGACCACCGCGGCGTGCAATTGATTTTGTCAAACTTAGGAGCTGTACAGTTGTGCACCGCAAAGCCGCGCACGAGGTAGCTGTGCGTCTCGTTAACATCGAGATTGAAAACCAAATCGTCGAAGTCTTCACGGCTGATTTCACGAACGGGAACGAGGAAATGCGTTTCCGTTTCCCGCACCATGTCCCATTTCTTGTCCGCAGTGTAGCCGACTTCGTAAAGCGGCTGGCGGTTAATGATGCGCTCGGAGTTATTGGAGAATTTAGCTTCGCCGCCCTCACGCACTTGAATCCATGCTTGCACATCAAGCTTGTTTAGCAGCATTTGGACTTGTCGTGCCAACGTCTCCGAGGCCGTACAAAAGCGAACCAATTTTGAATTGCCGCGCTCGCACACGTTTCCGTCACCGGCTAAATAAGCATCAAGCAAAACTTGCGTCTGATGCGGAGAGAGATTCATCAGGTCAGCGCTCAACGCCTTTGTTACCGCGCCTTTACCGCAATGTTGCGTAAACCAATCGGAGTATTGCGATGAGTAAAAGGCAATGCCGGCGCCGTTGCGATCAAGCTGCGGAGTAACATAAGCGGGACGACCGGTGACTTCGTTGACCAACGTGCACACGCGTTCGATCAATTCCGTTTCATGCAAGCCGAGTGAGAACTGATTAGTAAACTGCTTGTTTGCTTTGTTGAAATAGGTGCTGCCCTCGGCCAAGTAATAGCCAAGCAGTTCAAGCTCTGCGTCGGTGAAAGAAGAGGAGTCGGGGCGCTGTAATTTCGGAACCAAAAGGAAATCGCCTTTTTCAAGCGTATCGGCCTTGATCCATTGCGGTTTCGTTTTCAGCAGCTTGGCGGTCGAAACTTCCGGCAGCCAATCCGCTCGACGTTGTTCGCGCTTCACCAAAACATCTTGGCGTTTGACAACTAACACCGGATGCTCAGGCGTCAGCTTAAATTCGTTGTAGCGCGAGACGGGGCGCACGGTAATCATCTCGCCTTGATGCCGTCGCACCATGGCGGCGCGCACTTTTGCAAGCGACCGTTGTGATCGTAAACAGAGTCGCCCGCTTTGATGCCTTCTATATTGCGCCAGCCGGCGGCAGTCAAAACCTGTTCGGCCGCAGGATGACAGCCTTCCAAATATGAAACATGCGCTCCTTCTTCGGCCACAATCAGGGTGCGCTCAAACTGTCCCGACTCGGAATTGTTGATGCGGAAGTAAGTGGAAAGATCCATCGGGCACCGCACGCCCTTCGGGATAAAACAAAACGAGCCGTCGGTGAAAACCGCGCTATTCAGGGCCGCGAAATAATTATCGTTTGACGGAACCACAGTGCCCAGATACTTTTTGATGAGTTCGGGGTGCTCTCTGACCGCTTCGGAGAAAGAGCAGAAGATGACGCCGTGCTTCCTCAACTTCTCCTTATAGGTGGTCGCGACGGAGACCGAATCGAACACCGCGTCGACGGCGACGTTGGCTAATTGCTTTTGCTCGAAGAGCGGAATGCCCAGTTTCTCAAACGTGCGCAGCAATTCCGGATCGACTTCATCAAGGCTCGCCTTTTTTTCTTTCTGCTTCGGGGCGCTGTAATAAATGATGTCCTGGTAATCCATCTGCGGATATTTGACGTTCGCCCAGCGGCTCGGTTCCTTCATCGTCAGCCAGTGGCGATAGGCTTTGAGCCTGAACTGAAACATAAACTCCGGTTCGCCCTTTTTTTCCGAGATCAGCCGGATGGTTTCTTCGTTGAGGCCGCGCGGAATCATCTCAGATTCAATGTCTGTGACGAACCCGTATTTGTATTCTTGATTGGCCAGTAATTCGATTGTGCTCATGATGCTCTTGGTTTCCGCCGCTTGGTTTCAAAAAAATCTCTAATGCCTGGGCGCGAAATTCACGCGCGGCATCAGGCCTTGAATCTTATGTAGTGTGGCTCCCACGCCGTGCTCGGTGCCGATTAATTGCGCGAGCGTGATTTCGGAAAGGGCCGCTTGTACGATTTCATGCAAACTAACGATGACCGGTCGGATTCCGCAATCGCCGGTGTGTATGCACGCGTCAAGCACGCCCGTGTAACTTTTGCAGTGGCCTTCGATCACGTTATCGTCGAGCACCTTAATAATCTCATTTAAGCGAATCTCGGCCGCCGGCCGCGCCAGCGTGTACCCGCCCTTGGTGCCGCGAATCGAGCGCACCAACCCGGCTTTGTTCAAAATCCAAAGCAGCTTACCGGCGTTGGCCACCGACACACCTTCGCGCTCGGCGATCTGGGCTAAAGTTAAAAACTCGCTTTCGCGCAGTTGCGCCAGCTGCAGCAGGCATCTCAGGCCGTACTCTTCCTGCGCCGAAACCTTCATAGGTGCTCTTTAATATCTAATTGAGATTAATTGTACGTGCGGAGTATAAGTAAACATGACTTTATTGTCAAGATTCATAGGGTAAAAGCTAAGCAGGTTAAAGCTTTCGCTTCACGTGGTTTAGCTCTTATTTCCACTCACCATTTTATAAGCATGAAAATAGGTGCGTTTGATGTAATAGCTGGTGCTACTACCGTGCTTTAGCGAATACCGTTGCCGGTATCAACCGTACCAAAGCGCCGACAATCTTCTCGATTGTCGCTGACAGGCCAAGCTACGAAGCTCGTCATCTACGAGTGTCGGCGACAATCGAGAAGATTGTCGGACATCCGCTTTTGCCCTTAATTTTCATCCTTCATCCTTCCGCCTTCATCCTTCCAAAGCGGCACTGTGATTGCATAACGGGCGCCGCCGGTGGTGGATTAAACCTTCTGCCTGCAACCATCCAGCTTTTTCACGCTCGAAAGGAAAACTTCAAACTTGGCCGGCAACGCGGCGACAAAATTACTGACCGGGGCGGGCAAACATGCGCACTTGGCCGCGCCTCTGGCGGCCGTGTGTATTCTGCTTGTGTTATTGGTGCCGCTACCGCCGATTTTGCTGGATGTGTTGATTAGCTTCAACTTGATGATTTCGGTGGTCGTGCTGTTGGTTTCAATGTACATCAACCAGCCGGTCAAGTTCACTTCGTTTCCCAGTCTGCTGCTTTTATCCACGCTGTACCGGCTCGCTTTGAATGTGGCGACTTCGCGCTTGATTTTATCGCACGGCGAGGCGGGCGAAGCGGCCGCCGGTGCGGTGATTAAAGCTTTCGGCGAGTTTGTGATCGGCGGCAACTACGTGGTCGGCGTCGTGATTTTTTTGATTTTATTGGCGATCCAGTTTTTGGTGGTCAACCACGGCGCCGTCCGCTCTTCGGAAGTGACCGCGCGATTTACGCTGGATGCGATGCCCGGCAAGCAGATGGCCGTTGATGCCGATTTGTCCGCCGGCTTAATCGACGAGCAACAGGCCCGCCAACGTCGCGCAGACATCAGCCAGGCGGCCGAGTTTCACGGCGCGATGGACGGCGCCATTCGCTTTACGCAGCGAGATGCCGTGGCCTCGATTCTGATCGTGATTATTAACCTGGTCGCCGGCTTTGCGATTGGTGTTTTGCAGCACGGCTTGTCGGTCACCGACGCGATTCGCACCTACACGGTTTTAACGGTCGGCGACGGCGTGGCGGCGGCCGTGCCTTCGCTGTTCGTGTCGGTCGCCGCGGCGATGATCACGACGCGCGCCGCCACCGAATCAAACATGGGCCAGGACATGTCGGCGCAATTGCTCAGCAATCCGCGCCCGCTCTACATCGCCGGCGGCGTGCTCATTTTCCTGGGCATTTTGCCGGGCATGCCGCACGCTCCGTTTTTGCTGCTCGGCGCCGCGTCAATCGCCGTGGGCTACCTCTCCACGCAGCAAAGCATGCGCGCAGCGGCCCAAGTCATCGAGCAATCCGAAGATCAGGCGCGCGCGGATTCCGGCGAAGAGAAAGACAAAATAGAATCAGTTTTGAAGCTCGATTTGCTGGCCATCGAAGTGGGTTACGGCCTGATCCCCCTGGTCAGCACGGGAGACAGTTTCCTATCGCGTGTGCGCGAAATTCGCCGGCAAATCGCGCGCGATTTGGGGATCATTGTGCCGCCCGTGCATATCACGGACAATTTACAGATCTCGCCGCGCGAGTATGCGATTCTGCTCAAAGGCGAGCGCATCGCGCAAGGAGAGCTTCATCCAGACGGATTTCTCGCCATTGACCCCGGCGCCGTGCGCGAAGTGGTCGAAGGCGTCGCCACCACAGACCCGGCCTTCGGCATGCCCGCCGTGTGGATTCGACGCACGGACGACCGCGACCGCGCGATGGCCGCCGGCTACACGGTGGTCGACCCGACGACGGTGATCTGCACGCACTTTTCCGAGATCGTTAAAAAGCACGCGCCGGAGTTGCTCGGGCGCCAGGAAACGCGTTGTTTGCTGGATACTCTGGCCGAAACACATCCGAAGACAATCGAGGAAGCGACGCCGAAAGTGCTGGGCCTCGGAGAGATTCAGCGCGTGCTGCAAAATCTGTTGCGCGAAAGGGTGCCGATCCGCGATCTGGCGACCATTTTAGAGGCCATCACGGACGCCGGAAGCCTGACGCACGATGTCAATGCCTTGACGGAAGCGGCCCGCACCAGCCTCGCCCGGACGATCTCTTCCAACCTTTCAAACGAAAGCGGCGAACTTGCGGTGCTGATTATCGATCCGCGCTTGGAGCAGCAGTTTGCCGACCGCCTGGGCCTGCTCGGGGGGCGCCAACACAGGCCATTGAGCCGGAATTCGGCCGCATGATTCTCGAGAAAATAGAAGCGGCGGCGCAGGCGGCGGTGCTTTCGCAACCGGTCGTGCTGTGCTCGGCGATTGTTCGCCCGCACTTGCGCAAACTCACGGAACGGTTCTTGCCAGACCTCGCCGTGATAGCTCACGGGGAGGTCGCTCCCAATATCCGGCTGGTCTCCATGGGCACTATCAGTTAATTCAATTTTTTCGCTCGACCAATTTTTTAGCGCCGGATACGCCATGCAATTATTAACCTCCACAGATTATGCTGTGAGCCCCGTTCTCGTCCCTGAGCCCGAAAATCCTTTACCACCGGTAACCGCAGCAGCAGCAGAGCAAAGGACTGCCGCGCGTGATCAGCAACGTACTGTGGCGCGCCGCCGCAAACGGATTCGTTCGCAGATCATGAAGCGGCGCCGCGCCGCGCTTAAGCCGTAGGCGGCAACGCTTTGGCACTGGACGTGCTGCATCAAGCGCTCGTCACCGGATTTTTTACGAAGACGGAATTTTTCGCCCAGTATGAACATTAAGAAATTTCAAGCGCCGACGATGCGCGAAGCTCTCGAGCAAGTGAAGCAGGAATTGGGCGAAGACGCTCTCGTGCTGGACACCAAGCGCATTCGCGCGCGCAGCTTTGAGTTCGTGTCAAATGTTGTGGAAGTAGATTTAGCGCATCCTTGCTAATTGCT
>JBBJMB010000148.1:0-9095 GCA_037719755.1 Pyrinomonadaceae bacterium
CGCTTGCTCCGTGTCGCGCGGCTCGGTTATAGCGGAGATCTCACAGTCGAGAATATAAGTGCTGTTGTCCGTCACTTACAAATCCGCACCGTGCATGCGCGGATGACTTTTAAAGCCGAGTCCCTCAATGCGCTGTTGGCAAAAAGAAAGGCCGAACGGCGCGACCTCGACGGGCAATTTACCGCGCGTCCCGAGCGTCGCCACCAGTTTTTCCCCTCCGACCACAATGACCAGGCGCTTCGCCGCCGCGGCCACAATCTTCTCGCGCAACAACGAACCATAGAAGCCTTTGATCAAATCCAGGGCGGGCGTTACTTCGTCGGCGCCATCCACGGCGACGTCAATTGAGTCGACTTCGCTCAGACTTACTAAGGGAATATGAAGTTGCCGGGCAAGTTCTGCGCTCGCCTCCGATGTTGGCACGCCGCGCACAACGAGCCCCGTTTTGACGCGTCGGCCGAGGGCATAAATGAAGTCCGTGGCGGCGTGGCCGGTGCCCAGTCCGACAACGCTATTGTCGGAAACAAATTCAAGTGCGCGCTCAGCAAATGCGGTCGATGATCGGCTTTCTTGAGACACTGATGGTACTCTCCAATGAGTCGTGAAATATCAATTCTTGTGCGGTGCTCCGGCGTCGCACGAGCGCTAAGCCCGAAAGGGTGCTGATGTTTTTCTCAACCGCCGGGGCAAATGTCAACACTACCTTCGAGCAAACCGTGCCACACTCGGCAGCCGATTGGCTGCCGGTGTGCCCGAGCGTCGGAGATTTGTGCGACATCATAACTGAGGTCGGTGCATTGACCGCCATCATTTTGATTTATTTTGACATCATCATTTGGATTTCCATCGTCCTCTATGTGTGCGGCACGCTGGTGATGCTGCGCGGACTTGTGAGAGAAACAAAGATTGCGCACGCGGCGAATCCTTTTGTGAGCGTCGTGGTGGCCGCACGCAACGAGGAGCAGCGTCTGCCGGGCCTGCTCGCGGATCTCTCCGTGCAAACGTATGTGAACTTTGAAGTCATTGTGGTCGACGACAGATCGCGGGATAAAACGGCCGACTTGGTGCGCGCAGCGAAACGCTCGGCGCCGCATCGATTTACTTTGCTTCAACAGACACGAGTGCCGGCTGGACAGTCCCCAAAGAAGCTGGCGCTGCAAAAGGGAATTGAGGCCAGCCGCGGCGAAATACTACTGCTGACGGACGCGGACTGCCGCGTGCGGCCGACATGGGTCGAGCGCATGGCCGCGCACTACGCGCCGGATGTGGCGATGGTGCTTGGCTACTCGGAACTGAAAGTCGCGCGAGAAAGCAGCCTTTTTGAGCGCGCGCAGGCTTTTGAGTTTCTCACGCTGGTGGCCGCCATGGTCGGCAGCGCGAAAATGGGGCGTCCCCTTGGCGCGTCCGGGCAAAACATTTCGTTTCGCCGCCGCGCCTTTGACCAGGTTGGCGGATACAGTTCCATCATTCATCGTATCGCGGGCGACGACATGCTGATGCTGCAACTGATGCGGGCCAACGCGCAGGTCGGCAAAATCGTTTACGCAGACGATGTGGGCGCTTACAACTGCACGTACCCTGAAAGACTTGGCGCTCGTTTCGCAATCAGCGGGCGCGCTGGGCCTCAAGCGGCACGCACCATTTCAGGAAGATTTTGCCTTCACGCTCTACGCCGTGAATGCACTGCTGTTGAACATGACGCTGTTATGCGGCGGTTTGTGGGCTTGGGCGAACTGGCTCAGTTGGACGACCTGGGCGCTCGCCGTCGGATTTAAGTTTTCCGTCGATTTGCTTTTTCTACTGTGCGCCGCTTTTCGCTTTCGCCGCGCCGAGTGCTCAGATATCTGCCCCTCTGGTTCATCTCTCAACCCTTCTACATTCTCGCCATGGCAATCTGGGGCCAGAGGCGCCGCACCTGGGTGTGGAAGCCTTGAGAGCGTGATAAACAACTGTCCCCGAAGGGACAAAGTCAATAGCCGTAGGGCAGGCGCCCACGGTGACATGGCGATGATCCGTTTGAACGCAAGTCGGCATGCCGGAAGCAGCGGCTCGTGAGCGTGCGTCGCGCCATGTTTTTAAACTTCATAAATTCTCGGAATTCTTTCTCCCCGGCGGCGGCAAATTAATGATAGTCTCGCCCGAGTTAACGTGAAACGTCCGCTCCGAGCGTGCGTGAGCGAAAAGGAGAACCACATCATGCGTCGCGGTCTTTATCTTTTGCTGTTACTGATTGCCAATTGTTCCGTTATCCTGGCCGACACCGTTTATCTGAGAAACGGCAGCACCGTGCGCGGCACCGTGCTCGGATTTATTAACGGCCGATTTGTGGTGCGCTTAGCGAACGCAGACGCGTCAGCGGCGCGCGCCAGCAGCAGCAGCAGCAGCAGCAGCAGCGCCGTAGAGGGCGGAGAAATTAAATACTACGCTCCGCGCGAAGTCGAGCGCATTGAGATTGAAGGCCGCTCGCTTGATGAAGCGCGGTTGGACGCGCGTCGTAGAGGTGAATCTGGCGCCGAATTGGGTTGATAGCGGCGTGGATGTGCGGCGCGGCCAAAGCGTAAACGTGTCTGCCACGGGGACAATTGTGGTCGGGCGTTCGCGTTTAACGCCAAACGGATTGCGCGGAGCGATTGACCCGACGGCGCCATTGCCGTCCGCGCCTGAAGGATTACTCGTCGGCGCCATCTCCAACGACCCGAACGCGCCCATCCTTGAAATCGGTCAAGCCCGCGAGTTTGCCGCGGAGCGCGACGGCCGACTTTACCTGACCGTGAATCGAGGCAGTTTCAACGATGCGCGCGGCTCCTACACGGCGCGCGTGCGCACGGAGCGCGCCACGCTCGTTCCCGTCAATCCCCGCACCCGCTCCGACCGCAATACGCAAACGCCGCCGGCGGAAGAAGATGATGACCTCTTCGGTGAGCCGAATCGCAGGCCAACGGAACCGGCCGCCGCGCGCCCGCGCACCCCGAGCAACCAAACTTCAACGCCATCCGCCAACTCCGGGCGCGAATTGACCATTGAGGTGGCCGGCAATTCTCGCGGCACAGAGACCGGGGTGGAGCTGCGTCGCGGCGACCGCGTCCGCATCACGGCGTCGGGCAGCGTCGTCACCGGGCGCCGCGCCGGCATGGTTTCGCCCGATGGAGGCAGAGCAGGCCTCGGAGGTATCATTGGAACTTATCCGCTTCCGAACGCCGGGACCGGCGCTTTGATCGGAGCCATCAGAATGGCCGATGGCCAGTTGCAAGGTCCCTTCCTGGTGGGTAAAAATCTTACTTTTGAATCGCCAATTGACGGAAGCCTGATTCTCTTCGTCAACGATGATAACTACGACGACAACAGCGGAAGCTTTAGTGCTGTGGTTCGCTATTGAACGATTGAGCTTTGCCGTGAGCTTTGCCGTGAGCTTTGCCGTGAGCTTTGCGGCAAGTAGAATTTGCAGATGAAAAAGTGTCCGCAGTGTGAGCAGCAATTTGGTGATGCGCAAACCACCTGCCCGGATGATGGTCAAACGTTGCTGCTGCTGCTGACGCCCGAGCAGCCGTCGCCGTTAGCTAATTTTAATCCTTGGAGGATTATTGTTCCGGCGCTTGTTCTGCTGGTCGCAAGCTTCGGCATTTTCCGCGATTCAGCGGCAGATTGAAGTCGAAGACAATCTGCCCGCGCTGCTGCCAGTTGATCCGCAAGGCAAACCGGTTGAATCGCTCGCGCCGGCGACGAGCGAGGCGGAGCGAGATGTGCGGCCGCGCTCAAGTCTCGGCGTCAGCCAAAACCGGTTCTTCGTCGGTTGCGGCGACGCCGGAAAAATATCCTGCATCAAAAAGCGTGGCCGGAGAAGAATTGCCTCCTGCTTTGATCACAAACGCTCGCCCGCAGCCAGACGCCTTCTGCCGGCGATCAAACGCAAAATGACCAGGTGAGCAGCCATCCCGCGGCGACAATCAAAACCCGAAGTGAAAAAGCCGGGCGAGGATCAAAAAACAGTCCAGCCCCGAACGCAGGATGCCGCACCGGCGCCAACTCCGATCCCCAAAAACCAGCGCCCGAACTTCCACGAACGGGCAGCGGAGCTGTTCCGCGCAGTAAGCGTCCCACCTCAAGGTCAAAGCCTCACGCATTGTTTTGGCCAGCGGCCACAACTTGTGCGATCAGGTTCATTAAAGCTTCCCGGTCTGGCGGGCGAAATTCGAGCTCGATATTAACCACAAAGCAGGGAACAGCGTGGCACAGGTGCCCGAGTTTAACCGCGTCCTTGGCTGTCGTCAGGAGCGCTGAAAGGTTGCGGCGTTTCGCCTCTTCGCCGAGGCGATCAACGTCTCGTTGCGTGTAATAAGCGTGATCCGGAAAAACACGCTCGTATGCGAGTTGATAACCGCGGCTTCGCAACTGAGTGAAAAACGATTGCGGATTTCCGATGGCGCAAAAAGCGCCCACCCTCTGCTGACTATCCAAACCAGCGCCGTCCGCATCGTTTGCGCCGAGCGGGCGCACGGATGAGATTTCCATGTTGGAAGCGATAATTGGAACTGACGGCGCACAATAGTCGCGCACCCGTGCGGTAAGTTGCGCCAAGTCCCGAGACTGCCCGGCGCGCGTAATCACCGCACAGTCAGCTCGTTTGAGCGCTGTGAGCGGCTCGCGCAATCGACCGCGCGGCAAAACCCATCCGTTCGACCACGGGTTCGTGGCATCAATCACTGCCAAGTTGAGACGGCGCGCGAGACGGCGATGCTGGAAGCCGTCGTCGAGTATGAAAACTTGACTTCCCAAATTCCGCATCGCCCAACGCGCCGCGGCGATGCGATCCGCGTCGGCGATCACGGAAGCTACTCCGAGCAGTTCTTCCGCCAATAAACGCGGCTCATCTCCTGCGCGCAACGCGTCGGCCATTAAGCGCCGGCCGTCGGACACCACCACACGCTCGGCCGCTCGCGAGCGGCGGCCATCCCCCTCGTGAGAATGCAAGACTTGATCGACAGCGCCGTCGCCGCCACCGCGCGCGCCACCCACTTCACCAGCGGAGTTTTGCCCGTTCCCCGGTGGTGATATTTCCCACGCTGATGACGGGAGCGCCACGTCGTGAACGGCAAATAAACCCCAATCATAAAAGGCGTTTCGCGCGCGCACGCCTACGCCATAAATCAAGCTGAGCGGCGCGAGGCTGATGTCTGTGATGGCGGCCACAATGTTCGGGTGCGTGTCAGAGATTGTTCTGCCGGTATCAGTGTGGCCACAGTGTCCGACAATCTTTCGGATTGTCGCGGTCACACCAAACTGTGGAGCTTGATTTCTCACACAGTCAGCGACAATCCGCAAGATTGTCGGACCTGTGTCTCTGCTGATATCGAGTTCGCGTTAATCAAAGGCTCGATTAACTCCAATGTGCGCGCGGTGGCGCCGCGGTGCGCCTCAACTGTGGCGCACGCTCTGGCGGCCAACGCGCTTCTTTGCCCATCGTCTGTGAGCAATTCGCGCCAACAATGTGAGAGCGCTTCGGTGATCGCCGCGCCTTCGAGCGGCGGAAGTTGCACCACAGCGCCGGCTTGCGCGAAAGCGTCTACGATGCCGGCGAAGTTGTCGGTGTGAGCGCCAGTAATCACACAGCATGCTTCAGCGGCCGGCTCGATCAAATTATGACCGCCTTTTTTCGCGATGCTTCCGCCCACAAAAACCACCCCGGCGAGCGGGTAAATTGAGCGCAACTCGCCAACGGTGTCAAGCAGCACGACGTCGCATGCGCCGTCGCTTTGGCTCGCAGCGCCAGTGCGCCTTGACCAACTAAGGCCGGATTTGTCAAGCAATTCGGCGACCTCCTCGAATCGCTCGGGGTGACGCGGCGCAATCACCAGCCGCGGTTTAGGCGAGGCGGCATGCAACAGTAGCGCGCGGAAAGCGTCAATCGTCACGCGCTCTTCGGGCGCATGGGTGCTGGCGGCGACGAGCACTGGTTGTTGGCGGTTCAAATGAAATCTGTTAGCTATCTCTGCGGTCAGACTCTGCTCGTGCGAACTCAAACTTTTGGCATCGAATTTCAGATTTCCCGAAACGCGCACAATTTCCGCTTTGATCCCTAAGTTACGGATGCGCTCGGCATCTTCGCCGGTCTGCATCACGGCCAGGGAGAGTTGGTTCAGAACCAAACTGAAGAATGAGCGAACCACACGGTAGCGCTGAAAGGAAGTCGGCGAAATTCTTCCGTTAACGATGGCGACCGGAATGCGACGCTTGTGGCACGCGCGTAAAAAATGCGGCCACACTTCGGTCTCCATCAGCAAAACAAGCGCGGGGCGCACCCGGTTGAGCGCACGCTTGACCGCGAACCGGAAGTCCAGGGGACAGTAAATGATTTGGGAGGCGAGTCCCTGCAGCGACGCGCGGGCGATTCGCTGGCCGGTCGCAGTAGTGGTGGAAACAAACAACGCGTGATCGGGTAACGCGCCCGGAGCGCGCTCACCAGCGGAACGGCCGCCATCACTTCGCCGACGGAGACGCAGTGCAGCCAGATGACAGGACGCGATTCCTCAAGCGCCGCGCCGCCGCCGAGTCGCTCCGTGAGTCCCCCAAGGTACTTGCGGTGACGCAAAGCAAGGTAAGCGAAACGCGGCGAAAGGAGCACCACGCCCGTTGCGAGCAGCAGGCTGTAAAGAAAATACACGGCGGGTGAAAATCCGAAATCTAAAGTTCTGAATAACTACTCTTGAGCCTGCGGCAGCAGGCGTCAGCATGTAGCCACAAACGTCTAGCCTGTGGAGATACGCCGCTTCTCATGTTGAGCCTGCGGCAACGGGCGGCAGCAGAGTTGTTGCTGCGGCCCTCTTTGCGCCCGACCCCTTTCTCGCCCGCCCGACGCGGGCTCGCATGGTGTCCGCTTATAACCACAGGCCGCAACGCCTGTGGCTAATATTTTATCGCCTGCTCGGAGCAGGCCGCAGAACAGGCCATGCCCTACGTAGTTAAGTTATCTCGGATTAACTGATGAAATAGTGTGAGTGTTATTTGGCGCGCTCAATGTAGCGGCCTTCGGCCGGGTCGACGCGGATCTTGTCGCCTTGATTAACAAAGGGCGGAACCAAAATGGTGACGCCGTTCTCAAGTTTCGCCGGCTTGTTAACATTGGACACGGTCGCGCCTTTCAGCGAAGGCTCCGTCGAAACCACTTTCAACTCCATCGATGCGGGCAGCGTGACGCCGATGGGCGCGCCTTCGTAAAATTCAGCTTGGATGCGCAAACCCGGAGACAGCCACTGCGCCATGTCTCCCAAATCTTCGTCACTTAACGCGACCTGCTCGTAGTTCGCGGTGTTCATAAAATGATGCTGCGAGCCGTCCGAGTACATATACTCCATCTCGTGCTGTTCGAGCGTGGCGCGCTCAACGGTGTCGGCCGAACGGAACCGGTGCTCAAAGGAATTGCCTGAGCGCAGATTGCGTAACTTGGTTTGCACCATGGCTCGCAGATTTCCGGGCGTGTGGTGACGAAACTCGATAACTTTGCAGGGATCGCCCTCAAAAACAATCACCGTCCCGCGCCTGAGTTGTGTCGCAGTAATCGCCATAACTAAATAAAAATCTCCATTACCCTAAAATTAACGCGCGTAAATATTCGGTGTGATAAATTGACCGCACAGTTTAACTACTGGCGAGATGCTTTGTCCATTCAGCCTAAAAGACGCTGGCGCGCGCCCTACCTTCCACCCTGCCATTTGCCTTGCGCGACGAGCGGCACAAAATCATCAAGATTGTCGGGCTTGTAGTTGATCACGCGTTCCTGCTCGGCGCTCATGTAAGCGGTCATCAACAGTTCGGTGACGGCGAGCCCATCGTAAAAGTTTTCGTCGGGCTGACGGCCGTCAAGAAAGCAATTGATGAAATAGCGGTTTTCGCCTTCGTATCCGTACTCGGCGGTCTCGTTGCCGACGAGCGGCATCAGTCCTTGTTCGGCGTTTTGCTTTTCGACCAGATCTTCGCCCACCTCGCCCTGCACGCGCCGGCTAAAGAACAGCTTCATGCCGCTTTCCAGCGAATTCATCGCAAGCGAATACTCCGGCCCGAGCAGTTCCATGCTTAAACGCAGTCCGGCCCCCACGAAACTCCACGAGGTGGTCACCTCGGCGATCAGCGGATTGTTTAACTCATCGACATAATTGATGGTCGCGCGGGCGAAATCCTCCGACGGGCGCGCGGCGTAATCAACGTTTGCGCCCATCGTTTCCTTGAGTATTTGCACGTATTCCGGGCGCGACCATTTGAGTGAAGCGATTTGCGCCGAGACTTTCGTCGGGCGCACGCTCGCGCGCGGCGCTCCCGGCGCCGTTAACATGTGGCGTGCGACTTCCACGCTGTGGCACATCATGTCGTTCAAGACTCCGCCGCCCTGCAAATCGCCTTGCCAAAACCAAGGCATGTGCGGTCCGCTGTGCTCCTCGGCTGCGCGCACCAGGTAGGGCCGCCCCGTGATGGCGGCGCCGCGCTTCCAAATGATGTCACGCCCGCGCTCTACGCTCGGAGAAAAGAGCTGGTCTTCGAGATAGCCGTGCAGCAGGCCCGCCTCCTCGACCAGCTCGACCATGCGTCGCGCTTCCTTCACGTTGCGCCCCAGGGGCTTTTCGCAGGCGATCCCGATCAACTGCCCACGGCCGGATTTAAGCGCGGCCACAATGCGCTCCATGTTCTCGATCCGCATGTGATTGGGGCCGCAAATCCAGATACAATCGATCTCGGGCGCCGCCACCATTTCCTCAATTGATGAGAAGGCACGCGCTTCGCCCACCCGCAGCGAGCGCGCCAACGCGGCCGCTTCCGCGGCGTTTTGCGGGTTCGGGCTCCACACGCCGCGCACATCCGCGTCGCGCACGGCGATCCATGATCTGATGTGAAACCGGGCGATAAATCCGCTTCCGATAAAGCCGACGCCCAAGCGGCGATGCGCGCTCATAAATTATTACCCATCCCCTGGTGCTTATTCTTGAAATCTGGCTTGCAAGCTTTTCTGGCTGCGTTCCCTAAAGCCGAAAAAGAAAATCAACGCGCAAACGGTCGTCAACACGCACGGCACCAGAAAGACTTTGGTGTAATTAGTGACCGCGCCCGCT
>JBBJMB010000149.1:0-8995 GCA_037719755.1 Pyrinomonadaceae bacterium
ATTTAATCTCTACCTGACGCGCTTGATCTGGCCGCTGATCGCGCTCGGCTATGTCGTCAACCTTTACCAGCGCGGCACCGCCAGCCTGAAGCGCATCAACGCCCTTTTTGCCATCGCCCCCGCCATCGCCGATCGCCCCGGCGTGCGCGAGCAACCGGAGATTAAAGGAAAGCTGGAGTTCCGTCATTTGACTTTCAGTTATCATGAGAGTTCGGCGCCCGCTTTGCGCGATTTAAATCTGGTGATCGAAGCGGGGCAAACGGTGGCTTTTGTGGGACGCACCGGCAGCGGCAAATCCACGCTGGTCGGTCTTATTCCGCGGCTTTTCGAGGCGCCCGGCGCGACGCTTTTGCTGGACGACAAAGAGATTACCGACTACCCGCTTGCGCAACTGCGCGCCGGGATCGGTTATGTACCGCAGGAAACATTTCTGTTCAGCGAAACTCTCGCCGAAAACATCGCCTTTGGCGTGACACAGGTGACCCGCGAGCAGATCGAAGCGGCCGCCGAGGTGGCCGGCCTGGCCGAAGACATCAAAAGTTTTCCCGCCGGCTTTGAGACGATGGTCGGAGAGCGCGGCATCACGCTTTCCGGCGGCCAAAAGCAGCGCACCGCGATCGCCCGCGCCGTGCTGCGGCAACCGAAGATCCTGATCCTTGATGACGCGCTCTCCGCCGTTGACACCTACACGGAAGAACTAATACTCGCGCGGCTGCGCGGCGTGATGCGCGCCAGAACTAGCATTATCGTTTCGCACCGCATCTCGACGGTGCGAGACGCCGACCTGATCTGCGTGCTCGATGAAGGGCGCATCATCGAGCGCGGCACTCACGATCAACTGCTCGCGCGCGGCGGCGAATACGCGGAGCTTTACGAAAGACAATTGCTTGAAGAAGAATTGGCCGCGACCTAGCTCTGGAAGGATGAAGGCGGAAGGCGGAAGGATGAAAATTAAAGAAAAAACAAATTAATCAACGTTCTGCCAGCCTATGTTTTAATCGTCCCGCCTTCCGCCTTCCACAGCGGCCCGCACGGACGGAATTTGAATTAAACCATGTCAACGGAAGCCTCGAAATTTCACGAAGAAGAATCCATCGGGAAAACTTATGACCTGAAGATCGCGCGTCGTTTGTTGCGCTATCTGAAGCCTTACGTGAGCGCCATCATCCCGGCGCTGTTTCTTACTTTGGCTGTCAACGTCCTTAACGTCTTGCAGCCTAAGTTTACGCAATACGCGATTGATTGGTACATCATTCCCGGACAGCTCGGCGGCTTGAAGTGGCTGGGCTTGGCGCTGCTCGGCGCGCTGGTGCTGCGCTTTTTCTTTTCGTACGTTCAGACAGTGCTGCTCGAATCGGTCGGCCAGCGCGTGATGTACGATTTGCGCAGCGAGCTTTTCGCGAAGCTTCAGCGCCAAGAAGTGGCTTACTTTGACCGCAACCCGGTCGGGCGCGTGATGACCAGATTGACTTCGGATGTCGATGCGCTCAACGAGCTTTTCACTTCCGGCGTGATTGAGGTGCTGGGCGACGTGGTGATGATTCTGGCCATCGCCGGCGCGATGTTTTGGATCAACTGGCGGTTGACGCTCGTGACGCTCATCACCGTGCCGCTGCTTTTCGCCGCCACCACGTGGTTTCGCAAACACGCGCGGCGCGGCTACGATCAAGTGCGCACGCGCGTCGCGCGGCTCAACTCTTTTTTGCAAGAGCACTTGTCGGGCGCCCGCGAAGTGCAGATTTTCAACCGCGAAGCGCGGTCGCTCGCCAACTTCCAAGACATTAACGATGACCACCGCCGCGCCAATATCGAAACGATCTTTTACTATGCGGTTTTTTTCCCGATTGTTGATTTCATCGGCGCCATCGGCATCGCGTTGATCATCTGGTACGGCGGCTGGAGCGCGATGGGCGGGGCGATTTCCCTTGGCGCGCTGGTCGCTTTTTTGCAGTATTCGCAGCAATTGTTTCAACCGATCAGAGACATCTCGGATAAATATAACGTGTTGCAAGCTGCGGTCGTCGCTTCGTACCGCATCTTCAAAACGCTTGACCTGCCGCTGGCTGTGACTTCGCCAGCCAACCCGCAAAGAAGCGGCCGCGCCCAAGGCCGCATCGAATTTGACCACGTGTGGTTCGCCTACAAGGATGAGGATTGGGTATTGAAAGACGTGTCGTTCACGGTCGCGCCCGGTCAGTCCGTCGCGCTGGTGGGCCACACGGGTTCGGGCAAAACGACGATCTCGAATTTGCTGATGCGCTTTACGATGTGCAGCGCGGCCGCATCTTGCTCGACAGCATGGATGTGCGCGAATGGGACTTGCAGGCGCTGCGCGAAAACTTCGCCGTTGTTTTGCAAGACGTGTTTTTATTTAGCGGCACCATTGAAAGCAACATTCGCTTGGGGCGCGGTGACATCACGGACGAGCGCGTGCGTTGGGCGGCCGGAGAAGTCCACGCACACGAGTTTATCGAAAAGCTGCCGGACAATTACAAATCCGCGGTGCGCGAGCGCGGCGCCGGTCTTTCGGTCGGGCAAAAACAATTGGTTTCATTCGCGCGGGCGCTGGCCTTTGACCCGGCGCTTTTAATTTTGGACGAAGCGACCAGCTCAATCGACACCGAAACCGAACAGTTGATTCAGCAGGCCATTGAGCGCGTGATGCGTGATCGCACTTCGCTTGTGATCGCCCACCGCCTCTCCACCGTGCAGCGAGCGGAGCGCATCATCGTGATGCACCACGGCGAAATCCGCGAACAAGGCACGCATCAAGAATTGCTCACCGCCCGCGGCCTTTACTGGCGCCTCTACAAACTGCAATACGCCGATCGACCGCGCGGCGAGGCGGTTGAAGACGTTCAACTTCCAACCAATAGTCTTCAGTACGGAGATTAGATCATGTCAACAGCGAAAGGAATAACCCGCCGAAGTTGCGCAACTTCGGCGGGTTATTCCTTTCGCTGTTCGACACAGCAGCAGCAGTTAAAAGAAACCCGGCAGCTGCCATGGTATTTTCTTACTGCTCTTCCTTTTCAATACTCTGCTTCCCAGGCGGCAAGTCGCGTTCTCTCCGCAGCAGGTAATTTTCTAATTCGAGCCTTATCACCCGCCGCTCCGCTTCCTCATGCTCTCGTACATGACGAATCTCTGCCGCCAGCCGCTCCACTGCCCTCTGCAACTGCCTGACCTCTTCATCTGCCTGACCTCTTCATTGACCATCCGCGACAGGTCCCGCACTTCCGCTTGCAGTTCCTTAAGCGCTGACTGCTGGCGGCTAATAGTTTCCGTCAGCGTGAAGACCTGCCGCATTATTTCATACAGTTGCTTGAGCACGCTGCCGCTCCTTCATCTGCAAGATGATCTGGCGCGTCTCAGCCTGTAACTGCTCGATCTCCTGTTGCTCGCGCTCGATCTTTTCGTTCGCGCTCCGCATGGCTGCCAGCATCTGTTCGGTTTCCTCGTCCATCTGTCGCGCCTCCTCTTCGGTCACGTTAAGCAGATTAAAGATACTTTCCATAACTTACCTCCGATTGGATTTTAGCATACCCCCTCGCTAGCTTTGAGAGTGCTCGCGTGGTCAACGGCCTGCTCGAGGTCGACAGTATTAGCGTGCGTGTGGTTTGTTTTTTGCTCACACGGAAGAATTTAGGCTTAGAGTTTCAATTCTTCCGAAAGTGACACCTGTTAATCGATGGGGTGAGGGAAAAACCCTTCTGGGATCCAAGTGGCAAACGGCGGCGGCGCCGCTGCTGGGAGAAGATAGCGGACAGAGGATGTTCGATTCTTTGCTCCTCCATTTAGGGCGCTCACCTAATTGAGACTGGCAAACGGCAGAAGATACGAAGAAGACTAACTCTCGTGCTTTACATCGCAGGTAGCGCCTGCGGCACAGCGGGCGTCAAAACGGTCGCTTGAGCGTTCACCGCCGGCGGCGCGCCGGCCTTTTCGATTTTGCGCGGCTTCATGGGGATTAGTTTGTCAACTGAGCTGTAGATTTGCAGGTACATCTGAGTTTCGCGCGGAATCAGCGTGCGCCATGATGCGGCGCCGCGCTGCAAATAAGATGGCAGCCGCGTGGGATTTGAATTGTATCCGGCGGCGACGAGTTCCGCTTTGGTGGCGAGGCCGGTGGCCAAAGCGTAAGCCACTTCAGAGTTGTAGCTTAGGTCATTCCAGGTATCGTTGATGTAAATGAGCATCGCTTCAAGGGCGTTGCCGTGATTGCGCATGCCGAGCACAAAGTCCGGATTGAGGCCGACGCCCGGATGCATCCGCCGCAGCATCTGATAGGTGGCCGGAATCATTTGCACCATTCCGCCGGCGCCGGCGGTGCTCACCGAATATTTGTACGTATCCAATTGATTCAACGCATACAGCGCGAAAATCTCTTCGTACAGCGCGGGGCGATCTTCGATCAGAAAGCGCTGATGATCGACGTGCTCGACCATGCACAGGCGTTCGGCGCTGTCAATCAAGTCCGGCGCGATGTAAACGCCTTTGTCCTTCAAGCGCTTGGCCGCCAAATCAAGCATCGTGCGCACATATGACTGGCCTGAACGAACCAGGTCACTATTGATCAGAGCCGGGTGCGCGGAGGTGTAATAAGCCATCTCACGGTAGCGGCCACCTTTTTCAATCGGATACTCAATCAAAAGCGGCGTCAGGCTGCGATCAGTCGCCGTATCGTAAATGGCGACGGCGGTATTGACGTAGTTGGGCCGCAGAATGCGCAACCGCACGGTTTTGCCAAGCGAGGTGGCGAGCGTCATTTCTGCGTCTTTGCGCAGCAGTGTTCCTTTCGGAAGGCGCATCGTATGAATCTGCGCGGAGGCCGGGTCGAGCGCGGCGATGGTCACGATGCTCGTCGTGTTTGCCGATCCAGCGGTGAGCACCGGGGCGCTCTTGAAAAGACGTTGCGCTTCAACGAGACGCGTCCGCAATTTATCAACGGAAAGGTGCGGTGCGGCAATGGGGACGACCGGAGGCGGCACCGCCGGAAGGTTAGGCGGAAGATTTGGCGCACCAGGTTTCGCAGTTGCGGCGGGTAGCTTCTGGGGTGCGCTGGTTGCTCGGGCTGGGGCGGTCTGTGCGAGCGGCGGAGCAACGCTTTCGCTTTGAGCCGCATGCTGAACCGTCCTCGGCCGGGTCGCGTGTGCCGCGGTATTATCAGCCGGCGGCGCGGAAGACATGCTTTGCTGTGCCGAAGCGGCACCCGCTGACAACGCTGACAATTGGAGAGTGATCGCTAAAGCAAGTTGTTTCTTCATTTATTAACTCTGTAGGGAACGTACCGCTCTAAGGAAGGAGAGCGTCGTTTAGATTCACCCGCCGGCGCACGAGTTGTCAATCAAAATTTTGCGGTCAAAGCCATTCGGGGTCGAAACTCGGCTCCGGCCCAATTACTTCAAATTGCTGAAGAACACCGCATCACTGGTTCTCAAGTTGCGCGAAAAGGCCATCTGTTTGCCGTCAGGTGAACGCACGGCTAAAGTTATGTTGTCGCTACGCGACGATTTATGCACAGGCTTCAGTTAATTCCAGTCATAAGTTAATCCGAGACGGCAAGCTTTCTCTCTCTCTCTGCGTTTCTTTGCGTTTTACCTTTGCGCATCTTTGCGTTTAAGTCTCACCTCAACACAAAGAATCGCAGAGAGGATCTTGGCGCCAGACCAATTCCTAACTCCGATTTAGTTAACGAAGCGCCGCAGTTGGACGCTGATGGCAAACCCGATGGCGATAAAAGTTGCCAGCACTGAAGAGAGGCCGGCGCTCATCAGCGGCAGCGGCACGCCGATCACGGGCAAGATTCCGAGCGCCATCCCGATGTTGATGAAGATCTGGAAGGCTAAGCCTCCGACGATCGCCATAATCACCAGCATGCCGGTGCGATCCGGCGCCCGTTGCGCATCGGCGACGAGGCGCGTAATCAAAATGCCGTAGGCCAGTATGAGCAGAATGGAGCCGACGAATCCGGTTGACTCTGCGGTCACCGCGAAAATGAAATCGGTGTGCGGCTCGGGCAGAAACTTTAAGCGGCTTTGCGAATATTCTTCTGTTGATGAGAGCGCGCCAGTTAAACCGCCCTTGCCGACCGTCACAATGGATTGCCAAGTGTGATAGCCGAATCCGCGCTTGTCGGCATTCTCCGGGTCGAGAATAACTTTGATTCTCTCTTGCTGATAATTTTTAATGGCGCCTGTTTTGGTGCCGATCATGTAAGCGGCGGGCACCGCGACAACGCTTAAGACGATGGCGGCGATGACCAAACGCATGCGCACGGCCGACAAAAAGAGGATGGTTCCCAACAGCGGAAAATAAGTCATCGCCTGACCGGCATCCGGCTCCAACAAAATAAGGCCCACCGGAAAAGCCAAGATCAAGGTGCCCATCAGCATCTCTTTTAACTTAAGAGTGCCGGGGCGCGATCGCCCGAAATAGCGCGCCAGCATTAACACGGTCGGAATCTTAACAAACTCCGAAGGCTGAAACTGCCCGACCACAGGCACGGCGATCCAAGCGCGCTGGCCGTTAATTTTTAATCCGACGCCGGGAATCAACACAATCGCCCGCAAAAACAACCCGAAGATGTAAAAGGCGGGCGCAAAATGCACCAACCGGCGATAGTCCATAAAGGCGACGATGAACATCGCCGTCAGCCCGATTGATAACCCGATGAGCTGCTTCTGCCAATAATTGACTGTCGGCTGAGCGTTGTGAATCTGCCACGTGCCGAACACCACAATCACGGTCGCCAACACCGCCAGCACCCAGTCGAAATCCCGATAGTGACGTTTTTCGAGAATGGCTACCATAAAGTAGATGTTAGGTCATGTTGAGGAACTATCCCCGAAGGGGATCAAGTCAATAGCCGTGGGAGAGCGCACATGGACACCTGCGATTGTTTTGCTGACCTTTTCGGGGCAATGGCATTAAGTTAGCGCTGGGAGCGCAGGCATCTTGCCTACCATGAGCGCGCCAGCGCGAACACCGGACGCACCATGCGGCCCGGTTGGCAGGCCGGATGCCTGCGCTCCCAGCGTGGCACTTTCTTAACTTAATGCCATTGCCCCTTCAGGGTCAATGGTGACCGGTGGCGCTGCCACCGGCTATTAAATTCTGCCCTTTCAGGGCAGAGGCAATTCCTCAACACGCTCTTGAATACCAAGTGTCAGTGAACGTATTTTGCTCACCTTTATTTCTTGGCATCAAGGCTCCCGGCGGCTCTTGGTGCCGCGTTTTGCGGTAAAACTCATCGTAAATGGCGCGCACCGTCGGGGCGGCATGGGTGCCGCCGAAGCCGACGTTTTCAATTAAAGCGATGGCGGAAATTTCCGGCTTGTAGGCGGCGCGAAAGAAACGAACCAAGCGTGATCTTTGTTGCCGCCAACGTCTTTGCCGAGGCTGACGACCTGCGCCGTGCCTGTTTTGCCCGCGATGTCAAAGCCGGCCATGCGGATGCGGGCGCCGGTGCCGGCGTCGTTAACCACTCTCCACATGCCTTCGACAACGAACAGATGATCTTCGTCGGACATCTGGACCACTTTCGGCTCCGGCCGGTCGAACATTCGCTGCGGGCGCAGCGGCCGGTAGTCCGGGCTCTGCTTGTCGGTGCCGATGGCCTCCACCTGTTTGAACTCTTTCATCAAGTGCGGCACGTAAAGTTTGCCGCCCACGCCAATGCCGGCCACGGCGCGCAGCATCGCGAGCGGCGTCGCGTATTCGTAAACCTGGCCGAAAGAAGCGTAGACCGTGTCAACCTCTTTCCACTTGGTGCCTTTCGCGTCCATCCGCGGCTTGTAGTAGTTAGGCGTGCGGCTGGTCAGCTCGGATGGCAAATCCACTCCGGTCTTTTTGTTAAGGTCAAAGGTCTCGACCATGTCCATGATGCCTTCGATGCCCATTTTGAGGCCCAGGCGATAGAAGTAGCCGTCGCACGACTTCTGAATGGCGTAGCGCAATTCGGGCAAACCGTGGTTGCCCATGCAGCGCGTGAATTTGTTGCCGGTCTGGATGCCGCCGCCGCAAGCGATGTTGGAGTTCTTAATGGTGATGTCGCCCTGCATCAGGCCGGCCGCCGCCATCGGAATCTTCCAAGTTGAGCCCGGTGGGTAGCGGCCGCGGATGGCGCGGTTGTAAAGCGCTCGCTGCGGGTCATTAAAGAGCGCCGCTTTTTGCCGCCGCATTTCTTTCGTGGTGGTGCTTTGGGAAAAAAGATTTGAATCGAAGGTCGGATACGAAGCCATCACCAGCAGTTCGCCGTTATTGGGATCCATCGCCACAATCACGCCGCGCTTGGAAGGCGACTTGCTCAATTGATCTTCGGCGATTAACTGCAAATCAAGGTCGATGGTGGTCACTAGATCTTGGCCGGGCTGCGGCGGCACGGTCTCAAGCTCGCTTTGGATGTGGCCGCGGCTGTCAACGACCACGCGCCGGTAGCCGTCGCGCCCGCGCAAGAATTCATCATAGGTGGCTTCCAAGCCTTCTTGCCCGATCACGTCGCCGGGCTTGTAGCCTTTGGATTTGTATTCGGGGCGCTCCAGTTGAGGCTTGCTGATTTCGCCCACGTATCCGATCACGTGAGCGAGCACGCCGTTTTCCAGGTAAGTGCGTTGCGGCTCTTTCTCAATTCGCAGGTAAGATATTCGACGCCGTGCGCCATCACCCAGGAGATGTCGGCCGGCGTGGCGTCTTCCTTAATTTTGAGCGACTCGAAGGCGGGAAGCGTTTTAAATTCATCAACGCGCTCGCGCAAAAGTTCCCGATCAATTTGCAAACCGTCGGCCAGCGTGTCGGCCATCGAAAGCGCGTCGATGTCGCGCATCGCGTCGCGCGAAAGGATGACGTTGTAGATCAAACGCGAGTTGACCAAAAGCTGATTGTTGCGATCAAAGATGGCGCCGCGCGGAGCCGGGATAGGCAGCAATCGGATGCGCTGGTTTTGGGCGCGCTCGGCGTAAAAGCGGCCCTTCACCACTTGCAAATAGTAAAGTCT
>JBBJMB010000150.1:0-8929 GCA_037719755.1 Pyrinomonadaceae bacterium
CTACAACCGCCACATGCGTCCGCAGCGACGGCAACGGCGGTAAGCCTGTCCATCTTTAAAGACTGATCTGCCAAAGCGGCGCCGGTGAACAGCCAGGCACCACCACTCGTCACTCACCACGAGTTTTCTCAACTCCAGCAGCTTTCGCAACACTCTTCGCATAAATCACAAATCGTGTTCACGCCGCACGCCATTCCTTTTATCGAGCGAAATTTGAAGCCCGGAGGCGGCGAGTTCGGCTGTCAATCCGTACTAATCAGATACTTGTCGTAACCGGCTTTGACCAACTCTTTGTACGCCGCCCAAACTTCTTGAGGGATTTCTTGGTGAATTTGAAATCCCTTCTCCGGATAGAGCTTGATCCTTTGTAAGTCGCCCACCATGATGCTGATCACCGCATCTGCCGAAAGCTCTTTATGAGAGTACTTCTCAAGGTACTCATCAAACGATACCTGCGGCGAGGTGACGACGACTTCCCTTTCCGGCCACAGCTTTTTGAAGGTGGCGTAGCTTCTGCGCTCCATGTACGGCTTTTGGACTAACAAAAGTTTTTGCGGGTTGATTCCCTGCTCCGCTAAAAGTTGCTTGGTGAACAAAATGTTCTCGCCGGTGTTGGTTGATTTGTTCTCGACGATTACCTTCTCGGTCGGCACGCCCATTTCGACGGCGATTCTGGCAAACTGATCCGCTTCGGGCTCGCGCCACATACTTTTCGTGAGCGCTCCGAGGCCGCCGGAGAAAATCAGTAGCGGAGCCCAGTTCTCCAGATACAATTGAGCGCCTCGTTGAGCGACCATCAGGTCGTGACTGCAAAGCACCAGAATCGCATCGGCCGTGGCAAGCGCATGGTGCATCTGGTGATAGTTCCAGATTGTTTCGGCCAGAAAGCGCAGGTGATCGTTCATCTTTGAGACAAGCGCGAAGCGGTTCGCAACCAAAGCCGATTGGTGAGCGGAGGCAATCGAAGTTAAGAGGTTTGCTGAAAGCTGCCCGGTTCACACTACGACGTCAGGCGCGTCAAGTGGCGCGGCTGATGCCGTAAATCGTCAATTCTTTCCCGGACACTTCCGCCTTCCCTTCCGCCTTTTCGCCTAACCGCTCCGCCACCTTGATTGATGCCACGTTCTGCGGGTCGATCAAGCTGATCACGTGATCCCGATCCATCTCGTCAAACGCGTAATCAAGTGCTCGCCGCGCGCCTTCGGTCGCATACCCTTTGCCCCAAGATTCTCGCGCCAGCGTCCACCCGAGCTCAAAACCGGGCCACCCTTCGGGATTGTAAAACCCGATGCGCCCGATCATTGAGCCGCTGGCCTTTTCCTCTATCGCCCAGTGGCCGTATCCGCGCAAATGCCAGTGCCCGACGAGCATCGCCATGTGCCGCCACGCTTCCATGCGGTTCAGTGACTTGCCTTCGCCAAGAAAGCGCATCACCAGAGGATCTGAACAAATTTCCGCATGGCGCTCAAAATCACTTTCGCGCCACATACGCATCACCAAACGATCCGTTTCTAAAGTCACCATAAGGCAGGCATTCTACATTAAAGCGGGTAATCCCGGCTCTGTTGCAAACGGATGAGTTGTATTAATTTTCATTGGCATAGATAACATGCAGGTGTGGTTCGGAGAACATTTCGGTACTCGCTTTATTCATGTGCGGAGTTCGCACAGGAGCTTTCAATCGAATCTCTCCACCAAAAAACAGCATGCCGGTGCCGATTGTTTTGTCGTTGCGGTTTCCCCCAGCTCAGCGGAATTTTGTATTACTTGTGTCTAAATTGCAGACGTTTTTACGCTTGTCCTTCGGTTTTTACTATGATTGACAACCGATTTCTCTTTACCGGAGAAATAAACATGTGGTATATGGGATTCTCATGAGATCAACACATCCATTCTCAATTTCTCCGAATCCCCACTTTCTGTTCCAGACTCAGAACGTCAAAGCCATTCTTTATCAGGCGAGAAGCACGATTGAGAAACGGCAAGGTCTGGTCACTCTTCTCTCCCCCGTCGGATGCGGCAAGACCACTATTCTTCGATACCTTTGGGGCGAGTTGGATGCCAGGGGGGACACCACGACATGTTTTGTTCCGACTCCGAATTTTCCCTCGGTTTTTGCGATGGTCAAGACGATCGCTCAAACATTTAAGCTTGAGCCCGAACGTTCACTCCAAGCGCAACTCGATACATTTCACGAATACCTTGTTAAAGAATATCAGGAAGGAAGAAACGTTTGCTTGTTAATCGACGAGGGTCAGATTCTCAAAGATCCGTTTCTGGAGATGCTCCGAAGCTTTCTTAATTTTGAATCTAATTACGCGAAACTTATTCAGCTCGTGATCGCCGGGCAGCTCGAAATGTGGGATAGATTTAAGTCTAAAAAAAACGAGCCTATTCGATCGCGTATCCACTCGTACTCAATGGTCAACCCGCTCACGGATTTAGAGACAGCGCAAATGATTCAATTTCGTTGCGACAAAGTGGATTTCCCAAATCCATTTTCTTCTGAGAATCTTGATCGCATATACGAAGTGACGAAAGGCGTTCCGCGCGCTGTTATCAAGGTCTGTGGCAAGGCCATCACATATATGACCCTCTCCGGCGGGCAACAGATATCACGCGAAATAATTGATGCCGCCGCTGAGGATTCGGCCGTGGAGATTGCAGCATGAGCAGATTTTTATTAAGAGTCGTCAACCAATTGCCCGGCGAGGGTAAAGAAGCTGAGTCTATTAAACACCTTGAGGGCAATAACTTAGATGGTGCCCTGGGCACTTTACCTGCCCAGGGCAGTTTACCTACCCAGGGCAGGCAAACTGCCCTGGGCAGTTTGCCTGCCCTGGGTCAGACAACAGCGCTGGGCAGAACATCCGTAGGCAATAAGAAAAATAAAATAGGGGACGTATCGCCGCAGCGCGATTATATGAAAGCTGCGAATTCAATTGTTAGAATCGCTTTAAGCACTGGCGTATTCAGAGGAAAATCAAAACAGCTATATGACTTTCTTTACTCGAAAACGCGAGGGGCCATCGTCCCAAGCACGTCCGTACAGTTAAGCCGAGCTGAAATTATGCGCGGCTCACACATCGGCTCCACTCATACGCTACGAGATAATGTGCGGCATTTGATGACAGTGGGTTTATTGAAATGCGAGGAAAAGCCGGGGCAACAGCATGGAAATGACTACTTTGTTTTCCTACCTGAAGAGGTATTTGTGTTTAACACAGGGCAGTTAGAAGGCATTGACCCTAGGCAGTTAGACTGCCCAGGGCAGTTGGACTGCCCTGGGCAGTTTCTGCCCTGGGCACCCAGGGCAGAAACTGCCCAGGGTGACCAGGGTCAAACTCTAGAAAACACAGATACTTACAAGAACCCTAAGACTTTCTTTAAGACTGATGATGATGATGATGATTACACACACACACACACACTTGCGGAGTTCACCCGGATTGTTGAACAAGGCGCAAGGGAAGTGTGTGGGGGTGTGTTAAACCAATCGGAGCAGGAAAGAGCGCGATGGAGGGAATTGGCGGAGTTATTGGTTGGAGAATTGAAAACCGCCGCCGGGAGAGCTGAGACAGTTTCATCAGCTCCTGCCTTTCTCACAGCTCAGCTAAAACGCCAGTTTGCCAAAAATCAGATAACAAAAAACAAGCTGATCGAATCGCAAGATTCCGCATCGACGACGGAAAAAAAGCTCAGCCAAGTTGCGGTGGTTGAAGCGCCTTTGGTGCAGAAAGGCGAATCAGCAAAAGCGGGGAAATCAAAAAAATCCTTTGAAGAACGCCGTCGTTACGCACAAAGCCAACAACCGCCGCTTGGTAACGGATGGATGGTCGAAAGCGCTTCGGGAAAATATGACGAACTTATTGGGGAATGGCTCGATACGCAACATGGGCAAACGAAGAAGGCGGCGATCCTCGATGCCAGCGCCTGCCCGGATTGCAGTGGGACAGGGATGTTTTATCCCGATGGGTTTGAGAGGGGTGCGGCCAAGTGCCGCCACAAGAATTTGAAGAAGCCGTGAGAGGTTTGCTGGAAGACAGACAAACTGCACGTCAGCGCTGATGCAAACTGTCTCTCAAGCTGTCGCAACGGAAACATTTGATCAACTGCGGAAAGGATGCAAAAGAAGCATGGCCGGAACGCAAGCACAACCATCCAGCAAACCTATCGTTTGCGCGCATTGTCAGCATGATGACGGCTTCTGTCTCTCGATGCAGTGTCAAAAATGCGGGGCGTTCACTTGTTCGCGTGGCGTGACACCGGTCTCGGTCGAAAGCCCTTTCTATCCGTTTAAGCACAGGATTCATGAGCATAATTGCGGGCCGGTTCATCAGCTTTTGCTCACAGAGTGAGCTTGTGTGACCGCAAAAGTTCAGCGGCGATTGGAAGCCTAACTCTCCCAAATTGCGCTGCCGATCACAGGTAGCAATCAGCGGCGCTCAAGCTGGCTATGATCTGTTTACGTTTCACAAAAAACGGAGTGTTCGTTCAATCCCGTTCTAAAAGGCAGTAGTCGCTTTAGTGGGCCATTTTGATTACCAGACGTGTCAAGTACTGTAACCTCACAGGTTTGAAAAAAGGCGTGTCGGGTGTATTCGCTTGTCAAGGCGACCGAGGTGACGGTTATCCGCGGGTGAGTTGAACGAGCGAGCAGAATCGATAAACGAACAAGTGTGTAAGTCCGTCGTCGTAATTTCCGGCGGAGATGCGCAACCGGCGGCCATATGTCGAAGCGAGTGATGATGCGATTCGAGTTATTCGCGTACACGCGAGCGTTGTGGATTCTGCTCGCCGTTTGCTGCTTCGGTTGTCGTCAACGTTCGCCGCCGCCTGCGGGTGGCGCCGCGCTCGACAGTCAAGAATTAATCGTTTCGGCCGCCGTTTCCTTGAGAAACGCTTTTGACGAGATCGGCAAATTACACCAACAGCGCACGAAAACGAAAGTTATTTATAACTTCGGCGCATCGGGCGCGTTGCAGCAACAACTTGAGGCGGGAGCGCCGGCAGATGTGTTCGCCAGCGCCGCGTCGCGGCAAATGAACGAACTGACGGAGAAGGGTTTAATTGTTCCGGAGAGTCGGCGAAATTTTGCGCGCAATACGCTTGCGTTGATTACGCCCGCCGATTCTACGCTCGGCATCAATTCTTTCGCCGCTTTGGGCGATGCGCGAGTCGGGCGGATCGCAATTGGTAATCCGAAAACCGTGCCCGCCGGCGAATACGCGCGGCAGTTGCTGGCCAACTCGAAACTGTCTTTGCGACTTGAAGGACGCTTGATCTACGGCGAGGACGTGCGGCAGGTGCTCGACTACGTCGCGCGCGGCGAGGTGGACGCCGGGATCGTTTACGCCTCGGACGCACAAACAATCAAAGATCGAGTGAGCATCGTCGCCCGCGCAGAGGAGAATCTGCACGAGCCGATCCTCTACCCGATTGGCGTACTCAAGGATAGCCGGAGGCAAGCAGCTGGGCGGACCTTTCTCGAATTGGTAATGAGCGCGGAGGGACAAAGCGTCTTACGGCGAAACGGATTTGAGGCTGCCCGATGAGCGGAGTCGCGCGATGAATGATGCGGCTTTTTGGGAGCCGCTCAAGCTGTCGCTGATCGTGGTCGGTTCTGCGACCGTCATCGTCAGTGTCGTCGGCATCGGTTTGGCGTTCGTGCTCGCCAAGCGGCAGTTTCAAGGTCGAGAGTTGCTCGACGCCGTGGTCACGCTGCCGCTGGTGCTGCCGCCGACGGTCACAGGTTATTACCTGATCGTGCTGCTGGGCAGGCGCGGCCTGGTCGGCGGTTATCTCTACGATGCGACTGGCTGGACGGTGAGCTTCACGTGGCAGGCGGCCGTTCTTGCGGCGAGCGTGATGGCGCTGCCGCTGATGGTCAAGTCGGCGCGCGCCGCCATTGAAAGCATTGATGATCGCTACGAAATCGCGTCGTATACGCTCGGCAAAAGCGAATGGGAGACATTCTTTCGCATCACGCTGCCGCTCGCCCGACGCGGCATCTACGCCGGCGTGGTGTTGAGCTTCGCGCGCGCGCTCGGCGAATTCGGCGCGACGCTGATGATCGCCGGCAACATTCCGGGCAGAACGCAGACGATGCCGCTTGCGATCTACGAAGCGGTCGCGGCGGGCGAAGAGCGGCGGGCGCAAGCGCTCGCGCTGGTTTTGACCGGCGTCTCAATTGTCGCCGTTTACCTGACGAACAAGTTGAGCAACGCGCGCTCGCCGGTCTTCTGATGCTGCACGTTGACATCAAAAAAAGATTGACGAGCGGGAAATCGGAAGCTTTCACGCTGCACGTCAATTTCACCGCCGCTGATGAAACGACCGTGCTGTTTGGTCCGTCCGGTTCGGGTAAGACCACTACGTTGCGCTTGATCGCCGGCGTGCTCACGCCCGACGAGGGAAGCATTAAGGTGGGCGAGCGTATCTTCTTTGACTCGGAACGAAACCTCAATTTGAGCGTGCAGCGGCGTCGGGTCGGCTATGTTTTTCAGGATTACGCTTTATTCCCGCACCTGACGGCGGAGCAGAACGTGGCTTACGGCGTACGCCCTGGCGAGAATGGGAACAACGGTCAGCGCAAAATCAACAAACGCGAGCGGGCGCGTGAACTGCTGTCGCTTCTGCGAGTGGAGCACACGGCCAAAAGACATCCGGCACAGTTATCGGGCGGCGAAAGCCAGCGCGTTGCGTTGGCGCGCACATTAGCGAGCGAACCAACAGTTATGCTGCTCGACGAACCGCTGTCGGCGGTCGATGTCAAAACGCGCGAGCAACTGTTGATGGAAATCAGGGACGTACAGCGCAGCACAAACATTCCTTTTCTCTACGTGACGCATAACCCGGCGGAAGCGATCAAAATAGGCGCACACGTCGTTCTGCTCGATCAAGGATGCGTTGTGCGGCGAGGGCGCCCCGAAGCCGTTTTATCTGTGAGCGGCGACAGAAACGAAGCCTCAGACCACTGATTTGTTGAGTGAGAAAAATGATGCCTTTGTCGAAATTGATACTTAACTTTGGCGCGCTTGCTTTGCTGTGCGCCGTTTGCTCCTCAGACACGGCGGCCCAGGCCAAAATACCCGTTGTGCTTTCGACCGACGTGGGCAACGAGATCGACGATCAGTGGACGATCAGTTATTTGTTGTTGCAGCCCCGCCTCGAAGTGTTGGGCGTGATGTCGGCGCACGCGCCTTCGATCTCCGCGCCCGCCGGCCGCACGTCTCACCGCATCCTCGTCGATGTGGTCGAAAACCGCATGGGCATGCGCACTCACCCGCCGCTCATTGAGGGCGGAAGTTTGCCTTTGGAGAACGCGCGCACGCCGCAGCCCAGCCCGGCGGTCAACTTCCTGATCGAGACTTCCAAAAGCTTCACGAAAGACAATCGCTTGACGGTCTTGATGATCGGCGCGGGCACCGATGTGGCTTCGGCGATCCTGACCGATCCGATGATCGTCAATCGCATCCGCGTCATCCAGATGGGTTTCACTGACGAACGCGGCGGCGACGAGTTCAATGTCGCCAACGATGTGCGCGCGGTGCAAGCGATTCTCGATTCGGACGTGCCGCTCGTTATCGGGCCGGGCAAAGCGTGCCGCGAAAGTTTGTCGCTCAGCCTTGACCAAGCGCGGCAAATGCTTGCGGAGCGCGGCCCCATCGGCGCATGGCTGTGGGAGGAGTTTCAAGCCTGGTACTACCGCCATGTGAAACCGCTCAGGGTCAACGACTTCTCCAAGCCGTGGATTATCTGGGACAACATCACGTTGGCTTATATTTTGGAAATGACCGAGCAGCACGCGCGCCCGCGCCCGCGCATGAAAGATGACATGACGTTTGAGTTGGCGGCCGGAGCCACCAACAGAACCGTGACGTGGATCACGGATGTTGACGAGAAAAGAATGTGGGCGGACTATCTGTCGCTGCTGGATCAATACCAGCGCACGCACGCTGTCAGCCACCGGGACTTACGTCCGCGCCTGACGTTTTTGGCGCCCTGAGCGCCCGGCGGCCAGCGAGCATTAAGTTTGAGTTGTTTTGTCTGACCTTACGCTTCACAACGACTTCATGTCGATCACGAAGCGATACCGCACATCACCTTTGATGGTGCGTTCGTAGGCCGCTTCAATCTGCTGAATGGGAATCAGTTCGACATCCGAAGTGATGCTATGTTTGGCGCAGTAATCGAGCATCTCCTGCGTTTCGCGGATGCCGCCGATCATCGAGCCGGCGAGCGTCCTTCGTTTCGGGATCAGCGAAAAGGCCCCTACCTCCAACGGCTTTTCCGGCGCGCCGACGAGCACCATCACTCCGTCCCTGCGCAGCAAGTTAAGATACATGTTGAGATCGTGGGGAGCGGACACCGCGTCAAGAATGAAATCAAAGCGATTGGCGAAAGCGGCGAGATTTTCACTTTCTTTTGTGACGACAAAGTTGTGCGCTCCGAGGCGGCGCGCGTCCTGCTCTTTTGACGCGGAAGTGCTGAGGACTGTAACTTCGGCCCCCATCGCCGCCGCAAATTTGACCGCCATGTGACCCAAACCGCCCAGGCCGATGACTCCGACGCGCTGTCCCGCGCCGACGTTGAAGCGGCGCAGCGGCGAATAAGTGGTGATGCCGGCGCAGAGCAGGGGAGCGACGCCCGCGAGCGGAAGGTCTGGGGAAATCTTGAGCGCGTAGTTCTCGTCCACCACGATGTGCGACGAGTAGCCGCCATAGGTCGGAGTTTGCTCGTCCCTCTCGGTTCCGTTGTACGTCATCACCAGATGGTTTTCGCAGTATTGCTCCAAGCCTTCTTGACAACTTGCGCAATTGCGGCAGGAATCCACAAAGCAGCCGATGCCGGCGAGGTCGCCCTCTTTGAATCGCTCGACTTGGGCGCCCACTTGCGTAATGCGCCCGACGATCTCATGTCCCGGCAC
>JBBJMB010000151.1:0-8890 GCA_037719755.1 Pyrinomonadaceae bacterium
GTGGGATTGAGGGCCAACGTTGCAGGTTGGCCCAGCCGGTAAGACGAACGCGCCACGCCGAGCTTGAGATCTTGCATGCGTTCCAACAGCCGGTCTGATGCGCGAAAACTCGCGGCATGCTCATACGGCTCAAGCTCAAGCAACTCAAGGCGGGACAGACCGGTGCGAGAAGTTGTGGGCATGCCAAATTGAGATAATTCGTGGCGCAGAGATTTTGAAATCTTTTTGTCCGGCTCACTCGGCATGCTTTTGGCGACAACCCGCGCAATTGCGCCGAGCGCTCCCGGTTCACTGGCGAGCGTTGCGGCCGTTGCGGCGCCCAGTCTGTGCTCGAGATAAAGCTGTCCTATCGTGTAAAGTTCCGAAAGAGTTAAGAGCTGAACGGCCTTTTTGACTTCGCCCCTTTCAACCAAAGCTTTAACAACACCGCCGCGTTTGGGCGTCAGCATGTTATCCAGTTGATTGATCACTTCAATGGCCGCCGCGTCGCCGTAAAAGGACAAGGCGAGCACATCTTCGCCCAAGTCAATCGAGCGCGCGACATATTCACCGGCGCGGCTGGTGACATGCTGCCTTCCCACAAGTTGAAATGAATTTAAAACGGCTTCGATAAAAGGGGCGGACGAATCTTTGCCGCCGGCCAAACTTCCGCCGTCAAAAGAAGCGCCAGACTCACGCCCGGCGAGAGCTTGGCTGAGGCGCATCACGCTGCCGCTTATCTTGCCGGAAGAATCAACCCGGGTGTCGCTCCACGGCGCAGTTGAAAAATCATGCTTCAGCACCAGGTCCAGATTGGCCGGATCATTGCCCACAGAGTTTAGCAGCAACGCATACACTTGCCCCAGCAGCGCTTCGCCGACATACGGAGCGATCCGGCTGCGCAACTCGGAGAGCAGAGGCCCCTGCACCGGAGAGGTTAATTGAGCGACTCTTTCTTTGAGAGTCGGCTCCTCAATAATCGGCTGTTTGGATTTCTTTTTCTTTTTCGGTTGAGGCGCTCGCTCGGGCTCGACGAAGCCGTTGATCGCCGCCTTAAACGTATTCAGGGCGTCGCCGGCCGACGGGTTTCTCTCCAGCTCTTGCAGAGCGGCGACGGCATCAATCATAAAGGCGAGTTTCGAGTGTCTTTGCGAAGCCAGCGTTCGTTTGATGCGATCCTGTCCGGCTTTTGCCGCTTCAAACTGAAAGCCCGCTTTCATCGCTTGTGCGGCGGCGGGTTGATTGTCCGCGGGTTGTGCGCCCTGCTTTGATGCTGAAATTTCGATGGGAGAACTTTCGGACAACAATTCGATCAGCTTCGCTTGAATCTGCTCTCCGTTGGCCTGGGGGTCTGCGCCCAGCAGATCGACTTTCAGAAACGATACCAACTGGAAAGCGAACACGTCGTTGGAGATTTGCAGGCGAAGCAATTTATTGGTGAGTTCGGAAATTCGCGCTCGGTCGAGCGATGAGTTTTTCGCCAGACAACGCAGTATCTCGAACGCCGGCTGAACGGCGCGGATGACCGTGACTTTTGCGGCCGGCGGCTGCATGGCCTCAATCTGATCTATGAGGGCGAAGTAGCTGACGAGTTGTTGCTCGTTCATCTGCAAATCGAGCGCTAATTCAATTTGTGGTTCCCTATTCGCGATTATTTGATTGATCAGCAGGTCGACGATTTTGGGGTTCGCGACCCAGTCGGCGCGCTCACGCTCGATTTGGCTCAAGACGGCCATTTGTTTGACCAGCGGGATCGCTTGCCCCGCCGCGATCCGCCCGGATTTCGACAGCAACGCGGTGAACGGGTCGCCCGTGGGTGATGTTGATGTGAGCCACGATTGGGCGGTTTTTGGGAACCGCAGTTGATCGCCATCGACGCGCAGTTGCCGCATCAAATCGATAAAATCGAATGGCTCACGCGCGCTCGGCAAAGGGGACTTGTGCAAAAGCTTGTAGATTTGCTCGAAGCCGGTTGAGCGAGCGATAAAGTCGCCCACTTCATTGGCCACCGAAAGCGCGCAGAATAGATAAAGCGCTCCCCCGTTCTCTTGTTTAAAAAGCAACTGCACAGCATGACTGGTCGAATTTGCTTTGAGCATCCGTTGCCAATTGATTTCGCCCTGGCGCTGGCCCGGAATGTACAAATCGCCTTGCGGCGTAAAGCGCAGGTACGGAGCGGCGAAGTAAATGCCGGCGGGCGCTTCGCTCAGATTTTCCTTGCTGAGGATCGCTTCGCTGAATTGTTTGGTTGCGTTTTCCGGTATGGCCGAGAGTCCAACGTAGAGTTTCATGGCCTGCGGATCTTGCAGAAAAGCGAGCAACTGCTGCTCCGGGTCTACTTTCGCTCCGTCCTTGATAATGAGACCCCAGTAACCCGTCCCCATCACGGCCGGAAGCTCATCATTCTGAAACTTGATTTTGACGGATTCACCGTTGCGCAGTTTTTCGGGATCGCCGCCAAGCGCTCTCAGAATAGATTGCCTTGCTTCAAATTCTTTGCTTTTTATCTCGCGACGTCCCTTTTTATCATTGACGCCGAAAAATTTAAGCCCTTCTTTGGTTTCCGCCGAAGGCGTTTGGCCGGGCGGCGTTAATTCCAGACCTCCGCCGATTCCGCCGCCCTTGCGTCCTACTTTTTTGGCGAACTCCGGATACTGGTTGTAAAAGTCGATCAGCCGTGCGTGGATCGCGGGATTGCGCAAGCACGCGTCGAAAACGTTGGCGAGCGCGCCGGGCCCATCAGCGTCATTAATGGTGATGCCGGTTAGATGCCCTAGCGCGTCGCGGCCCCCCGGAATAATCAGCGGCGATTGCTGAATTCCGCCCGGTTTTTCCGTCCGGCTCAAGAAGCGAGGCATCGGGCCGGCTTCTTGTGTGCGTCCGGCCCGCAAAAACAAAACTCGTGAGTGATTCTCGAATAACGTTCTCATCTTCGCATCCGGAGCCAGACGCGCAGCGTCCCCGAACTTGTAGGCGGCTTCAACTAATTGGCCGCGCCGCTCCAAGTACTCCGCCACCATGCGCACCCGTTTGACGTTCTCCGCGCCGTCCGCCTGAGTCATCACGGCGGCTTTTTGTGCCACCGAGACGGCCTCCTCGACATCTCCGCGCTCGCTTAACAAACGCGCCAGGCCGTCATACACATCCACGCTTTGCGACCCGCGCTCCTCGGCTTCCCGCAATGCGGAAATCGCGCGGCTGAGATCTCCGCTTTGCGCATACGCTTCGCTCAGATAAAGAAGCGAGCGGTCTCGCTTCGTTCCGCTGGCGAGGCTTTGGCGAGCAACTTTCAAAAGCGACTCGACCGCCTGATGCGGGTTGCCGCTCGCCATCAAAGCGCGGCCGTACATTTCTTCTGTGTCCACATCGCCCGGAGCGATCAGGCGCGCTGCGGTCACAGTGGCGAGCGCTTCCGCGATGCGCTCTTTTTGCGGGTTCTGAAGCAACACTCCGGCCAACAGATTCAGAGCCGGTGGATGGTTAGGCGTAATTTTTAAAGCGTTGCGCAATTGCTCTTCGGCTTCGGGAAAAGCGTTCAGATGCGTCAGCACTTCAGCGTACTCGGTCATCCACAGGGCCGACGGTTTCTTGTCTACCGCAAGTCTGTAGGCGCGCCGAGCTTTTTCCCATTTTTTCAAATTCTTATAAAACTGTCCGATCCTAATACTCAAGAGCGGGTCGTTTGCCTGCCCCTCTTCGATCAAAGAAAGCGTATTGTCACATTCTCTTTCGGCACGCCCGATTTCGCCGTGGTGGTAGTGAGACATCACGGAGCAATAGAACTGTTTGGCGCGCAGAGATTCGTCCCGCGTGATTTCAAAAGCCTTCGCTAAATTATCGCGGGCCTCTTCCCACTGATTGGGAAAAGCCGGCGCCCGCTCGATCACCTTGTCCGCCTCGGCTTCCAGTTGGGCCAGCAGATCTTTACGCTTTTGAGCGGAAATACTGGGGGGAGTCGCGATGTATTCGGCCAAGCCATTATAAAAATCGTAAGCGCTCTGACCAGCCGGTTTAATCAACCGGCCTTCTTTAAGCGCATCATCGAACGAGGCCACCAACTTGGTGATCAAAGGATCAGAATCGAACCACTCGCGGTACTTTTCCCTGCCGGCTTCGCTCACGGCTGCCAATGGGATAGAGCGGTCGTAAAACGGATTGAATTCAGGGACCTGCTTCACATGGCTCGTTTCGGCATCTTTACCGACATTGTCGGCAACGTAGCCATACAATTCCTTGGAGGTAACTAAGCCATCGCCGTTCAGATCACCCTGGCCGTCAAGTCCTTGTAAAATGTGGTGCGTGAAGATGCCATGTCCGAGCGAGGTTCTCTCGATGGAAGATTGCGACGGAGAAGCGGCCGAAAAGATGAAAGAAGATTGATCGCGCCGTCCGGCGGGCGCGACGAACGATTTCGCCGAAAGGGTTGAAAAGGCATTGGCCGCTCCGGGTCCGCTCAGTAAGTCCCCGATGGCTCCGGATTTACATGCATCGCTAATGATGACCACGCTGCGCGAGCGCATGTTTTGTAAGGCGCTATTGAAACGGCTCATTTCCAGGCTCGTATTAAGCAAGGCATCAAGTTGGGAATCGGAGGTCAACAAAAAGCCTTGTCCGGACTGATTCACCACGCCGTGGCCGGCGAAAAAGATAAGTGCCAGACTGCCCGGGCCGCTGCTGTTTTGCAAACGCTCGATTTCGTTCACGATCTGCTCGCGAGTGCCCTGTTCGTTCAGCAGTAAAGTCACATTTTCCGAGGTGAACCCGCCCTTATCGCTCACCAGAAAATCCCGTAAAGCTTGCGCATCGGCGTCAGCAAATTTTAATTGTGCGTTTTCCGCCAGGTTCGGGTATTTAGAAATGCCGATGATCAAAGCGTAAGCCTGACTGTTGGATTTGAAGCTGGGAATCGGCGGCCCGATCAAACCGCGCGTAGAGACATCTTGCTGCTCGGTGGCGGGAGAGGAATCTTTTTTAATCTTTGCGCGAGATTGCGAAGCGGAGCTGCGAGCGCCCGCCGCAGCTTTGGACTTACGCTGCGCGAAGCTTTTCGATGCCACAGACTGAACCGCAGTCGAAACAAAGATGAGCAACGCAACCGCAAGGCAGAGCGCCAGGTATCTGCGATACCGCCAGCATCTCTGAAAGCCCCCGGGCACAGCTAAATGAATTGATCGCTTGGTGATCATGGTCTTTTCTCCGCGAATCTTGCACAAAAATTGGGATCGCTCGACACAAAATAAAGCCGCGTAGCCAGCACACTAGCGCAGGCAGGAGTGGAAGGCTGGTTAGAGCCGGATTGCGCATTCGGGCAAGATCAAGCGCATCCGTCCCGAAATTCTCTTGAGGTGCGTGACAATATTATATGTGAATCAGTAGTTGAAAACGGGCTTGCTAAATCAACGACTTGCAGACGTGAATTTGCTTGATCTCGAAAAGTTGTGCCCGTAAGTCTCTTGTTTTCAACAAACATAAATTTCAACTACTGATTCGCATTATTATTAGGAGTAGTAAGTCAATAGCGACAAGACACAGTTGGGGCGCGCGCAGTTAATTTCTGAGGACATTCGGCCAGCGGTCGTGATATCGTCGGCGGAACCGGCGAGTTCATCATTGGCAACAATTAAAACTGACAGGCGCTCACAGACAATGGTGACTAAAGATTTCGGCTTCACACAAGATCGGCGAGACGCCGAGGCGCTCGGCGATTATCTCAATCCACTGCCCCGCTCCGTGGTGCGCCCCGACAAGTACGAACTGCTTGACGGCGAGTGGCGCTTCGCGCTGGATGTGATGGATCAGGGTTGCGCCGAAAAGTGGTATCTCGGCCACGAGTATGACCGCGCCGCCATCTGGCCCGGTTCCATCGAAGAGCACATGACCGAGGCGAAAGACACTCAGCGCCAAACCCCTGCCTGGCGTGACCAAGTCATCGCGTGGTACGAAAGAGACTTTGTGGTGCCGGAGGAATGGCTGCGCGACGCCAACCACATTGTGCAAGTGACCTTTGGCGCGTGCGGTTACGAAACGCGCGTGTGGCTGAACGGCTACGCCTTAAGCACCATCGAAGGCGAAGAGGCGCATCTCGGCGAGTACACTTCCTTCAGCTACGAATTGCCGCAGGAGCATCTGCGGCCCATCAATCGGCTCACCGTGCGCATCGCCGATTCGCTGGACGCCGAAATTCCCCGCGGCAAACAGCAATCGCACGTCTACAAACAAGGCGGCATCTGGTATCACACCTATACGGGCGCGGTCAGAAGCGTCTGGATCGAGCCGGTCGGCCGCAACCGCTTGCGGTCTCGTTTAAACGTCATCAGCAGCTTTCGAGATCGTTTCGTCGGCTTTGATTTCACACTGCGCATTCGCGACCCGGGCACCTACACCTTGCCCTCGTCGTGACCGCGCGCGGAGGAGACGATCAGCTACTTGCCGCGAGCGATTTTCGTCTGCCGCTCGAAGCCGGCGAAAAAACGCAGCGCGTGCCGCTCGAAATTCCGGACGGCCTTTTATGGTCGACGGCTGAGCCAAACCTGTACCTGCTGGTGGCGCAATTAACCGGCCCGGGCGGCGACGTTTCACAGATCGAAACGCATTTCGGTTTGCGCAACATCTTGGCGCGCGGCCGTCTCGTTTACCTTAACAACGAGCCGATCTACCTCGATGGCATTCTTTACCAGCCCGGCACGGCTTCTTTTGAAGAAATGCGGCGACATATGATGGCGATGAAGCGCCTCGGCTGCAATTTGGTGCGCGTGCACATCTCGGGCGTAGATCCGCGGATCTACGCCATCGCCGACGAATTGGGCTTGCTGCTGTGGGTGGAAGTGCCCAGCCCGCACAGCTCCAGCCAGCGCAGCCGGGCCAATCACTGGGCCGAGATGATGCGCATGCTGGTGCACATCGGCTCTCATCCTTCGGTCGTGATTTGGAGTTTATACAACGAAGACTGGGGAGCGCAGGACGTGGCCACCAGCGCCGAGACGCGCCAGTACATCGTTGATACGTACCACCATCTGCACCTCCACCATCCGCAATTGTTGGTGGTCGATAACGACGGCTGGAATCACGTTTCCCACGCCGGCCGGCTCAAGTCGGATTTAGTGACCGCGCACATTTACACGCCGGACGTTGAGCGCTGGAAACACGTGTTGGATCGCTTGGCGCAAGGAGACAATGAAGGCGTCGCGGCGCAGCCGCTGGTGGTGGGAGATCCGTTTTTCTATCGCGGACAAATCCCTTTGTGGTCAGCGAATGGGGCGGTTTCGGATTCGTAGATTACGGCGGGCCCGAAAACCCGGCCGCGAAACAAGCGAAAATCGCCGCCTTTAAGCGCGAACTGCGCCGCCGGCCAATCGCCGGCGACGTCTACACTCAAGCGGTCAGCATCGAAGATGAAGAAAACGGCTTAATCGATTCGCGCACCGGCGATTTGCAGGTCAGCGAAGGATTGCTGGATTCAAGTAAGTTCTCCGGTAAGTAATCTCTCTCTGCGTCTCTGCGGTGTTCTTTCTCTGTGTTTCTCTCTCGTTTAAGTGCGACTGACCTCAACACAGAGATGCACAGAGAGAAGACACCGCAGAGACGCAGAGAGAGAGATTTGTGGTTGGTAGCATTCCTCAACTCACAAATATAAATTCACGACTTTCAGCAAAATCCTTGACTAAGGTAGAGCACTAATTTAATAATGCGCGCATTCGTTAAGCGATTACCTGTGTTGCTTGATTGAACCCGCGTTTCTAGTGGAGATGGCGGCGGCGTATACGCCGCGCGCCTTCGAACGCGCAGGTTAGTCCGTCCCGTCCTGCTGATCGAAGCGACATGCCAGTACAAAAAGACGAGCGCTGATTTCAGTTTTCCGCTTGACCGGAGAAGCTCGGAAGCCGTGCGGCCAGTTGACGAGACTCGACGCCCATACCAGGTGAGAAAAGCTTGGTGTTGCAGATAAACCATCTTCAGGAAAATCGCTCTTCACATGAGCTCAAGCCGTGAGTTGAGAATTAACTTTCCACCCAATCTGTGTCGCTTTCCCGCTTCAGCGAGACTTGCTTGAACGTGAGAACGGCACAAAGAGTTCTGTCAACATCAACTCGCGATGCGAGTCGAGTTAAGAAATCGAGTTCGGTTATTAAGGAGAAAACCATGTCCGAAATGTTGAAAGGCGGATGGGATTTATGCTTTCGATCCTTTCTGGCTCTCTGGCTGGCGCTTATCGTCTGCTCCGCGACGGGATGGGCGCAAAGCAGCAATGCGACCTTGAATGGCACGGTCGCCGACCCCAACGGCGCCGTGGTGACCGAAGCGGAGATGACGCTCACCAACGCCGCGAACGGATTTGAAGCCAAGTTCACGACCAACGAACGAGGCGAATATAATTTCCGCAACTTGGCGCCCGGAACTTACGATTTGCGGGCCGTCAAAAGCGGTTTCCAGGCTTCCGTGCAGCAGGGAATCGTGTTGACCATCAATGCGGTGGTTAACTCCGATGTCGTGATGCAGGTCGGCAGCCAAAGCGAAACCGTGACCGTGCAGGGCGACGCGTCAATCATCAATTTTGAAAACGCCACGATTCAGGGCGGCCTCGACCCGAACACGCTCAACAACCTGCCAATCGTCGTCGGCGGCGGGCCGCGTTCGTCTATGAGCTTGGCCACGCTGATGCCCGGCGTCTCAACCGGCAGCAGCAACAACGCTTTTAATGCCCGCATCAACGGCGGCTTGCAGATGGGCGATGAGGCCGTCTTTGACGGAGCCAGCATGCAGCAAGGCTTTATGAATCAGTCGGGCATGGTTTCCTTGCAGGGCGACTTTCAGATGTCGCCGGATATGGTCAGCGAAGTCAAAGTGGTGACCTCCAACTACGAGCCGCAGTACGGCTCTTCGACTTCCGGCCAATTGATTGTGGTGAGTAAAT
>JBBJMB010000012.1:0-25762 GCA_037719755.1 Pyrinomonadaceae bacterium
ACTTCATCTCCCGAATAACCGAAGAGGGTTTTGACGTTTTCGTTCCACTGCACCCCATTAGTCGTTAAATCCCAGTCCCATATCACGTCGTTGGTGGCACGGGTCACAAGTTGAAACCGCGTATTGCTCTCACACAAAGCTTCTTCCGCACGTTGACGCTCGGTAACGTCAGACTGCAACGCTTCGTTGGCTTGGATCAGTTCTGCAGTTCGTTCCTGAACTTTTGTTTCTAACTCGTCGTGCGCTCTGCGCAATGCTTCTTCCGCACGCTTGCGCTCGGTAATATCCATTAGCAAACCGTCCCACAGGATACTGCCGTCCGCCTGCCGCTCGGGACGCGCAGCGCCGTGAATCCACTTCTGCTCTCCTGAGGAAAAATTGAAGCGCCCCTCCCACCTCCAGGGCCTGAGCAATTCTGCTGATTCAGCGATCGAGCGGTCGTAGCCCGGACGGTCTGCCGGGTCAATCATCTCAATGGTGAGCGTAGGGTTCTGTTGAATCTCCTGCGGCTCCAAGGCGTATATCTCGCGACATCCTTCGCTGACATAAGGGAAGTCCACAGACCCATCTGGGTGCAGGACAAACTGATAGGCCATTCCGGGAGTATTCGCTGCTATTCGTTGGTAGCGCGCTTCCGCCGCGCGCAAACTCTGGATGTAGCGCTCCTTTTGCCGAGCCTCCGACTGCGTTCGCTGTGCGAGCTTGCGCCCGTAGATGATCATCCCGCCGGCCATCAAGAGGACTAAAACTGCGATCACGTACTCGGATTTCTGGAGAGAAGCCGCCGCCGCTTTCTGTTTGTCGAAGAATTCCCCCTGAATTTCGTGGATCGCCGCCTCTAAGCGAGACAACCCCGTGTTGACTTCGGCATATTTGCGATCCATCGTCGCCATCCGCTCCCCGGCCTTCTCAGGGCGGTTCTGTCGAAAGTAGGAGAAGATCAGTTCAGCTTCTCCGGTCATCTCGGCCGCCGCAGCATTGATCGCATCCAGTTTCTGCCTGAGCGAGACAACATGAGCCTCACTGAGATATTCTTCCGGAAGCGGGACCGACTGATTCTCTTCCAGTTCGATTCGCAAATCTTCCTGCACCGCAGCCATATGATCATCGAAGACGCGCATGGCGCTGCGCATCTTCGATGACTCTGCCTCCACGTCACGTGAATCGAAGACATCGTTGCCCGGCGCGTTGACCGCCGCAGCCAGTCCGCCGAGTTCGGAATACATGACGAGCCGCGCGTTCCACTCCTGATCTAAGGCGACTGCCCTGGTGTGAGTGCTCATCATCCGATGGCTGAGGTGCAGGCTGATCAAGACGAAGAGCACATTGAAAACCGCCAGCAGGTAATAGATGCGATGCCATTTGGGCTGCATCGCTCTTTTTATTCTCGTCTTTTTGGGAGCGCTTGATTCGGTGGGTAACTTCATTGGCCTGTTCTCTTGATTTTATCTTGCCAGCTGACGCTCGGTTTTTCACTCGCCTCATAATTGCTTGCGAGAGACTTCTCGGAGCGGTTGGTCGAATTTTTCTTGCGTCCAAATCTAATAGCTCGCGTTCATGATCGCTACCGCTGAGAGCGCTGCAGTAAAGAGCACTTTCTCATATTCTTCCTGTTCATTTAGTTTCTTTGAGTGATGCTGTTTGCCCAGGCGGACGAGCGCAAAGATTTGTGCTTCGTCATCAGATGACCGCGCTTCCACGGCGGGCAGCAAAGGATTGAGGGGTTAAGACCATGATCGCGGATATGTCAAAAAGGCATGAGATGATTTTGCGTGAGAACTCGACCTCGCTTAAGTCGAGCATATATGCGTCTGGTCATCAAACAATCGATAAGTGAAAAACAAAACGATTGCTAATGGAATCCTGAGAGGCGGTTCTTTCCTGCGAGGAAGCCGCCTGCGCTTGGCGAGAAGTTTAGATATGCGAAAGACGAACTTTGAGTCAGCGCTCTTCGGATGAGGTGTGTGGCGGTGATAGCCTAAGAACAGAAGGCTACCACAATGAGAAAATAAACAAATTAACTCTGTTGGTCAAGTTAAAAGTATATTTATCTGGAGCAAACGAATTTTATTTTGTAACTGTGGGTGGGCAGGCGACTTAAAAGTTTGCTTGCTTTGCAAAACGATTTGTAATTCGTAGATAGCGCTAAAGATAAAATTTTGATGCGTCCGCCCTATGGTTTACCACGCCCGCCGTTGGTGAACGGCATCCCGCATTTCTTGCACCGCGCGTTCCATGCCGACGAGCACCGCGCGGGCGACGATGTTGTGGCCGATGTTGAACTCGGTGATGTGCTCGATGGTGGCCACCGCTCCGACGTTGCGATAGGTTAAGCCGTGACCGGCCGCGACGCTTAAGTCGTATTGCGAGGCGGCTAATTCCGCCGCCTCGCCGAGCCTGCGCCACTCCTTTTGCCGTTGCGCGGCGCGCGCGTGATGCTTCGCGTGTTCGGAATAAAGGGCCGTGCAGAGTTCCACTTGCTGCGCGCAGGCTTCGTGCGCCGCCGCGATTTGGTCGCGGTCAGGGTCTATGAAGACGCTGGCAATGATGTTGGCCGCGCGCAGGCGCTCGATTGCCCTGCGCACCGCCGCCAACGAAGATCGCACGTCGAGGCCGCCTTCGGTCGTAATTTCTTGAGGATTTTCCGCCACCAGAGTGACCGCATCGGGCTGCGCTTGGATCGCGATGGCAATCATTTCCTCGTCAGTTGCCATCTCGACGTTTAAGTAAGTGGTCACCGTTTGCTTTAACAAAAAGAGATCCGCGTCTTGAATGTGCCGGCGGTCTCCGCGCAGATGAATCGTGATGCCGTCGGCCCCTGAGTGCTCGCACAACATCGCCGCAGCAATCAAGCTTGGCTCGGACGCGCGACGCGCCTGCCGTACGGTGGCCACGTGATCTATGTTGACATTCAGGCGTTTGGTCATCGCTTCACAAGTCCGCTCAGATTCTCCGCGCCGGGCTCGCCAGCTCAGACGAGACATCGCTCAGAGCGGTCGTCGTCGTCGCGGCGGCGGCGATACTCCTCACGCTTTTCCCCGTGGTCGGCTCTGTGGTGATCGCTGCAATCGCCGCCGCGTAAACGCCCGGCGCGCTTGCCGGCGAATGACCCCACTTCCTCAAACATCTGCATGCTATCGCGCATCACGCTGATTTTGCTGCCTTCGTTGTGATCCCATCTGACGGGACACTCAAGCAGCCGCAGATTGGCCAGTTTGGCGACGTACAAAGCTCGACATCGAAGCCGAAACGGTCAATTGTCGCAGCCTCGATCAGGGGACGGCACTTGGCCAGATCAAAGGCCTTGAAGCCGCATTGTGTGTCCCAGTAGGGCATGCCGGTGGCCAGCCGCACAATCAGGTTGAAGACTTTTCCGCCCTGCTCGCGCCGCCACGGCTGATGCACGCCGATCAAACGACGATCAAGGCCGCGCGAACCGAACACCACGTCGTACGCCCCGCCCTCGATTGGGTCGATTAAGCGCGGCGCCTCGGTGATCGGTGTGGACAGATCGGCATCGGAAAACAGCGCGATGCGATGTCTGGCGGCGAGCAACCCGGCGCGGACGGCGTAGCCTTTCCCGCGGTTGCCGGGATTACGCATCACGCGAGCGCGGGCGTTCGCGTACGGCGCAAACTGTTGCTCGGCGGCCTCAGCCGTTCCGTCCGTTGAGCCGTCGTCAACAACAATCAACTCGCAATCGGCACAGTAATCTTGCAGGTAAGCGAGGACTACGGTCAGAGTCCGGCCGATGCGTTCAGCTTCGTTGTAGGCGGGAATGATGACTGAAATAGGTGTCTTCATCACATAGTGACCACACGACCGAATTTGTGACGGCCTCGCACCCTCTAAACGGGGCTGACGTTTCATCCGATCCGGACTGCAGGGCGCGGGCGTTATGGTATATTTACACGCTTGCCGCATCACGATGCAAGCGCGCTCGCGCCTCAGCCGACGCGCTCGATTTATTACTTGGCCGGGAGTACGAAATGAGCAAAAGATCTACCATCATCACCATCGCCGTCCTTCTTTGTTCGACCTTGGTTGGCGGCACGCTCGGACGCCACAAACGCCCATTCGCTCCGGCGCCAAAGAATTCCGATGTGGCGATGGAAAGCATAGAAGAGGATTACGAAGCGGCCCTCCAAGTCGTCTCCGCCAACTATGCGGGCGAGGTCAAGCACGAAAAGGCTTCGCAGGCGGCCATTCAAAGCATGCTGTGGGCGCTCGACCCGCACTCAACCTTTTTCCCCCCGGACGAATTCAGAAAGCTGCGCGAAGACCAAGATTCGCGCTTCTACGGCATCGGCGTTTCCATCAGGCGCTACAAAGGCGGCGTTTATGTGACCGCTCTGGTCGCGGAGGACGCTCCGGCGGCGCGCCAAGGAATGCGGCCCGGAGACTTGATTCTTGAAGTTGAGGTACAAGAGGGGAGCGTGTGGGGCAGCGACCGCGTTTCGAATGATGTGCGCGGCGCCCGCGGCAAGCCTGTGACAATTATGATCGAGCGCGCCGGCGCGCACGCTCCGCTGTACTTTACCGTGGTGCGCGACGCCATCCCGCTGCCTTCGATTCCCATTTCTTTCATGGTCCGGCCGGGCACAGGTTACGTAGGTCTCACACGAGGTTTTCAGCACACTACGGATGATGAGCTACGGCGCGCGATCCGCGAACTGCGCTCACAAGGCATGCGGCAACTTGTGCTGGATTTGCGCGGCAACCCCGGCGGATTGCTCGACCAAGCCATTAACGTGAGCAGCGAATTTCTGCCGCGCGGGCAAGTGATCGTTTCCGTGCGCGGCCGCGGCCAGGAAAGGGCCCTCGTCTACAAGTCCACCGGTAACGACCCAGAGGAATTGCCGCTCGTGGTGCTGATCGGCCACAACTCGGCCTCGGCCTCTGAGATTGTGTCGGGCGCGATTCAAGATCACGGCGCGGATTGGTGGTCGGTGAAACCAGCTTCGGTAAGGGCCTGGTGCAGCGCGTTTTCTGCTTCCCTTCGGCAACGGCCTCACGCTCACCACCGCCAAGTACTACACACCCTACGGGCGCCTCATCCAGCGCAACTACTCCGGCGGCGCGCTCTACGATTATTACGTGCGGCATGACGCGTCGAGCGATCTCGCGACGCCCGGCACGGCGGCCCCAGGCACATCGCCCCAGCAAAAGCCGAATGGATTAACCCAACAGGCTGCTGCGCCTCCTCCGCCTCCTCCGCCAACCGGCCCAGCGGTCAAGACGGCGGCCGGGCGCGTCTTTTACGGCGGCGGCGGCATCACTCCCGACATTGAAGTCAAACCAATAGACTTCACTACGCCGACGCGCATTCGTATTGTTGAATCCGCCTTTCTTTTTACCCGCGAACTCACCGCCGGACTCGTGCCCGGACTTGAGGCTTACCGCGTCGGAGCGCGGCAGTCGACCGCCACGCCGCGCGCGACCGATTACCCGGTGAATGAGCGCGTGCTTGAAGCTTTCCGAAAATTTTTTGTAAAGCGCAACCCGGATTTGCGCCTCACCTCAGCCCAGATAGACGCCGAAGCGGATATCGTCAAGCTCCGCCTGCGTGAAGAAATCATTATTGCCGCTTTTGGTGTTGAGTCTGCGATCCGCACCATGCTTGAAAGCGACCCCCAACTGCTGCGCGCCATAGACGCCCTGCCCGACGCCAGACGGCTCGCCGAACAAGTTCGCATGGGCGTCGCCCTTGGATAAGAGTGCTGAGTGCTGAGTTAAAAGACCTCTTCTTACTCAGCACTCAGCGCTTCTTGCTCAGCACTCAGCACTTTTCTCTCAGTCAATCACTCGGAGCATCAGGCATTTGAGGTAAAGGGTTTCGGGCACTCCGATGAGCACGGGGTGGTCGCTGGCTTGGATTCTTTTTTCGATCAGCTGTACGCGGCGGTGTGCGTCCGTAGCGGCCTCGGCCACAAGGTTGAAGAACATTTCTTCCGACATGTGGTAGGAACAAGTGCAGGTCACTAACAGGCCGCCGCGATTGAGCAGCTTGAGGGCTCGCAAATTAATTTCCTTGTAGCCGCGCGCCGCTCCCGCGACGCTGCCCCGGTTTTTGGCGAAGGCCGGCGGATCAAGAACAATAGTGTCGAACCGCTCGCCCGCGGCCTCGAATTCTCGCAGCGCATCAAAAACGTTGGCTTCACGAAATTCCAGGTGCTCGTAGTTGTTCAACCGCGCATTGCGCCGCGCTCCGCTGATGGCCTCGCCGGAAACATCCAGGCCAAGCACGGTGTCGCAACGGCGGGCGAGATGAAGAGCGAAGGCGCCGTTAAAGCTGAAACAATCAAGCGCGCGGCCGCCGGCGAGCGCGCCGGCCGCGCGCTGATTCTCCCGCTGATCTAAAAATGACCCGGTCTTTTGTCCGCCAAGCGGAGAGACGATGAAACGCACGCCGTGTTGAATAATTTCCAGCTCGTCAGGCGCCTCGCCGTACAGCACGCCGGCGGTTTGCGCGAGACCTTCAAAGGAGCGCACGCGCACATCATTGCGCTCGATGATTGCGCGCGGACTGAATTCTTCAACCAGCAGCTCGATCAATTCGCTTTTTAACTTTTCCGTGCCTTGCGAAAGCGTCTGCACGACCAGCACGTCGCCGTAACGATCAACGATCAACGAAGGCAGCAGATCGCCTTCCGAAAAAACTACGCTAAACGCCGAGTTCTCTTACACAAGCCCAGCGCGACGGCGCGCGGCCTCCTCAATTCTTTGCCGCCACCAAGCGCGATCAATCGTTTCATCTCGCTGCGTCAACATCCGCAGCGAAATCTCAGAGCGATCGCTATAAAACGCCCGCCCGATGAAGCGCCGGCGCTCATCCACCACTCTGACGACGCTTCCGCCGCGTTGCGCAGCATCCTTTGGTTCCCTGACATCGCTGCGGTAAACCCACAGATGCCCCGCGCGCACGCGCTCCACACCGCGAGAGTTGATTGTGATATCCATCCAAACTGAAATACTGCATTACCGGCCACGAACGCAAGGAGGCTGCGGAAGGCAGAAGGATGAAAGCTCAACGATTAAGGCCGGGAGAAGTCAATAAGTTATTCCGGCCGTCATCGTTCATCGTTAATCCTTATGCCTTAATTTCACTGTTCCCGGCCGAATTTGGCCGGCTTCGCAGGCGGCGGTCAGCGCGTGTACCACGCTTTCGTCATAGCGCGTGCCGATGAAGCTGGTGATCAACTGGAGGGCATCGGCGAGCTTTTGCGCTTGCTGGTAAGGACGATCCGTGGTCATCGCATCAAAGGCGTCGGCGACGGCGACGATGCGCGCTTGCATGGGTATCTCATCGCCCATCAGGCCTTGCGGATAGCCGTTTCCGTCTAAGGTTTCGTGATGCATGTACATGCCGGGCAGAAAATCTTTCATCGCCGGAATCTGCGACATAATGCGGAAACCTTTTTGCGGGTGGCCCTTCATTATCTCATACTCTTCGTCGGTCAGCGGCGCCGGCTTTTTGAGAATATTGTCGTCGATGCCGATTTTACCCACGTCGTGCAGCAGGGCGCTGATGCGCAACGTTTCCACTTCGCTTTCGGCCAACTTCATGCGCTCGCCGATGGCCACGGAGATGCGCGCGACGCGCTCCGAGTGGCCGCGCGTGTATGGGTCTTTGCCGTCGATGGCGGCGGCGAGCGCTTTCACGGTGCCGAGAAACAACTGCCGGTTTTCTTCGGCCGCGCTTTGGAGATCTTTGACAAAGCGTTCGATGCGGTCGGTCATCAAGTTGAAAGAATCGCCGAGGTCGCCGATCTCAGTGCGACTTTTGACGCTGATGCGCCGCGAAAAGTCGCCGGCCGCGATGCGGTGCGCCGCCTCCGCGAGCTCAAGCACCGGCTGCGTCAGTTGGTTCGCGAAAAAGAAGCCGATCAACAGGGTCACCGCGGCGGCGAAAAGACCTATGTTTCTCGTTTCCCGCCGCATGTCAGCGACCGACGAAAGCGCGGTGCGTTCGTCCTGCACGGCGATCACGCCCAGGCGAGACTTGGCGTCGAGTCGGGCTGTAGCGTAAGCGCCGAGCACATCAATGCGCTGATTGTTGCGTTCGAGCGTGAAGGGCGCGAGAGCCGACTGCACCTGCGAGCCGGTGGCCAGCCAATCCTGAACCACCTTCAGATCACGCATCGGCCGTTCGGAAAACGAGACCTCTTCGTCCGGGTGGGCGACGGCGCACCCCTCGCTATCGACCACAAAGACGAGCGGAAGACCTTCATCAAGAATCTCCTGCTCGCTCTTCGTAGTTAATTGCTGCATCGTTTTAAAGCCGCTTTTGAAATAGATGATGGCCACAACTGCGCCCGTCACTTCCCTCTCGTCAGGCCCGAGCATGATAGGCGCGGCCACCGTAAAGCCGATTTCTCGCCCCGAAGCGATGCCCCGCGGTCGGCTCACCACGGCGCCGCGGTTGTTCATCGTGGCCAGCACCTCGCTCATGCGCTCATTCATTTCCTCGCGGTTGATCACATCGGGTTGAAAGGCCCAGCGCGGCTCGCCTTTGACCGGTAAAATGGCCAACGCCATTAAGTTGGGATCTTCCTGAAGCGTCTTCTCCAGCTTGGTGTCGGCGCTCGCTCCGGCGCCGTTCAAAATCGGTATACCTCCGGCCAGCTCAAACGCTCGCGTGAGCCCGATCACGACTTCTCGATAACGCTCGACATAAAGCTCTATTTGACGAGCTTTGTCTTGCACCAGTTGAGCTTGGTAGCGGCCTTCTATGGAGCGCAGCTGAGAAGCGCTTTTTTGCGAAAGCAGCCAGCCGGCGAGCAGCAAAGGCATTAAGCCGACAATCAACAACGTCGCTAAAACTATGTGGATAAGGCGTCTGCGCCTGAGAAACTGAACCATATGGATGTGCCGGAAATAAGCCGAGGCGTTCGCCAGTGGAGCAGGAGGGAGAACTTGGCAAAGACCTCTGGAATTGAAGTCTTGATTGCGGAAATACTAGATTTTTGTTTAACGTCTGTCAACGTACATATGTTAAGTTCTTTAGAATTTGCGTCGTTTGCGAGAGAGAGAAGCATTTCGTAATAGTCGTCCCACATTATTTCAACTGTTGGAGACAAAGCGACGTCTAAGTGTTTGGCAAATCGGAAAGCAACGCATCCTCGGTTAAGTTTTGCACATAAAAATAGCGTGAGAGCGGCAAACCATGTGATGGACAGGGCGGTCGGCACGAGCAGCGACGAACAGATAATAGAGCGCGCGTTGGCCGGAGATACCGATGCCTTCGGCGACATCGTGCAACGCTGGGAGCGCAAAATCTACCATCTCGCGTACGGCATGCTCGGCCGCGAGGAGGATGCGCGTGACGCCGCTCAGGAGACTTTCATCTCGGCCTTTCGCAACCTCAAGAATTTTCGCGGCGACGCGAAAGTATCTTCCTGGCTTCACCGAATCGCCATTAATCAATGTATCTCTCGGCAACGTCGCGCTCGCGTGCGCGGAGAAACCGCGCTTGAAGATGAATCTCTGGAGGATGGAGCGGGGCTGTACGCTTCTTCAGCAACTCACTCATCGCCGGCCCGCGCCGCCGAAAGCCGCGAAAGGGCCGACATTGTCCGGCGGGCTGTGACCGCACTCCCGGAGGAATTGCGCGAGGTGTTGGTGCTGAAAGAGTTTGAGGAGATGACCTTTCAAGAGATCGCAGAGACTCTTGATTTGCCGTTGAGCACAGTTAAAAGCAGACTCTACACGGCGCTACGGCAATTGAGGCTGAGGCTGGCTAAGTACGGCGAGGGCATTCGCGTTGAAGGGCAAAGGACGTTGAGGTAAATTATGAGCAGCAACGATTTAAGAGAGGCATGCGGCCGTACCGAGGACCTCGTTTCTTACTTTTACGGCGAATCAAGCGAGATCGAAGCCAAAAGTTTCGAGCGGCATTTAGCGGAGTGCGCTGCCTGCCGGCACGAGCAAGCGGCCTTCAATTCTTTGCGTTCTTCTTTTGAGAGCGCTCGCCAGCAAGCGGCGCATTCTTTCGCGCCGCTCACCGTTAATTACACAGAATCATCCGTTTCCACCGCACAAACCGAGGAGAAGCGCGGCCGCGCGTCCGGGGCCATCGGCGCTCGCTGCGTTGCGAGAGTTCTTTCGTTTGGCGCCCGTCTGGATGCAGGCCGGTGCGGTGGCCGCGAGCGTCGCCTTCTGCGCGCTCGCAGGCATGGCCGCCTTTAACTCGGAGATTAATTTGGCCGGAACGCGCGTGGCTCTCAGACCCGCGCAATCTCCGCGGCAACAGTTAGCCACTTCTTCCGCGGCGAATCTTTACACGCAAGACGAAGTGGATCAACTGGTGGCGCAGCGCGAGCGTGATGTACGCTCTGCATTCGCAATTCAAACAGAGGCCGGCGGAAGCCAGATCATTCAAGCGCAAGCACGGCGCAAACAAATTCCTTTGAAAGACGGTGCGCTCGCGCGAAGCAACGGCAGCGGCACAGTCAGAGTAAATCAGTCGCCCCGAACGGCGCCGAACTACACGCTCAGGCCGCAGCCCAACGCGCTTGATGACGAAGATGAGCCGCGCCTGTCGGATTTGCTCAGTCAAGTCACATAGAAAAAGCTACGCAACGGGAGGCATGAAACGCTTCGCCGCCAAGAAATTAAGACCGAGCGTTACTACACACACATGAAAGAATTTGTTATCAAATTGCGGCAGGCCTTTTACCCGTTTGCGCTTATCACAGCCTTTTTCGTCTGCGCCTCAGCGCAGCAAGAAAACAACAAACCGGCGCAGGAGCAGCAGCAGCAACAACAGCAACAGGCGGAAGCAAAACAGGCTGAGCAGAATCAAAGCGATTCATCCGGCGAAAATCGTCATCATCAAAAGCGCCACTCAAAATCGAATCAGCATTTCAATCTGCTTGAGGTGCTGAATTTGACTCCGGAGCAGCGCGTGCAAGTTCGCGCTATTCGCCAGGAGCATGAAGGTTCGACTCGTGCTGCGATGAAGCGCCGCGCGCGCGCGCAACGCGCGCTTGAGGAGGCGATCTACGCGGATCCTGTTGACGAAGCCGCGATCGACGCGCGGTCTCGGGATCTGGCCGACGCGCACGCCGAGATGGTTCGTTCACGCACTCAAGTTGAATTGCGCATCCGCCGTCTCTTAACCACCGAGCAACTTTCCCGTTTCCGCGCTTTTCGTCGCCAGTCCCGCTTGACTGAGGGCGGGCGCTCTGACATGACTCCGCCAACCGGCCAGCCGCGTGGGCCGGAGCGCAAACGCGCCGCTTCTCCTCAAGGTTTTCCACTCAATCCCTTTTAGCCGTCCGCGTCTTCACGAGCGCAGCTCGGATCACTCGGCGGCGCTTGATCCACCCTCCTGACAAACGTCAGCGGCGGTTAACCCGAACATTGTTCGCCTTGCGTGTCCAGGGCTTTCGCTCGTGACCGCAACCGCTGTGAACGCTCCTCGCCTTGACGCATTAGCTCTCTTTTGCGCATGATACGTTTTTCGCTATTAATAATTAACACAGATGGATTAATGTGAGCGTCAAGCGCTTTGATCTCAAGTAAGCGGTGACGGTCGAAAATAAAGGTGAGCGAGCGCTCAGCAATTATTCGCTCGCGCTCGTCAAAGTACCACTCGAATGAACATTGTGATCCGTGCTCTGCTTGAAGTGCAGGAGACGACCATGCTGGCCGTGCGCGCCGTGCGCGGCCTCTTCAGACGTCCCATCTACTGGCAGGACATGATCGTGCAAATGGACGTGGTCGGCGTCGGGTCGCTGACCATCATTTTATTAACCGGCTTTTTCACGGGCGGCGTGCTCGCGTTGCAGACCTACCCGACGCTTAAGTATTACGGCGCCCAGGATCAAACAGGCTTTCTGGTGGCCACCTCTTTGGTGCGCGAGCTCGGGCCGGTGCTGGCCGGATTGATGGTGGCCGGGCGAGTCGGCTCCGCGTTCTCTGCGGAACTCGGTTCGATGACCGTCTCGCAACAAATTGATGCGATGCGCGCCCTGGGCACCGACCCGGTGCGTAAGCTGGTGGCGCCTCGTTTGCTCGCCCTTATTTTGATGCTGCCGTTGCTGACGCTGATCGCAGACATTGTGGGCATCTGCGGCGGCTGGGCGGTTTCGACCGGTCTTTACAAGATCGCCGGCAGCACGTTTTCGTCGGTCTGGCAGGGGTTGTCGTCAAACGACATTTTTGGCGGAATGGTGAAATCGTTTTCTTCGGGCTGTTCATCGGCGTTATCTCCCAGCCGGCAAGCCTCGGCACGTCCGGCGGTACGGTCGGAGTCGGCCGGGCGACGACGACCGCCGTAGTGATGTCATCAATTGTTGTGATCGTCTCCGATTTCTTTATTACCAAAGCGCTTCAGGTTATCTTTAATCAAAGTTACTGAAGGCAGAGCTTTTCAGATTATGGTCACTACTGAAACCGAAGCATCTCTGCCCGGCCCGGGAGACCGGGTGGCGGACAGCGGAGTTGTCGATCTTGAAGGCTCTCCGCAGGCGCCGCAACACGAGCGCGAGATTCCGGCCATCGAATTTCGCAACGTGCATTTGTCTTTCGACGACCGCAAGGTGCTCGATGGCCTCAGCTTCAAGGTGATGAAGGGAGAAACGAAAATCATCCTCGGGGGTTCCGGGGGCGGCAAGTCTACGACCATCAAGCTGGTGCTCGGATTGCTTAAGCCTGACGAAGGTCAGATCTTGGTCGACGGCGATGACATCACCGACTTCACGGAATACGAGATGTCGACGGTGCGCAAAAAAATCGGCATGATCTTTCAGGAAGGCGCCCTGTTCGATTCGCTCTCCGTCTACGACAACGTCGCCTATCGCCTGCACGAACAAGGCGTCGCCGAAGATGAAGTTGAACAAGAAGTGCGCCGCATGCTGCGATTCGTTGATCTCGAAGATGCCATAGACCAGATGCCGATTGAGCTTTCCGGCGGCATGCGTCGTCGCGTCGGCATCGCGCGCGCCCTCGTCGGCGGGCCTAAAATCGTCCTTTTTGACGAACCCACGGCCGGCCTCGATCCGCCCACCGCCCGCACCATTTGCGAGCTCGCCATTAAGCTGCGCGATCTGGAGGATGTCTCCTCTATGTTCGTCACGCACGAGATGAACAACGTCGAGTATCTGACCTCCGAGTACGCGGTCGTCAACGAAGCCGGCGAGATCATCTTCGAAGACGAAGGCGAGCGCATCTGCTTAATCAACACCAAAATCTTAATGATCCGCGACGGCCAACTGATTTTTAGCGGCTCCGACGAAACCTTGTTCAAGTCCGAAGACCCATACATCCGCCGCTTTTTGCGGGGAAGGTAGAGGAAACGATGAACGCGGAACGATGAACGATGAAGTTCAGAACAGAAAGATTTAATTCTTTCCTCCTGACGTTCATCGTTCATCGTTCCGAGTTCATCGTTCAAAACCATGGTGAGAAATAAAAAAACTGTTGGTTTGCGTGAAGTGCGCGTCGGGCTGGTGGTGGTGGTGTCGATCGCCGCGCTGATCTTTTTGCTGCTCAACGCTTCGGGCGACATTTCGCTTTTCGCGCGTAAGCTGACGCTCCGGGCGAGATTTGCCAGCGCCGACGGAGTACGGCCCGGCGCAGAGGTGCGACTCGCGGGCGTGCGCGTCGGAGAAGTTGAGAACGTTTCGCTGCTTCAACCCTCCGACGATCCGAACGCGATGAAAATCGAAGTGCAATTGAAAATCGATGACCAGATCGACGGGCGTCCCGCGCAAGAGCGCATTCGCAAAAACTCTCAAGCGCAACTCGGCTCGCCCAGCCTGCTCGGCAGCGACAAGCTGGTGAACATCACCCCCGGCACATCTCTCGCAGATCCCATCCAGGAAAACGACCTTTTAATTACGGCGACGGGCACGGGTGATTTTGCTGAATTGACGGCCAGCAGCAACGACTTTGTGACGCAGCTCAATAAAATCTCCGATCAAGTCGACGAGATTGTGCGCAAAATCAACGAGGGGGAAGGCTCAATCGGGCGCTTTCTAAACGATGAGGCTTTCTACAATAACCTGAACGCGACGCTGCGCGACGTGCAAGGCGTGACGAGCCAGGTTCGCTCCGGTCAGGGCTCAGCGGGCAAGTTTATCAACGACCCTGCCCTCTACGACAGTTTGAACACCACGGTCGGGCAGCTGCAATCCATCGCCGAGGATTTGCGCCGGGGTCGCGGCACGGCCGGAAAGCTCTTTACGGACGAACGCCTCTACGAAGAAACTCGCGCCACCATCTCGAGCCTCAGCCGCTCGGCCGAAGATATCAACACCATCATCGTTGACATCCGCGCGGGCCGCGGAACGCTCGGAAAGCTTTTGGCGGATGAAACGATTTACAACGATGCGCGCTCCGCAATTGCGCGCTTTAACACGACGGCCGAAAGAGTGGACGGCGTCGTGGCCGCGGCTCAGCGCGGCGAAGGCACTCTGGGCAAGCTGATAACCGATGATCAGCTTTACTCAAACGTGAACCAACTTTCGTCTGAAAGCGTGAAACTGCTTTACGATTTTCGGCAGAATCCCAAAAAATATCTGACCGTCAAATTCGAGCTTTTTTAGCGCGGATCGCTTGATCGGAATGAATTTTAAAGCGGGCCGGTGACGACACATAGTGTGCCTTCACCGGCCCGCTTCGTTTCAGCTGTCAAAGAGACAACTATCCTTTGCCTTGATTAATGTATTACATGCCGGCGGCGGTGGCGGCGGGCGGCAACAGCACGCTATCGATAATGTGAATCACGCCGTTGGTGGCCTCCACGTCGGGCTGTTCTGCGGCCTGCTCCGAGCAGGCGACAGAGTGTGAGCCACAGGCATTAGCCTGTGGTGTCGCGCCACGCCACTCATGTCGAGCCTGCTCCGAGCAGGCGGCAGAAGAGTTGATGCGGATCTGCTGCCCTCTCGCGCCCGACCGCTCTATCGCGCTCGCGCGGGCTCTCACGATGTCGCTCTATAGCCACAGGCACGATCCGTGGCTCACACTCTGTCGCCTGCTCGAGCAGGCTCAGGCGAAGCGGCCTGCAGTAGTTACTGAAAATGACTTACGCTTTCTCCAGGCAAGAGCTTTATCATCCGTATCACCGTGCGAGCGCGGAGCGCGCCAGTTCACAGCAGCTTCAGGCAGACCGGGGCAGGCACTTCCGCAGCTTGCCCGGTTGGCGTCAACCGGCCCTTCGCAGCATCTATGCGAAACACTACGATTGAGTCTGAGTCCTGATTCGCCGCCAGCAGAAAAGTTCCGGTCGGGTCGATAGCGAAATTGCGCGGCGTCTTGCCACGCGTCGATTCGTGCTGCACAAAAGTTAAGCGCCCGCTTCTCTGATCGATGGCGAAAACGACGATGCTCTCGTGTCCTCTGTTTGAGCCGTAGAGAAATTTGCCCGACGGCGAGATGTGCAGATCGGCGCAAGAGTTTTCGCCCGCGTAATTCGGCGGCAGTGTGGAGACGCTGTGCAGCAACTTGAGGGTGGCGCGCCGCGCGTCAAAGGCAAAGGCCGTCATCGTCGAATCGAGTTCGTTGATCACATAAGCGAATTTGTTGGGGTGAAAGGCAAAGCGTGGGGCCCCGCGCCCGGTTTAACGTGGGCCGCGGGTGGGTCGTGCGGCGCGAGTTGGCCGCGCCGTCGGTCAAAGCGGTAGATGAGAATTTGGTCGAGGCCGAGGTCGGCGGCGAAGGCATAAGCGTTGGCTTTGTCCAGACAATCGAATGCGCGTGCGGCTCTTGCTGGCGTTCGACGTTGGGTCCTGAACCTTGTGCTGAATCATGTTTGTGCTCGCCAAGACGGCCGTCCTTTTGCACCGGCAAACAGCGACGCTTCCGCCCATGTAATTAGCGACGAGGACGAACGCCTGTGCCGTCCACGGTGATAAAGCACGGCGCGCCGCCAAGCGAAGGTTGTTGATTTAAAAACGTCAACGCTCCCGATTTACGCTCAACGGCGAACGAGCTGACGGCGCCGCTCGATTGGCCCGCAAAGTCCATCACTTCGTTAACGCAGTAAAGATGCCGCCCGGAAGAATCAAGGGTCAAAAACGACGGATTGACGATTCCTTTTGCGACGCTTACGCGCGTTAACGCCCCGGAAGACAAATTCATGCGGTAGCTGTAAATCCCCTCACTGCGGCCGGAGGTGTAAGTGCCCACATAAAGCAGTAATTCTTGCAGACTGCGGGATGCGTTTGTTTGCGCGCGCATTAGCGATTGAGGCAGCGCCATCAAGCCGGCCGCGGCTAAGAATTCGCGCCGGGGGCAATTATTTAACGGGATCAAGTTTTTTCTCCGTGCTGAAGTAATTCCCTTAACAACTCTTCGCCTTCGGGCCACTCGCCGCGGCCGGCCGCAGCATTAATGTGACCGCTTGGCCCGGCGTTAACGAACCTGCTTCCCCAGGCGCGCGCAAACTCCTCGCTGCGCGCGAGGCTGCAATACCCATCGTCGGAAGATCCGACCACGGTGCTCGGAAACGAAAGCTTGTTCATCGGAGTTGGGGTAAAGCATCCGACTCCCGGCGGGTAATCAGGCGTCTCCAAGTCGACCGGGGCGACAAGCAAAGCTCCCTTAATCGGCCGCTCTGCGCCGAGCGCCCAGTGTGCCACGGTGAGGCATCCCAGACTGTGCGCGACGAGCACCAATTCGCCATCCGCGCTGTTGACGGCGCGGCTCAGGCCGGCCACCCAAGCATCTCGCTCAGGTAAATCCCAATCGTCTTGCTCGACACGCAGCGCGCGAGGATATTTCAGTTGCCAAATCGACTGCCAATGCTCTGGTCCGGAATTGTTGACGCCCGGAACGATGATCATCGTTGCGCTCATAAATTTATGGCTGCGGTCGCTCGGATGCGCGAACTCTTCGCTTTTGCGGTACGAGAACTTGAAGCTCGCGCCCATCCGGTCGGGCATCATTAACCTGCGCGCCCCCAGTCTGAGGGCGGCCACCTCCGTATCATTCGCGGCGTTTGCTGTCAATGATTCCAATTGATCGAGGATGCCGGCGTCCAACAAAAACTGATCTTGACGTTGAAGTTTTACCGTCATCAAGTGCGCTTCCTCACCGGCAACTTTCAACTGCGTCCAATTAACGTGCGAGGTGAGGTCTTGCCGCCGGGACTGGCCAGCACGTTTTCGGTGATCGCATGTCGCCGAATCGAGCGCAGCGTTCCGCCCAAGCGTCGCGCGGGATCATAACGCTGGCGCCTCGGCGCCATAATCAACGGTGATGACGAAACCGTTCATCAACATCCCGGCGATTTTCTTCAACCAATCCTCTGCGGCCAAATTAATTTCCGCTTGTTGGCCCTCACAAAGCACCACGCCGCATCGCACCAGCGTCGCGGCGAGTCGCGGATCGCTCGGCTCCCCGTCGGCCCATATAAATTCGCCCGCGCCATCGACATCAACGAATTGCTCGCACAAAACGCCGCCGATCATGCGCACGCGATGGAGGGGCAGAGCGTCAAGCAATTCATTGCTGAAAACGATGCCGCTCTCGACCGAGAAACCGCGGACATTGTCGGACATGAACTCAACCCGCTGCTGGTGGCCGCTTCGCTTAAGTAGCGCCGCAAGCTGCTGGCGGCTCGCGTGAGATCGCTCGTCGATGATGTAGCGAACCGCGCGGTAAAAGGGCGCGTATTGTTGTCGCAGCGTGTCGAGCACGACGTGCGCGAAATGGCCGGCGCCCGCTCCCGCTTCATAAATCGTGAAATATTTTGGCGCGCCAAGCTGACGGTAAACTTCGGCGAAGTAACGGGCAAAGGTTGAGGCAAACAGTGGGCTGCGTTCCGGGCTTGTGCGGTAGTCGCCGGACGGTCCCCATCTGGTGAGACCCGTGCGGCTGTAGTAGCCGTCTCGCTCGTCGTAAAGAGCCGCCTCCATCCAATCGCGAAACGAAACGGGGCCGCGGTGCCGAATCGCGTCGCGCAAGCGCGCGGCGAGCGCAGCAGTAGCTTCATGGTTGGCTGATTGTTGATTCACCCGGCTTCGAGTTTCAATAGGCGTTTAGCTGGCATCAGCATCCGGCGGGTCTTTGAGCAGCCGCGTGGTGTTCTCCGTGACGCTCGCCGGCGGCGACGCGGGGACGGCCATCTCAGCGGTGTGCTGCCGTGATTTTGCGCGCACGTCAGAAACGGAAAAGGCCGGCGGCGAGTACGGCGGCAAAGCTGTGCTTTCACGCGCGCCCGGAACTTGATAGTTTCCTTTGCTTCCGGCCGCAGGCATGGCGGAGAGCGGTAAAGCTGATGAGGCCGAGTTGGCATAGTTATCTTCAAACAAAGCTGCGTAAAGCATGCGCAAGAGACCGCCGAAGATTCCCAAAATTCCGCACAAGGGAACAAACAGGATCGGCAAGTTCAATTGTGAATGGAGGATGGCGGCGGTCGGCGCAAGCAAACATCCGAGAAAGAGAAGCAGCGCGCCTTGGCGCAAACCTTTTTGGCGAGCAGACAAACGCTGCTCCGGCGCATCATTCGTCGTTAAGCCCGCCAAATTGCCGCCGCTAGTTAAAAGGCGCGCGACGCCGACGAGCGGAAAGCCGCAATGAGAACAAAACCGAATCTCGCTTGACGCTTGTTGTTGTCCGCAGTTTGGGCAGTACATCGTGTCGAAGCCTCAACGTCACCGGAGATAAAAAGCGATAATTTCGCTGCCGCGTACTGATCGTTCGCTGGCGGAAGTTGTAGCGCGCGCGGGCTAAGCATCAGGCAAAGGCGATTCGGAGAACAACCGAAACGTGGCATAAGCACGTCCCTGATAATGACTGGCCCGGGCGAGCGTTTCGATGAGCGCGGAGAAAAGAGTCATCATTTGCCCTGACGGGGCCATGATTTCTTGGCCGAGGTCGCGGTCATCCATGAACATCGCGAAAGTGCGGGCGCGAGTCGTCTCAACCTCAGAGAGGTAAGCTACGACGCGCGCCGGACTTGGCAGCGACTCCGGCAGCGTCCACTCAAAAGGATCATCCCACAAATTGGGGAGATGCCGCCGCACGTTTGTTCGACGGCGGCGCCGCTCCGCAAAACATGCTCGCCGCACGAGTACGCGGGCGCAAGGCCCGCCGGCTCGCGTGGTTGCCAGTAAAGCTTATCGCCGGGGATCAAGCTGACAAGGGCGCACGAGCGTTCGTGAAGCGCCACGAATTGCCGCTCAAGACTGTGGCAAAGTATCGACACACTTTAAGTATTGCGGTTCGTCGTAGGTTCTTTCTCTGCGGTTCTCTGCGTCTTTTCTCTCTCTCTGTGTCTCTCTGTGTTTAGGTAGGTCTAACTTAAACACTGAGAAACACGGAGAGAAGACACAGAGACACAGAGAAAAAAAGGCGTCGTCTTACTTTCCGTACCAACCCATGGACTTACCCGACAGATCGACCCACACGCTTTTGATTTGCGTGTAGAGATCAATCGCGTGGCGGCCCATTTCGCGCCCGTACCCGGATTGCTTATAGCCGCCGAACGGCGAGGCCGCGTTGAAAACATTAAAAGTATTGATCCAGACGACGCCGGCTTTAATCTCTCGGGCGAAGCGATGCGCGCGGGTGATGTCGCGCGTCCAAATGCCGGCCGACAAGCCGTAGATGGTGTCATTGGCCTGTTTCACTAAGTCGTCTTCGTTGGCGAACGTGATGACCGAAGCGACGGGGCCGAAAATCTCCTCTTGCGCGACTTTCATGTGGTTACCGACTTCGCTGAAGATCGTCGGACAAAAGAAGTAACCGCCCTGAAACGGCGCATCAAGCTCGGGCGAAGCGCCGCCGGAGAACACCGTGGCGCCTTCGGCGCGCGCCACCTCGACGTAACTTTTAATGCGATTGAGTTGTTCGGCCGAGACCTGCGGGCCCATCAGCGTCGCTTTGTCCATCGGGTCGCCGACGACGACGCGCTCGGCTTTGGCTTTGAAGCGATCGAGAAACTCATCCTTGATTTCTTCAGACAAAAACAGGCGCGACCCGGCGCAGCACACTTGTCCCTGATTGTAGAAAATGCTCATCATCGCGCCGTTCACGGCCATCTCTATGTCCGCATCGGCGAACACGATGTTCGGCGCTTTGCCGCCCAGCTCAAGCGAAACTTTGGTGAGATTGTCGGCCGCCGCTCTGGCGATCACCTTTCCGACTTCGGTCGAGCCGGTGAAGGCGACTTTATCTATGCCGGGGTGAGCGGCCAGAGCCGCGCCCGCGGTCTCGCCGTAGCCGGGAACGATGTTCACCACGCCGTCGGGAAAGCCCGCCTCTTGAATGAGCCGCCCGAGTTCCAACGCCGTGAGCGGCGTTTGCTCGGCTGGCTTGAGCACCACGGTGTTGCCGGCGGCCAAAGCCGGCGCCAATTTCCAGGCCGCCATCAGCAGCGGAAAATTCCAGGGAATGATTTGCCCGCACACGCCGACCGGCTCGCGCAAAGTGTAATTAAACATTTGGCCGGGAACGGGAATCGTTTCGCCTTCGATTTTGGTGGCCATGCCCGCGAAGTATTCAAAATTCTCGACGACCTGCGGCAGATCCACATAAGTCGATTCGCGAATCGGCTTGCCGTTGTCCGCGGTCTCAAGCGCCGCCAGCTCCGGCGCGTTTTGCTCGATCAATTGCGCGAGCTTGTAGAGCAAGCGGCCCCGGTCGCGCGCGCTGGTGCGTGACCACGGTCCCTCGTAAGCGCGGCGGGCGGCCGCGACGGCCTTATCGATGTCCGCCCTGTCGGCTTCGGCCACTTCGGCGAGCGTTTCACCGGTGGCCGGGTTCGGCGTCGTAAAAGTTTTGCCTGATTCGGCATCCATCCACTTCCCGTCAATCAAAAGCTGACGCTTGCGCGGTTCAATTGAGACGGGCGCTTGCTGAATTGACGACATGATTTTTTATCTCCTTTACCAATCAGAGGACCAGAGCGGGCGTTGGCGGCCGAGGTGACTGCGGCGTAATGTAGCACCCTCCCCGAACAAATGTCCAAGCCGATGCTTTCTCGAAAACGCGTTCAAGCTGTAAGCTGTGCGTTGTGCAAACAACAGCTCAAGCGGTGCGTCAAGCGTCCGATTTTTGTGCCGGCGGCATGCGCGCGTCTTCAAACATCGCCGACGATGTGTGGCACGCCGACCCTGAGGCGGGCGCTTACGAATGGTGGTACTTTGACGCCATCAGCGACGACGGGCGCGACACGCTGGTGATTATTTTTCTGGCGGGTTTTCTCTTCTCTCCCGCTTACAACCGTGCCGTCCGAAGGCATCTGCGCGGAGGCACCGCGCGCAGAGCAGCGCCCCGCCCCGCGGACTTCCCCGCCATCTCCATCTGCCACTATCGCGACGGGCGGCCGCGACTGCGAGTGGTCGCTGAATATGACCCCCAGAGTTTCGCCGCCTCAATTGATCGTCCGGCCTGTCGCATCGGGCGCAACAGTTTTGAGCTGCGCGCGGATGAGCACGGAAACAACTGCTACGTGTTATCGCTCGCTCAACCGCTGCGGCGCGGGCGCGCGCTCGAAGCCGAGCTTGTTTGGCGAGTGATCGAGGGCGATTTACTGCCAACGCAAAATCAATCGCGCGTCGAGGATGCCGGCGCTCATGATTGGAATCTGGTGGCTCCGCGGTGTGATGTGGCGGGAACAATCTCCGTGATTGAAAAAGGCGGCGGCGGAAGATTTGTGCAGCGCTTCGCTGGCCTCGGCTATCACGACCACAATCGCGACCGGCGATGGATCCCGCGCGCCGTGGATTCATGGCAATGGGGCCGAGCGCACTTTCCTTCCGCGACCGCGGTCTTCTACCGTTTCGGGGAAAAGGATGCCGCCGTCCTCGCTTCAAGACTTTTTACGGTTAGCAATAACGCGCTTGACATACGGCAAGCTGATCTACAGGAGAGCGACCGCCGGCGCAACATTTTCGGGCTCAGTTATCCTCGCCAAATGCGCTTTGAAACGCCCGGCGCCCGTACAATTCTCACCGTCAATCAAAAGAAGGTGATCGACAGCAGCTTCTTTTACCTTCGTTTCTTGAGCGAAGCGATGCTCGAAACCGAAGACGGGCGTCAAGAAAGGGCGCTCGCGATCACAGAACACCTCGCGCCCAGAGCGCTCGCCTGGCCCGCCCTGTGGTGGCTGATCAACATGCGCATCGGCAAAGCGGACCGCCGGGCGTCGTTTCTGCCTTAAATATTAATCTTCCTCTGTGTCTCTCTCTCTCTCTCTCTGTGTTCTTTCTCCGTGCCGCTCTGTGTTTAGGTATGTCCTACTTAAACGCAGAGAAGCACAGAGAAAAGACACAGAGCGGCACAGAGAAGACAATTCACCTTTCTACTCTGATGAGCTGTCGCAGCACAAAGGGCAGGATGCCGCCGTGCAGGTAATAGTCAATCTCAATCGGCGTGTCGATGCGTAGCGTGACCGGCACATCATCCGTTTCGCCGCTCGCGCGGTGGATACGCAGCGTCACGTCTTGTCGCGGGCGCACGCCACTGTCTTCGAGGCCGACCAGGTCGAAAATCTCAGATCCGTCCAGATTCAGCGTCTTCGCATTTGTGCCTTCTTTGAACTGGCAAGGCAGCACGCCCATGCCGACCAGATTGCTGCGGTGAATGCGCTCAAAGCTCTCCGCGATCACGGCTTTGACGCCGAGCAACCGTGTGCCCTTCGCCGCCCAATCGCGCGAGCTGCCGGTGCCGTACTCCTGTCCCGCGATGACCACCAGCGGCACGCCCGCCGCTTGGTACTTGACCGAGGCATCGTAGATCGACATGCGGTCGCCGTGGGGCTGGTGAACGGTCGTGCCGCCTTCAGTGCCCGGCACCATCAAGTTCTTGATGCGCACGTTCGCGAAAGTGCCGCGCACCATTATCTGGTGGTTGCCGCGCCTGGAGCCGTAGGAGTTAAAGTCCTCTACGGCGACGCTATGCTCTTGCAGATAAAGCCCGGCCGGTGAGCTCGGTTTAATGGCGCCGGCCGGGCTGATGTGGTCGGTCGTCACCGAGTCGCCGAAGATCGCGAGCGGACGAGCGCTTTTGATGTTGCACATCCGTCCGGCTCCATGCCGAACTTCTCGAAGTACGGAGGCTCTTGAATGTAAGTCGAACTTGAATCCCACTCGTAGGCCTGACCGGCGGTGGTCGGAATCTCGTTCCAAAGCGGATTCTGCTCGGCGAAGTCGCTGTACAATCGGCGGTAAGTGTCGGGGTCAAACGCCTGGCTCATCAATTCGCCCACCTCAGCAATCGTCGGCCAAATATCGCGCAGATAAACGTCTTCGCCGTTTTCGCCAGTGCCCAGCGGCTCCCTGGATAAATCTATGTTGATGCGCCCGGCCAGCGCGAAAGCAACGACCAGCGGCGGGCTCATCAGGAAATTGGCTTTAACGCTTTGGTGAACGCGGGCCTCAAAGTTTCGATTGCCGGAAAGCACGCTCGCGACCACCAAATCGTTATCGTTCACCACTTCTTCGATGCGCGGATCAAGCGGCCCTGAGTTGCCTATGCAAGTCGTGCAGCCGTAACCGACCAGATTAAAGCCGAGTTGATTCAAGTAAGGCTGCACACCGGCTTTTGCGAGATACTCGGTAACCACGCGCGAGCCAGGCGCGAGCGACGCTTTGACCGCCGGGTTGACACTTAAACCGCGCTCCGCCGCCTTTTTCGCGACGAGGCCGGCGGCAAGCATCACGCTCGGGTTGGAGGTGTTGGTGCATGAAGTGATCGCCGCAATCACCACATCACCGTGACCAAGCTCAACCGTAGCTTTCGGAAACTCCTCGGGCAGCACATTCCGCATGCGCTCGAGCGGACTAATGTCCACCATGCGGCTCGGCGTGGGACGGTTGTTCATCATTTCCGTCTCAGTCAAGTGCTGGTGTTTTTTCGCTTTGGCTGCCGTCATTGCCCGGCACTGATTCCGGCACTGTTTCCTGTTCTTGCGCGCCGCCTCCGCTGATCTGTTGGTGCAAACGACGCAATCCGATTTTCGTGGTAAAGCGGTTCGTTAAGTCTTCGCCGAATTTGTTATAGCCGTTCTCGGAAGCGGGCTCCTAAAAGATCCGTGAACCGCTCTTTGAGTGGGTGAGCTCTATGCGATCCTGCGGGCGTCGCGGGCCGGACGCTTGGCTCGACTTCGGCGAGGTTTAGTTCGAGCAGCGTGCTGTAATTGCACTCACCTTTGCGCGGAATGCCGAACATGCCCTGCGCCTGGAAGTAATTGCGCACCGCGTCAACTTGCTCGTCTGTGCGCCCGGTGGCCATGAGATAATTGCAGGTCTGCTCATCCACGGGAAAGAAGCCCATCGTGGCGCCGTACTCAGGGGCCATGTTTCCGATGGTGGCGCGATCCGTCACCGGCAGCGAAGCGGCGCCTTCGCCGTGAAACTCCACAAACTTGCCGACCACTTTCGCTTTGCGCAGCATCTCCGTGATGCGCAGCACAAGTCGGTGGCCGTCACGCCTTCGCGCAAAGATCCGCTCAAATGCACTCCGACCACGTCGGGCGTCAGAAATAAACTGGCTGGCCGAGCATGCCGGCCTCGGCTTCGATGCCGCCGACGCCCCAGCCGACGATCCCGAGCCCGTTGATCATCGTCGTGTGCGAATCGGTGCCGACGAGCGTGTCCGGGTAATAAACTCCGTCTTTTCCAACACTCCTTTGGCGAGAAACTCAGATTAACTTGATGACAGATGCCTATGCCCGGCGGCACCACGGTGAAGCTCTGAAAAGCCTGCGTGCCCCACTTCAGAAATTGGTAGCGAGATTGATTGCGCTTAAACTCCATCTCCATGTTGAGCTGAAACGCGTCGGCGGTTGACGCGAAATCCACTTGCACGGAGTGGTCGATCACCAAATCGACGGGCACCAGCGGCTCGATCATCTGCGGATCTTTGCCGATGCGCGCCACCGCCGAGCGCATCGCCGCGAGATCCACCAACAGCGGCACGCCCGTGAAGTCTTGCAGCAGCACGCGCGCCACCACGAACGGAATCTCACCGCTTCTTTCGACGTTCGGCTCCCAGTTGGCCAACGTGCGCACATCTTCCTCCTCGATTGTCTTGCCGTCGAAGTTGCGCAACACGGATTCAAGCACAATGCGGATCGAAACGGGAAGCGTGGAGATGGGGCCAATGCCTTCGCGTTCGAGTTGAGGCAGCGAGTAATAGGCGCCGGTTTCGTCCCCGGTCAGCTGGAACGTTTGTCGCGTGTTAAAGAGATTGTGAGTCATAAAATTTTAAAGGATGACGGCAATTGTCAAACGTCGCAACTTGCGCCCGACCGACTCTCGATAAACCTGTGGGGGCGCTTCGACGGATGCCCGACAAGGTTAGTGTTAGCGGTCGGGAACAGGAAAATTACTCGTGATTAAAACTTTAGCTCAAGTTTAAGTGCGCGCGTGCGGGCGCGTCAAGGCGGGCTATTTGGCGGGATTCGTGAATGAGTGACGGCGATCAGGTTGCGAGATTTGCCGAGCTTTAAAACCATTTGTTATAGTGGCCGAAAACACACCAACAAGCGAAACGTCTCGCGTGACTTGTGCGGGTGATTTTACTTCAAGGAGGATAACGGATGCCGAAGAAAAGAGGCGAAGTTGTTGATCCGCTCGGGGCCACGGATTACGTGCCGACCCCGGAGATAGAGGAATTCATGGAAGAGGAAATCGCCCGCGCGCCAAAGGATCCTCAGATACTAATCGACCGCTTGCGCAACAACACGGCCGCGTCGCCAAAGGATTCAGGCGGCGATGTGGATGCCAATTGGGAAGATGTCAATGACAGCGGCGAAGAAAGCTTCGCGGGCGACAATCCGACGCCGGATCAATCAGATGTGGAAGAA